>NZ_QTQN01000050.1:0-38717 GCF_003853755.1 Burkholderia sp. Bp8984
GGCAGCGGGTTGCGCGACCAGATGATCATCGCGGCCGTCTGCAGCAGGATCGACACGCCGATCGCGGTGATCAGCGGTGCGAGACGCGGCGCGCGGCGCAGCGGCCGGTACGCGACCCGCTCGATCGTGTAGCCCACGCACGCGCAGACGACGGCGGCGATGCCAAGGCCGATCGTCAGCGTCGCGACGTTGCCGAGTCCGGGAAAGTGGTTCTGCAGCACGGTGATCGCCGACAGGGCGACCATCGCGCCGATCATCAGCACGTCGCCGTGCGCGAAGTTGATGATGCCGAGAATGCCGTACACCATCGTGTAACCCAACGCGATGATGGCGTACACACTGCCGAGCACCAGCCCGTTGAGGATCTGCTGGACGAAAATATCCATTTAAAGCTCCTTGGCCCATGCTGCCGGAGGACGTTGCGCCCCGCGGGTAAGCGAGGAATCGCGCCTTCTCGGCGACACTGCGGGTACTAGTCGATACCGGTAAGGGTGGATCGCCCCGGCGCGCGCCGCCCGGCCTGTACGGCCGGACCTGCCGCCGGAACGGATACAGAAACGACACCGCACTGTTCCGGTGCCATCATGAGTCCCGTCGCTAAATCGTCACGACATCGAGGACGGTGTACTTGGCCTCCTTGAAGTCGTAGGGCAGCGTGCCGCAACGGCCGGTGTCCGGTTGCCCGAACGCCATGCCTTTTTCCGTCCGGGCCGGGGCGAACCCCGCGTCCGGGCAGATCAGGTTCCGCGCCGCGTCGCCCGCGGGCTCGACCACCTTGACGGCGCACATGCCGATGTCGCCAAGGGTTTGCGCTCCGATGCCGGACGCCGTCGCCTGCGGTGCAAGCGGGCCGTCCGCCGCCGCCCGCGCCGCGCCCGAACCGGCATCGCGAAGGTGGCGCCCGACTTTCGTCAGGACTGCGTCGGAATCCGTGAAACGAAGCAGACCGCCCGCCGCGACGCGATGGGTCGCGGCGACACGCTGTTTCGTCGAATCGAAATGAAAGGGAATCAGTGACATCTGCACGTCGCCTGCGTTGCCCCGAAACCCGGGCGCCCGCCGTGCGGCGCGCCCTGCTGCTGCCGCATCATGGCCGGCGGCTCGTTGTCGGGCAATCAGCTTGCCCGTCGCCCGGTCGATGGCAGCGCCGCCGGCGCGTGCTGCCCGCCGTGCCGAATGCATGCCGATCTTCGGGCCCTGCGCGTTGAATTCCTCGATCGCCAAACGTGCCCCGTTGTCCTTGTCACTGTCCGATTGCGCAATGCGGCACACCGACCGCGCCGCACGACCGGGTCCGGCAGCGCGCACGTCGCTGGCCGCCGGTACTGCGGGTGCCGCAGTCTCCCTGCCCGCCTCGTCGTCGCTCTTTTTGCTACAGCCGGCAAGCATTGCAACCGGTGCGGCGACGGACATGGCGTCAGCCAACTTCACATGCATCGAGTAGGTCTCCCGCGCCTTGCCAAAACCCGATTTCAAAGCCATTCCGGCCTGAAAACGGGCGCATTGTAACTCCATTTATAGGCCGCCAATAATCCTGATTCGATGGGGTTTTCCTGCATTGCAACCAATTTTGAGAAGCGGCTACGCGCAGCGATAGCAACCGGGTTGCACCATTGCTGTGAACAATGGTTGCATCTCGTTTTCGCGACGCAAAAAAAAGCGCGCCGGGAGGCGCGCTTCGGGGGTATCGCAGGTGCGATGCGGCAATCAGGCGGCGGGCGGCAGGTTGAGCCCGCGCGGCAGCGGAAACGACACGTTTTCCTCGATGCCGTCGAGGGCGCGGACGTTGCGCACGCCGAGCTCGCGCAGCCGCGCGATCACGGCCTGGGCGAGCACTTCCGGCGCCGATGCGCCGGCCGTCACGCCGATGCGGCGCTTGCCCGCGACCCAGGCCGGATCGATCTGGTCGGGTGCGTCGACCATGTACGCGGCCACGCCGCGCTTCTCGGCCACTTCGCGCAGGCGGCTCGAATTCGAGCTGTTCGGGCTGCCGACGACGATCACGACGTCGCACTGCGGCGCCATGAACTTCACCGCATCCTGGCGGTTCTGCGTCGCGTAGCAGATGTCCTGCTTCTTCGGCTCGCGGATCTTCGGATACTTCGCCTTCAGCGCGCCGATAATCTCGGCCGCGTCGTCGACGGACAGCGTCGTCTGCGTGACGAGCGCGATGCGCTCGGGATCGGCGAGTGCGAGCTTCTGCACGTCCTCGACGCTTTCGACGAGATGCATGCCGCGCTCGACCTGCCCCATCGTGCCTTCGACTTCCGGGTGGCCCTTGTGGCCGATCATCACGATGTCGACGCCGTCCTGGCGCATCTTCGCCACTTCGACGTGCACCTTCGTGACGAGCGGGCAGGTTGCGTCGTAAATACGCAACCCGCGCACGTCCGCCTCGTCGCGCACGGCCTTCGACACGCCGTGCGCGCTGAAGATCACGGTGTTGCCGGCCGGCACTTCCTCGAGTTCCTCGACGAAGATCGCGCCTTTCTTCTTCAGATCCTCGACCACGTACTTGTTGTGGACGATCTCGTGACGGACGTAGATCGGCGCACCGTGCATCGCGATCGCGCGCTCGACGATCTCGATTGCGCGATCGACCCCGGCGCAGAAGCCGCGCGGCTGGGCCAGCAGGATTTCGGCATCGGCGGCGACGGTCTGCCCGGACAGCGTATCGGTGGTGCTCATGATTACAGGATTCCGATGATTTTCACTTCGAACGTGAGCGCTTGGCCCGCGAGCGGATGATTGAAGTCGAACAGCGCCGAGGTTTCGCTGACTTCCTTCAGCACCCCTGCATAGCGGCCGCCGTCCGGCGCGTTGAATTCGATCAGCTCGCCCGGCGTGAAATCGTCGCCGACCATCCCGTTCTCGCGCAGCGTCGACAGCGTCACGCGCTGGAGCATGTCGGGATTGCGGGGACCGAACCCCTGCTCGGGCGTTAGCTGAAAAGTCGAATGGTCACCGACCCTGAGCCCGAGCAGAATCTGTTCCAGCGAGGGCGCCAGTTGCCCGGCGCCGAGCAGCAGCGTGGCGGGCTTGTCGGAGAAGGTGTTGACGATATCGGCGCCGTCGGCCAGTGCCAGCCGGTAATGCAGCGTGACATGGGAACCGGGCTTCACTTCGGATAGATCGATGATGCTCATGAATGACTCGTGTTCGTCGGCGCCCGAACTGGCCGAAAGGCCCGGCGCAAAGCCAATATTGTAAGTCACCTGAGCGCGCAAGGCTGAAAGTGCGACGACGTCGCGCACACGGCCGCCGCCAATGGAGTTTCGATCATGCCGTCATCCTCTCTCGCCGTCGTGCCGTCCGAATGCCGCGACACCGCCGACCCACCGGCCGCTGCGCCGGGCCGCGTCGTCCCGATCCGCCTGCGCAAGCGCCGCCCGGCCGACTGGCGCCCCGAGCGGCCGCGCGAACGGCTGCTGGAGCGCGGGCCCGCCGCGCTGACCGACGACGAGCTGATCGCGCTGCTGCTCGGCACGGGCAAGCCCGGGCATGATGTGTTTGTCACCGCCCGCGCGCTGGTCAGGCAGTTCGGCACGTTGCGCGGCCTGCTCGAGGCGACCTCCGGCGACTTCGAGATGCACCCCGGCATCGGTCCCGCGCGCTCCGCACGGCTCGTCGCGGTCACCGAGATCGCGCGGCGCATGCTGGAGGAGAAGGCGCACGCGCGCCTGCAGATCGATTCGCCTGGCGCCGTCGAGGATTGCCTGCGGCTGAAGATCGGCTCGCGCCCGCACGAAGTATTCATTGCGGTGTACCTCGACGCCCGCAACGGCCTGATCGACATTGAGGAAATCACGCGCGGCTCGCTGACGCGCATGGCCGTCTATCCGCGCGAGGTCGTGCGCCGCGCGCTGCAGCAGAACGCCGCGGCGCTGATCGTCGCGCACAATCATCCGTCGGGCGCGGTCCAGCCGAGCGCGGAGGACCGCCGCCTGACGCGGGTGCTGAAAGACGCGCTCGAACTCGTCGACGTGCGGCTGCTCGATCACGTCGTCGTCGGCACCAGCGATACATTTTCGTTCGCGCGCGCCGGTTGGCTGTAGACTGTGGCCCGGCGACCCGCCCCACGGGCGCCGCAACGACGATGCGAAATTGGGTTTGATTTTTCTGAACTTTTTCTGCTAGAATCGTCGTCTGTCTTTTTTCCAACCAGTTCTAGCCATCGAAGGGCCTTGTCTTTACAGGCTTCGGCGTTCTGAGTGCAGCCATGGATCACGTGGCAGTACGATGGAACCTTCATCGGCGATCGAACCCCGAATTTAGCGTATTAGGAGTGCTCTCATGGCACGCGTATGCCAAGTAACTGGGAAAGCGCCGATGAGCGGCAACAACGTTTCCCACGCCAACAACAAGACGAAGCGCCGCTTCCTGCCGAACCTGCAAAACCGCCGGTTCTGGGTGGAGAGCGAAAACCGCTGGGTGCGCCTGCGCGTCTCGAACGCCGGCCTGCGCCTGATCGACAAGAACGGCATCGATTCCGTGCTCGCTGACCTGCGCGCACGCGGCGAAGCCTAAGCCCAAGGAGCACAATCATGGCAAAAGGCGCACGCGACAAGATCAAGCTTGAGTCGACCGCTGGTACGGGTCACTTCTACACGACCACGAAGAACAAGCGCAACATGCCGGAAAAGATGGCGATCAAGAAGTTCGATCCCGTCGTCCGCAAGCATGTGGAATACAAAGAAACCAAGATCAAGTAATCTCCGGTTTCTGCCAGCCTGACGGCGACCGAAAAGCCCCGCACATGCGGGGCTTTTTGTTTTGCGCGGTTTCGCGCGCACGCTCGGGCCCGACGCGGTATGCTCTCCCCTTTCCGCGGCCGAGGTCGACGGAACGCACAAGATCTAAAGCGTAACGATGGAGATGCAGCATGAAATTCGACGTGGCGATCGTCGGCAGCGGCCTGGCAGGGCTGTCGGTCGCACTCAACCTGGCCAGCACGCGACGTGTCGCGCTGATCGCGAAACGTTCGATGATGGAGGGGGCAAGCGATAACGCGCAAGGCGGCATCGCGGCCGTCCTCGATTCGGCGGACAGCATCGAGAACCACGTCGACGACACGCTGGTCGCCGGCGGCGGGCTGTGCGACGAAGGCGCGACGCGCTACATCGTCGAGCATGGCCGCGAAGCGATCGAATGGCTGATCTCCCAGGGCGTGCCGTTCACGAAGGACGATGCGGCCGAACTTGGTTTCCACCTGACGCGCGAAGGCGGCCACAGCCACCGCCGGATCATCCACGCGGCCGACGCGACCGGCCATGCGGTGCTCGCGACGCTGTCCGACCGCGCACGCCAGCATCCGAACATCACGTTCTTCGAAAACCACCATGCGATCGACCTGATCACGTCGGACCGGCTCGGGCTGCCCGGGCGCCGCTGTCACGGGCTGTATGCGCTCGACGTCGACAACGACCGCACGATCACGATCGAGGCGCCGCACACGGTGCTCGCGACCGGCGGCGCCGGCAAGGTCTACCTGTACACGACGAACCCCGACACCGCGACCGGCGACGGCATCGCGATGGCGTGGCGCGCGGGCTGCCGCGTGTCGAACATGGAATTCATCCAGTTCCACCCGACCTGCCTGTTCCATCCGTATGCGAAGTCGTTCCTGATTTCGGAGGCCGTGCGCGGCGAAGGCGGCCTGCTCAAGCTGCCGGACGGCACGCGCTTCATGCCCGCACACGATCCGCGCGCGGAACTCGCGCCGCGCGACATCGTCGCGCGCGCGATCGACTTCGAGATCAAGAAGCGCGGGATCGACTGCGTGTATCTCGACATCAGCCACCAGCCGGAAGCGTTCCTGCGCGAGCACTTCCCGACGATCCATGCGCGCTGCCTCGAATTCGGCATCGACATCGCGAAGCAGCCGATTCCGGTCGTGCCGGCCGCGCACTACACGTGCGGCGGCGTCGTCACCGATCTCGCGGGGCGCACCGATCTCGCGGGCCTGTATGCGGTCGGCGAGACGTCGTACACGGGGCTGCACGGCGCGAACCGGCTCGCGAGCAATTCGCTGCTCGAATGCCTCGTGATCGGCCGCGCGGCGGCCGAGGCGATCGAAGCGGCCGGCTTCGACGCTGCAACGCCGGCCAAGCTGCCCGCATGGGACGAAAGCCGCGTGTCGGATGCGGACGAGGAAGTCGTCGTCGCGCACAACTGGGACGAACTGCGCCGGCTGATGTGGAACTATGTCGGCATCGTGCGCACCGACAAGCGTCTCGAGCGCGCGAAGCACCGCTTGTCGCTGCTGCGCGACGAGATCCACGAGTACTACGCGAACTTCCGCGTGACGCGCGACCTGCTCGAGCTGCGCAATCTCGTCGACGTCGCGACGCTGATCGTGAAGAGCGCGTACTCGCGCCGCGAAAGCCGTGGGCTGCACTACAGCCGCGACTGGCCGCACACGCTGCCGAAGGCGCTGCCGAGCGTGCTCACGCCCCGCTCGCGCCGCTGACCTGTACGCCCTTCCCGGCTGCCGCCGCACAAAAAAAGCCGCTGGCGTCATGCGCGCCAGCGGCTTTTTTCGTCAGACGGTATGTCGCGCGGTCAGTCGACGATCCGCATCGAGTAGTCGGTCGCGCGCACGTCCTTCGTCAGCGCGCCGATCGAGATACGGTCGACGCCCGTCTCCGCGAACGTGCGCACCGTATCGAAATTGACGCCGCCCGACACTTCGAGCACGGCCTTGCCGGACGCGATGCGCACTGCCTCGCGCATCATGTCGAGCGTGAAGTTGTCGAGCAGCACCGACTGCGCGCCATGCGCGAGCGCCGTGTCGAGCTGCGCGAGCGTCTCGACTTCGACCTGCACCGGCACGCCCGATTCGAGCGCGAACGCCGCATCGAGCGCTTCGCCGACACCGCCGGCAGCCGCGATATGGTTTTCCTTGATCAGGATGCCGTCGTACAGCGCCAGACGCTGGTTCTCGCCGCCGCCGACCCGCACCGCGTACTTCTGCGCGAGCCGCAGGCCCGGCAGCGTCTTGCGCGTATCGAGGATCTTCGTGCGCGTGCCTTCGACGCGATCGACGTAACGACGCGTCGCGCTCGCGACGCCCGACAGCAGCTGCAGGAAGTTCAGTCCGTTGCGCTCGGCCGTCAACAGCGCGCGCGCCGGCCCTTCGAGTTCGCAGACGGTCGAATCCGGCGCCATCCGGTCGCCTTCGCGATAGCGCCACTGCACGACGATCGACGGATCGATTCGCGCGATGACGGCCTCGAACCACGGCACGCCGCACAACACGGCTTCCTCGCGCACGATGATGCGCGCACGGCGCCGCTCGCCGGCCGGCACGAGCCGCCCGGTCTGGTCGCCGGTGCCGACGTCTTCGGCGATCGCGTCGGCGACGTTGCGCGCGATCGCTTCGTCGAACGCCGCGCCGTATTGTGCGCGGACGGCTTCGAACAGCGGAGAGACTGCGCCGGTCATGCAGCCCCCACGTTCGCGAACAGTTGCTGATCGCGCTGCAGATCGCCGCTCGCTTGCACGCGCTTCTTGTGCGCCGCGGCGAAATCGAGCATCCGGTCGATCGGCAGACGCGCGCGCGCGCCGATCGCCGGATCGACGAAGATCTCGTTGTGACCGCGCTCGAGCACGTCGGCGAGGTTCGCGAGGCCGTTCATCGCCATCCACGGGCAATGCGCGCAGCTCTTGCAGGTCGCACTGTTGCCGGCCGTGGGCGCGGCGATGAAGGTCTTGCCGGGCGCCGCGATCTGCATCTTGTGCAGGATGCCGAGGTCGGTCGCGACGATGAAGTGCGTCGCGTCGAGCTTCACGGCGGCATCGATCAGCTGCGTCGTCGAGCCGACGACGTCCGCCTGCGCGACGACGTTTTCCGGCGACTCCGGATGCACGAGCACCTTCGCGTCCGGATATTCGGCACGCAGCAGGTCGAGCTCGATGCCCTTGAATTCGTCGTGGACGAGGCACGAACCCTGCCACAGCAGCATGTCCGCGCCGGTTTTCTTCTGGATGTAGCTGCCGAGATGGCGATCCGGTGCCCAGATGATCTTCTCGCCCCGCGCGTGCAGGTCCGCGACGATTTCGAGGCCGATCGACGACGTGACCATCCAGTCCGCGCGGGCCTTCACGGCGGCGCTGGTGTTCGCGTAGACGACGACGGTGCGGTCGGGATGCGCATCGCAGAACGCGGAGAATTCGTCGACCGGGCAACCAAGATCGAGCGAGCAGGTCGCGTCGAGATCGGGCATCAGTACGCGTTTGCCGGGGCTCAGGATCTTCGCGGTTTCGCCCATGAAGCGTACGCCGGCGACGACGAGCGTCTGCGCGTCGTGGTCGCGGCCGAAACGGGCCATTTCGAGCGAATCGGCGACGCAGCCGCCGGTTTCGTCCGCCAGTTCCTGCAGCTCGGCATCCACGTAGTAGTGAGCGACGAGCACGGCCTTTTCACGTGCGAGCAGCGCCTTGATGCGCGCCTTCAGTGCGGCGCGTTCTTCGGCAGACGGCGCCTCGGGCACTTTGGCCCACGCCTGGCCTACCCCACAGACGGTTCCCGCCGAGACCGGCCGGTCGTACTCGACGGGTTTGATCGTCGATTGCATCTCCATATCTCCTGTCGACCCGAGTTAGCGCTTTAGCGCTTACTCGGGTCCCATGCTTCGCGGTCGGCCAGAGTTGGCACTTCAGCGCTTGCTCCAGCCCATCCCTACGCTCGCCCCGGGGCGCCACGTCAATGCTGCCCCGAGCCTCATACGAATTCCGGCGCTTCCGGTCGCCCTTCGAAAACCGGCCGCCCAAATGAAAAAACCCCGCCAACGCGGGGTTTGTGACGTCCTGAGATTCTAATCGATTTCGAATCAGGCGTAGCGACGCAGGCGCGTCGCGAATTCCTGCAGCGCCTTGATGCCGCTTTGTTCCGCGCGATGGCACCAATCCTGCAATTGCGCGAGCAGCTGTTCGCGCGAAGCGGTCGAGCGATCCCAGATCGCGGCCAGATCCTGGCGCAGCTGGAAGTACGTGTGCAGCTTCTGGCTGTTCGCGAAGATCTCCGGCAGCAGCTTCTTCTGCGGTTCGTCGAGGCCGTCGGCGTCCTTGTGGAACCACTTGCGCGCGCCGCGCATCAGCTGGTACTTCTCGCTCGAACCGAGTTCCTTCAGGTGCGCGAGCTCCTGACGATAGGCACGCTTCACGGCCTTGCCGTAGCGCGCCATCACTTCGTAGCGGTTCGACAGCACGGCCTGCAGCGTTTCCTGGTCGAGCACCGTCTTCGGCTTGTTCAGGCGCGGCGTCGGTGCAACCTTCTTCACCTTCGCGAGACCGAATGCCGACATGATGCGGATGTACATCCAGCCGATGTCGAACTCGTACCACTTGTTCGACAGCTTCGCCGACGTCGCGAACGTGTGGTGGTTGTTGTGCAGCTCTTCGCCGCCGATCACGATGCCCCACGGGAACAGGTTCGTGCTCGCATCGGCCGAGTTGAAGTTGCGGTAGCCCCAGAAATGGCCGAAGCCGTTCACGACACCCGCGGCCCAGAACGGAATCCAGACCATCTGCACGGCCCACACGGTCAGGCCGAGCACGCCGAACAGCGCGACGTCGATCACCATCATCAGGCTCACGCCAAGGATCGGGTACTTCGAGTACACGTTGCGCTCGATCCAGTCATTCGGCGTGCCGTGGCTGAACTTGCGCATCGTTTCTTCGTTCTTCGCTTCCGCGCGATACAGCTCGGCGCCTTCGAGGAACACCTTCCAGATGCCGCGCGTCTGCGGGCTGTGCGGATCTTCCTCGGTTTCGCACTTCGCGTGGTGCTTGCGATGGATCGCGGCCCACTGGCCCGTCAGCATGCCGGTCGTCATCCACAGCCAGGCGCGGAAGAAGTGACTCGCGATCGGGTGCAGCTCCAGCGCGCGGTGCGCCTGGCAGCGATGCAGGTAGACCGTCACGCCGATGATCGTGACGTGCGTGACGGCAAGCGCGAACAGCGCGACCTGCCACCACGAAAAGCGCAGGAGCCCGTGGGAAAGAAAATCGAGCAGGGAATTCAACAAGGCAGTTACCTGTGGTGAGAGCGATGCCGGCGCAGGCCGACGTCATAAAAATGAAAGCATACCGCGTGTAGACCGGAATTTTACTTCAACCGTTCCAAGTCTTTGTAAAAAATGAATATTCTCTTGTCTTGACGCAACGCAAACAGTCCATCGGCGGACCGGGAAAGCCACGCGATCCGGTTCTGGCCGCGGGCTCCGCCCGATTCGCGCCGTCGGCCGCATCTACGCGGCCGACGCCCGCCCGTCCACCGATCGGCCATCGGCCACGGGCACGCCCTCGGCGACCACGCCGGTCGCGGCGAACCCCTCCGGCAAACCGACCACGCGCACTTCGCGCTGCGGGAACGGAATCGAGATCCCGTGCTCGCCGAACAGCCGCCAGATGTTGCGGTTCACGGACGAACGCACGCCCGACGTGCCCTTCGCCGCATCCTCGATCCAGAAGCCGAGCTCCAGGTCGATCCCGTCCGCGCCGAAGCCGACCAGATACGGCGTCGGCGCCGGCTCAGCGAGCACGCGCGGCACGCCCTTCGCGGCTTCCGCGAGCACCGCGAGCGCCTGCTCGACGTCGCTGGTATAAGCAATCTGCACGGCGACCTTCGCGTAGCCGCGCGTCAGGTACGACGACTGGTTCTGCACGACGTCGGTGATCAGTTTCTCGTTCGGGATCAGCGTCTCGTTGCCGTCGAGGCCGCGCACGACCGTATAGCGCGTGCGGATCTGCGTGACGACGCCCTGGAGCCCGCCGACGCTGATCGCGTCGCCGAGCCGCAGCGAACGGTCGAGCAGGATGATGAAACCCGACACGTAGTTGCTGGCGATCTTCTGCAGCCCGAAGCCGAGGCCGACACCGACCGCGCCGCCGAACACGCCGAGCACCGTCACGTCGATGCCGACCAGCGACAGCCCGATCAGGATCGCCGCGAACACGAGCAGCGCGCGGCCGATCCGCGACATCACGACCTTCAGGTTCGCGTCGAGCGTGGTGGCGCGCGCGAGGCGCTCCTCGAGCACCGAGCCCAGCCACATCGCGACCATCAGCGTCACGCACACCCACAGCGCGCCGGAGATCACCGACAGCAGCGTGAGGTGCGCATTCGCGACGCGGAACTGCACGCTGTCGAGCCACGCGATCACGTCGCGCTGGATCCCGAGCACCGTCAGCACCATCGCCGCCCACACGATCACCGACACGATCTTCTCGACGATCGACAGCCACGCATGCGTGTGGCCGTCGCGGGCGAACACGCGCCGCGCGAAGAAGAACAGCACGTAGATCAGCCCGATGCCGAACAGCGGCACGAGCGCGAGCGACAGCAGCGACGTCGACATGAACGGGTCGAACCCGAGCTGCGCGGCCAGCACGAACAACCCGCCGAACAGCGGGAACAGCGCGCGCTTCAGGCTCTGCGCCCCGGCGCCCGGCATCCGGCCGGCGGCGCGCCGGCGCGCGTCGATGCGGCCGTGCACGAACCGCGCGGCAACCCATGCAAAACACAGCGCGCCGACGAGGATCGCCGCCTGCCAGATCATTACCGGCTGGTTGAAGTCGCGGATCACCGACGCGAGCCGGTGCGACAGCAGGCGGTTCTGCAGATTCTCCATCGTCCGTGCGCCCCGCCGTTACTGCGCGGCGCGCCGTTCCAGCACCGCGGCGAAGAAGCCGTCGGTCGCATGGCGGTGCGGCCACAGCGACAGGTAGTCGCCGGTCTCGAGTTCGATGCGCTGGTCGGCCAGCACCTTCTGTGCGGGCACCAGCACGAAGTCCGGATGGTCGGCGAGGAACTGCTCGACGATCGCCTCGTTTTCCGCGTCGAGCACGCTGCAGGTCGCGTATACGAGCCGGCCACCCTTCTTCACGAGACGCGCGGCGCTCGCGAGGATCGACGCCTGCTTCGGCGTGAGTTCCTCGATCGACGTGCGCGTCTGGCGCCACTTGAGGTCGGGGTTGCGGCGCAGCGTGCCGAGGCCGCTGCACGGCGCATCGACCAGCACGCGGTCGATCTTGCCCGCGAGCCGCTTGATCTTCGCGTCGTGTTCGCTGTCGATCAGCACCGGGTTCACGTTCGACAGCCCGCTGCGCGCGAGGCGCGGCTTCAGCTTCGTGAGGCGCTTTTCCGACACGTCGAACGCATAAAGGCGCCCGGTCGAGCGCATCATCGCGCCGAGCGCGAGCGTCTTGCCGCCGGCGCCCGCGCAGAAATCGACGACCATCTCGCCGCGGCGCGGCGCGACCAGCGAGCACAGCAGCTGGCTGCCTTCGTCCTGCACCTCGATCTGGCCTTCCTCGAACAGCTTCAGACGCGTGAGCGCCGGCTTGCCGACGACGCGCACGCCTTGCGGCGCGAACGGCGTCTCGCCCGCGTCGATGCCGTTCGCGCGCAGCGCGTCGATCACCTGGTCGCGCGTCGCCTTCTGCGCGTTGGCGCGCAGGTCGAGCGGCGCCGGGTAGTTCAGCGCGGCGGCGAGCTGCGCGAGTTCTTCTGCGTCGAAACGGGCGGACAGCGCCTGGTAGATCCAGTCGGGCAGGTTCGTGCGCACGCGCACCGGCAGGCTCGCCGGATCGATCTTCGACACGTGCTCGAGCCACGCGGCCTCGGTGTCCGACACGAACGGCTTCAGCGCATTGCGGCCGAGCGTCTGCATCAGGCCGAGCAGCGTCAGGCGCCGCGCGGGGCTGCCCGTGCCGCTCTCGGCGAGGTGCGAGAACTCCATCTTGCGGCGCAGCACCGCGAACACCGCCTCGGCGATCACGCCGCGCTCGGCGTGGCCGAGCTTCGGGTGCGCACGGAAGAACCGGCTCGTCGTCGCGTCGGCGGGGCCGGTGAACTTCAGCACCTCGGCCAGCAAGGTCTCGGTCTGGCCAATCAGGAATCCGTGCAGCTTCATACGCCCTCGCTCGTTTCGGTATGCGGTTGATCCGCGAAAATCCAGCGCGCCTCTTCCGGCGCGACCACTGCCCTGCCGTTCTCGAGGCGCAGGCGCCCCTCGACGAACCAGCGGACCGCACGCGGATACAGCACGTGCTCGACCGTCAGCACGCGCTGCGCGAGCGCGGCCGCGTCGTCGCCCGCGCGCACGGGCACCGCGCCCTGCGCGACGATCGCACCGCTGTCGAGTTCGGGAATCACGAAATGCACGCTCGCGCCATGCAGCGCGACGCCGGCATCCAGCGCCTGCTGGTGCGTGTGGATGCCCTTGAAGCTCGGCAGCAGCGACGGGTGGATGTTCAGCAGCCGGCCTTCATATCGTCTGACGAAATCGGGCGTAAGGATGCGCATGAAGCCGGCAAGCACGACGAGATCGGGCGCGAAGCGGTCGATCTCGGCGGCGAGCGCCGCGTCGAAGCTGTCGCGGCCGTCGAACGAGCGATGGTCGACCACCGCGGTCGCCACCCCGTGCGACGCGGCAAAAGCCAGGCCGGCCGCGTCGGGCCGGTTGGCGATCACGGCGGCGACCTCGGCCGGCCAGCGTTCCTGCGCGCACGCGCGGACGATGGCCTCCATGTTGCTGCCGCGACCGGAAATCAGGATCACGAGTTTTTTCATCCGCGAATTTTACCATTCGCCCCCGCGTTTCCCCCCTTCTCGGCCGCCGGGCCGCCCGAACGTTTATAATCTTCTGCTTTGCGGCATCCCACCGCCCATTCCCCGACGCTGCATCCGCTATCGTGAAAGTCTTCCGCGGCCTGCCCAACGCCGAGAGCCGCGCGCCGTGCGCGCTGACGATCGGCAACTTCGACGGTGTCCATCGCGGCCACCAGGCCCTGCTCGCGCGCGTGCGCGCGGCAGCGGACGCGCGCGGCCTGCCCGTGTGCGTGATGACCTTCGAGCCACACCCGCGGGAATTCTTCAACCCGGCCGGCGCGCCGCCGCGCATCGCGATGCTGCGCGACAAGCTGGAAGCGCTGCGCGAGCACGGGGTCGACCGCGTCGTCGTCGAGCACTTCAACCATACGTTCGCAAGCCAGTCGCCGCAGGCGTTCGTCGAGCGCACGCTGGTGAACGGGCTGCACACGCGCTGGATGATGGTCGGCGACGATTTCTGCTACGGCGCGAAGCGCGCGGGCACCTTCGACACGCTGAAGGCGGCCGGCGAGCAGTACGGCTTCGAGGTCGAGCAGATGGGCACGGTCGCCGGCAGCGACGGCACGCGCATCTCCAGCTCGGGTGTGCGCGCCGCGCTCGCGGCGGGCGATCTCGCCGCGGCTGCGCAGGCGCTCGGCCACGGCTACGCGATCAGCGGCCACGTCGCGCACGGGCTGAAGCTCGGCCGCGACCTCGGCTTCCCGACCCTGAACCTGCCGATCGCGCACAAGCGGCCGGCGCTCGCGGGCATCTTCGTCGTGCAGGTGCACGGCCTGGGCCCCGCCCCGCTGCCGGGCGTCGCGAGCCTCGGGCTGCGCCCGACCGTCGACGATTCCGGCCGCGTGCTGCTCGAAGTCCACCTGCTCGACTGGCACGGCGACGCGTACGGCAAACTCATCCGCGTCGAATTCCTGAAGAAGCTGCGCGACGAGGCGAAGTTCGACGATCTCGAGGCGCTGTCGCGCGCGATCGCGCTGGACGTCGCGAATGCACGTGCGTACTTCGTCGAGCGCGACCGCGCGCCGGGCAGCCGCACGACCGGCTTCTCGACCTCGGCGACCGACCGAATTAGCTGATCCGGCCGGCGGCGCCCCGCGCCGCACCCTCGCGCCGCCGACCCGCGCGCATCCCCGATTCACGACGCACGAGCGTCCCCCGATTTAGATAGCGATCCCATCATGAGCAACAAGAAAGCCGATTCGAAACCGCAGGCCAAGTATCCGGTCAACCTGCTCGACACGCCGTTCCCGATGCGCGGCGACCTGCCCAAGCGCGAGCCGCAGTGGGTCAAGGAATGGGAAGAGCGCGGCATCTACGAGAAGATCCGCGCGGCCAGCCAGGGCCGGCCGAAGTTCATCCTGCACGACGGCCCCCCGTATGCGAACGGCGACATCCACCTCGGTCACGCGGTCAACAAGATCCTGAAGGACATCGTCGTCAAGTCGCGCAACATGGCCGGCTTCGACGCGCCGTACGTGCCGGGCTGGGATTGCCACGGGATGCCGATCGAGATCCAGATCGAGAAGCAGTTCGGCAAGTCGCTGCCGGCGGCCGAAGTGATGAGCAAGGCGCGCGCGTACGCGACCGAGCAGATCGAGAAGCAGAAGGTCGGCTTCAAGCGTCTCGGCGTGCTCGGCGACTGGGCGAACCCGTACAAGACGATGAACTTCGTCAACGAGGCGGAAGAAATCCGCGCGCTCGGCAAGATCATCGAGAAGGGCTACGTGTATCGCGGGCTGAAGCCGGTGAACTGGTGCTTCGACTGCGGCTCGGCACTCGCCGAGGCGGAAGTCGAGTACAAGGATCGCACCGACCCGACGATCGACGTGATGTTCGCGTTCGCGGAACCGGAAAAGACCGCGCAGGCGTTCGGCCTGCCGGCACTGCCGCGCGCCGAGGGCGGCATCGTGATCTGGACCACCACGCCGTGGACGATCCCCGCGAACCAGGCGCTGAACCTCCATCCGGAAATCGTCTACGCGCTGGTCGACACCGAGCGCGGGCTGCTGATCATTGCGGAAGAACGTGTCGAAGCCTGCATGACCGACTTCAAGCTGACCGGCCGCGTCGTCGCGACCGCGCCGGGCGTGAAGCTCGCGAACCTGCGCTTCCACCACCCGCTCGCATCGGCCCACCCCGGCTACAAGCGCACCGCGCCCGTCTACCTCGGCGACTACGTGACGACCGACACCGGTACCGGCGTCGTGCACTCGTCGCCCGCCTACGGCATCGAGGACTTCCAGTCGTGCAAGGCGCACGGGATGACCGACTCGGACATCATCAACCCGGTGATGGGCGACGGCCGCTACATCGAATCGCTGCCGCTGTTCGGCGGCCTGTCGATCTGGGACGCGAACCCGAAGGTCGTCGACGCGCTGCGCGAGGCCGGCTCGCTGCTGCGCAGCGAGCACTACAAGCACAGCTACATGCACTGCTGGCGTCACAAGACGGCGATCATTTACCGTGCGACGTCGCAGTGGTTCGCCGGCATGGACGTGACGCCGCGCGACGGCGGCAAGACGCTGCGCGAAACCGCGCTCGAAGGGATCGACGCCACCGCGTTCTACCCGTCGTGGGGCAAGCAGCGCCTGTTCAGCATGATCGCGAACCGTCCCGACTGGACGCTGTCGCGCCAGCGCCAATGGGGCGTGCCGATGGCGTTCTTCGTGCACAAGGAAACCGGCGAGCTGCATCCGCGCACGCTCGAACTGCTCGAGGAAGTCGCGAAGCGTGTCGAGCAGTCGGGCATCGAGGCGTGGCAGACGCTCGATCCGCGCGAGCTGATCGGCGACGACGCGAACCTGTACGAAAAGAACCGCGACACGCTCGACGTGTGGTTCGACTCGGGCACGACGCACTGGCACGTGCTGCGCGGCTCGCACAAGGATCAGCTGCAGTTCCCGGCCGACCTGTACCTCGAAGGCTCGGACCAGCACCGCGGCTGGTTCCACTCGTCGCTCTTGACCGCATCGATGATCGACGGCCGCGCGCCGTACAAGGGCCTGCTCACGCACGGCTTCACGGTCGACGGCGAAGGCCGCAAGATGAGCAAGTCGCTCGGCAACGGAATCGACCCGCATGAAGTCGCGAACCGTCTCGGCGCGGAAATCATCCGTCTGTGGATCGCGTCGACCGACTACTCGGGCGAACTCGCGATCTCCGAGGAAATCCTGAAGCGCGTGACCGAAGGCTATCGCCGCATCCGCAACACGCTGCGCTTCCTGCTCGCGAACCTGTCGGACTTCGACTTCGCGCAGCACGCGGTGCCGGTCGACGAATGGCTCGAGATCGACCGCTACGCGGTCGCGTTCTCCGCGCAACTGCAGACGGAACTGCTCGGCCACTACGAGAAGTACGAATTCCACCCGGTCGTCGCGAAGCTGCAGACGTACTGCTCGGAAGACCTCGGCGGCTTCTACCTCGACGTGCTGAAGGACCGCCTGTACACGAGCGCGGCCGATTCGCGCGCACGCCGCTCCGCGCAGACCGCGCTGTACCACCTCACGCACGGGCTGCTGCGCGTGCTCGCGCCGTTCCTGTCGTTCACCGCGGAAGAAGCGTGGAAGGTGTTCCAGCCGGCCAGCGACACCGTGTTCACGGAAACCTACTACGCGTATCCGGAAGTCGCCGGCGCGGCCGCGCTGATCGAGAAATGGGCGCTGCTGCGCGACGTGCGCGGCAACGTGACGAAGGCGCTCGAGGAAGCCCGCACCGCGAACCGCATCGGCTCGTCGCTGCAGGCCGAAGTGGCCGTGCATGCGAGCGGCGCGCGCTACGACGCGCTGACGAGCCTCGGCGACGACCTGAAGTTCGTGCTGATCACGTCGGCGGCAACGGTCGTGAAGGTCGACGACGAAGCGCAGGAAAGCGTCGACGTGGCCGCGTCGAAGTACCAGAAGTGCGAACGCTGCTGGCACTACCGCGAGGACGTCGGCGCGCACGCCGATCATCCGACGCTGTGCGGCCGCTGCTTCTCGAACCTGTTTGAAAACGGCGAAATCCGGAGCGCTGCGTAAATATGGCGAAAACCCTGTCGAAACCGGCCAGCGGCGCGCTCGCGCCCTGGCTCGGCATTTCGCTGATCGTGATCCTGTTCGACCAGCTGTCGAAGATCGCGATCCTGAAAACGTTCGCGTACGGGGCGCAGCATGCGCTGACGTCGTTCTTCAACCTCGTGCTGGTGTACAACCGCGGCGCCGCGTTCGGCTTCCTGTCGACCGCGAGCGGCTGGCAGCGCTGGGCGTTCACCGCGCTCGGCGTCGGCGCGACGCTCGTGATCTGCTTCCTGCTGAAGCGCCACGGCCACCAGCGGCTGTTCAGCGTGTCGCTCGCGCTGATCCTCGGCGGCGCGCTCGGCAACGTGATCGACCGGTTGATCTACGGCCACGTGATCGACTTTCTCGATTTCCACCTCGGCGACTGGCACTTCCCGGCGTTCAACCTCGCCGATTCCGCGATCACGATCGGCGCGGTGCTGCTGATCTACGACGAACTGCGTCGCGTGCGCGGCTCGCGCTGAGCGCGCATACTCGGTGGCGACGGCCGGCTTCGCGCCGGCCGTTCCGTTTGACCCTTGGAGGCCTGAGTTGGCACACGCAGAACTCGCAGGAAAACACCTCGTTCTCGGCCTGACGGGCGGCATCGCCTGCTACAAGATCGCCGAGCTCACCCGGCTGCTGACGAAGGCAGGCGCGACCGTGCAGGTCGCGATGACCGAAGCCGCCACGCAGTTCATCACGCCCGTCACGATGCAGGCGCTGTCCGGCCGGCCCGTCTACATGAGCCAGTGGGACGCGCGCATCGGCAACAACATGGCGCACATCGACCTGTCGCGCGAAGCCGACGCGATCGTGATCGCGCCCGCGTCGACGGACTTCCTCGCGAAGCTCGCGCACGGGTTCGCGGACGACCTGCTGTCGACCCTGTGCGTCGCGCGCGACTGTCCGCTGCTCGTCGTGCCCGCGATGAACCGCCAGATGTGGCAGAACCCGGCCACGCAACGCAATGCCGCGCAACTGCGCGCCGACGGCGTGTCGGTGCTCGGCCCCGATTCGGGCGCGCAGGCGTGCGGCGAAGTCGGCGACGGCCGCATGCTCGAGCCCGAGGCGATCTATGAGGCGATCGTCTCGCACTTCGCGCCGAAGGTGCTCGCGCACCGCCGCGTGCTGATCACGGCCGGCCCGACGTTCGAGCCGCTCGATCCGGTGCGCGGCCTCACGAACCGCTCGAGCGGCAAGATGGGCTTCGCGCTCGCGCGCGCCGCGCAGCAGGCCGGCGCCGACGTGCATCTCGTCGCGGGGCCGGTCGCGCTCGACACGCCGTGGGGCGTGTACCGCCAGGACGTGCAGACCGCGCAGCAGATGTACGACGCGGTGATGCAGGCGGTAGCCGACGCCGACATCTTCATCGCGGTGGCCGCGGTCGCCGACTGGCGCGTCGATCAGCCGGCCGAGCACAAGATGAAGAAGACGGCCGACCGCAAGATGCCGGCGCTCGCGTTCGTCGAGAACCCCGACATCCTCGCGTCGGTCGCGGCGCTGCCCGATCCGCCGTATTGCGTCGGCTTCGCGGCCGAAAGCGGCGACCTCGACGTGCACGGCGACGAGAAGCGCAAGCGCAAGAACGTGCCGCTCCTGGTCGGCAACCTCGGCCCGCTGACGTTCGGCCGCGACGACAACGAAGTCGTGCTGTTCGAGGCAGCCGGCCTCACGCGCCTGCCGCGCGCGCCGAAGGACGAGCTCGCGCACGTGCTCGTCGCGGAAATCGCGAAGCGCCTGCCGGACAACCGCCTGATCTGATTACCCGCGCGGCGGCCCGCGCCGCCGCGCCCTTCCCGACCGATTCGACGACCGCATGAAACTCGACCTGAAGATTCTCGACGCGCGCATGCGCGACTACCTGCCCGCCTACGCGACCACCGGCAGCGCGGGCCTCGACCTGCGCGCGTGTCTCGACGCGCCCGTCACGCTGCAGCCGGGCGAAACGACGCTGGTTCCGACGGGCCTCGCGATCCATCTCGAAGACCCCGGCTACGCAGCGCTGATCCTGCCGCGCTCGGGCCTCGGCCACAAGCACGGGATCGTGCTCGGCAACCTCGTCGGCCTGATCGATTCCGACTACCAGGGCCAGCTGATGGTGTCGACGTGGAACCGCGGCCAGACCGAGTTCGTGCTGAACCCGTTCGAGCGGCTCGCGCAACTCGTGATCGTGCCGGTCGTGCAGGCGCAGTTCAACATCGTCGACGACTTCGCGCAAAGCGATCGCGGCGAAGGCGGCTTCGGCAGCACCGGCCGTCACTGAACGGCGCAACGCAAAAAGGGGCCTCGCGGCCCCTTTCCTTTTTCCGATTCAGTGTGACTGCGCTCACCGCTCGGCCGTCTGCGCGATCCGCGCGGGTACGAGTTCGCGGCGCCGCGCCTGCGCGATGCTCGCGTAGATCACCAGCGCGACCAGCACGCCGAGCAGCACCGCCGACGAGCCGACCGTGCCGAGCGCGAGTCCACCCTTGGCGACCGGTTTCGTCAGCAGGTCGCCGACCGTCGCCCCGAACGGACGCGTGAGCACGAACGCCGCCCAGAACAGCAGCACGCCGGAAATGCGCGTGAAGTAGTGCGCGAGCACGATCGCCGCGAGCAGCCCGCCGATCAGCAGCGCGCCGCCGCCGAAGCCGAGGCCCGAGCTGTCCGCGAGGAAATCGCCGAGCGCGGTGCCGAGCGTGTTCGAGAACAGGATCGCGATCCAGTACAGCAGCTCGACCTTGCGCGTGCGGATCAGGTCGACCGACAGCGATTCGCCGCTCAGGCGCCACACCGTGAAGATCGCCAGCAGGATCGCGACGAGAATCGACGAGCCGGCCGCATAGCCGAGGCCGAGCGTGCGGTCCATGAAGTCTGACATCGTCGTGCCCGCCGTGCTCGTCGCGACGATCACGGCCCAGTAGATCGCCGGGCGATATTGCGTCGTCCTGAGCTGCGCGCCGAGCGTGACGAGAAAGAAACCGAACAGCAGGATCGAGCTCACCGCATAGCCGACGTTCAGCGTCATCGAGAGCAGGTCGCCGCCGGTTTCGCCGAGCGTCGTCGCGCAGATCTTCATGATCCAGAACGCGAGCGTGATTTCGGGAAGTTTGTTCATTCGAACCCCTTTTACAGATGGCGCCGGGCTGGCGTGCGCCGGCCCGGATCGCGGACAGGTTCGAATGTAATCGCCGCCGGCTTAACGGAACCTTAGCGCGGCGGGCGTTGCGATGCCGCGCGGGCCGCAGCCCCGCGGCGGGAACGCACGCGTCAGCGCGCGTGCTGGTGCCGATAGTGCAGCGTGTACGCGAGCGTCAGCAGCACGACGAACACGACGCCGACCACCATCGTCATCCGGAATTCGCGCGTGAACGCGGTCGTCAGCAGGATCGCGCCGACGAGCCCGGCACCGAGCAGGCTGCCGAACGGGTGTCCCCACATCCGGAACGCGAGCGCCGGGCCGCGGTACCGCGCGCGAAAGCGCAGATGCGTGACGAAGATCATCATCCACGTGAACAGCGCGCCGAACATCGCGATCGCCATCATCACGGTAAACGCGGTGTCGGGCGACAGCGCGACCAGCACGGCCGCGACCGCGACGCCGCTGGTCGAGATCCACAGCGCCGCGCGCGGCACGCCGTTGCTGCCGAGCCGGCCGAACACCGCCGGCGCGAGCCGCGCGCGCGACAGGCTGAACATCATCCGCGTCGTCACGTAGAGCTGGCTGTTCATCGCCGACAGCGCCGCGATCAGCAGCACGAAGTTGATCACGCCGGCCGCATACGGCACGTGCGTCGCGGCCATCACCTTCACGAACGGGCTTTCGTCGGTGCCGGCCTGGGTCCAGGGCACGATCGCGAGCATCAGCGACAGCGTCAGCAGGTAGAACAGCACGAGCCGGAACACCGTCGAGCGGAACGCACGCGTGACCGCGTGCTGCGGATCGCGCGCCTCGCCGGCCGCGATCGCGACCGCCTCGATGCTCATGTAGCTGAAGATCGCGACGATCACCGCGACCCAGGTGCCCCACGGCCCTTTCGGCATGAAGCCGCCATGCGCGGTGTAGTTCGCGAAGCCGATGCCGGAAGCCGCCGGCGCCGACCACACGAGATACGCGCCGAGCACGATGAACACGACGATCGCCGCGATCTTCAGCAGCGAGAATGCGTATTCGACCGAGCCGTACAGCGTGACGCTCGCCAGGTTCACCGCGATCAGCAGCGCGGAGAAGCCGATCACCCAATACCAGCCGGGCACGGCCGGAAACCAGTACTTCATGAAGACGGCGATCGCGCTGATCTCGGTGCCGATCGCGAACACTACCGCGAACCAGTATGCATAGCGCACGAGAAAGCCCGCGAGCGGGCCGACGTAGTGCTCGGCATACGCGCCGAACGAACCGGCCGTCGGATGCGCGACCGTCATTTCCGCGAGCGCGCCCATCAGCAGCAGCGCGATCAGCGCGCCGATCGCGTACGAAACCAGCACGCTCGGGCCGGCGAGCCCGATCGCGAACCCGCTGCCGAGGAACAGCCCCGTGCCGATCGCGCCGCCGATCGCGATCATCGCCATCTGCCCGGACGTCAGCGCATGGCGCAAGCCTTGTTCGCGCGCGACGATGTTGTCGAACGATCGTTGTTGTTGTGTCACTGCGTTACCACTCCCCTGCACCGCCATCGCGCCACCGGCGCCAGATAAAACGAAACGGCGCGGAGAACTTCCCGCGCCGTTCGCATGAACCACGAATTATCGCTTACTCGACTTCGACCGCCTCTTCGTTCGGCTTGTGCGGCGGATTCGCCAGCTTGTCGAACGACAACTGCACCTTGTCGTTTTCGTCCACGTCGACCGTCACATGGCCGCCATTGACGAGCTTGCCGAACAGCAGCTCGTCGGCCAGCGCGCGACGGATCGTGTCCTGGATCAGCCGCTGCATCGGCCGCGCCCCCATCAGCGGGTCGAAGCCGTGCTTCGCGAGATGCTTGCGCAACGCGTCGGTGAAGAGCGCGTCGACCTTCTTCTCGTGCAACTGCTCCTCGAGCTGGATCAGGAACTTGTCGACCACGCGCATGATGATTTCCTCATCGAGCGAGCGGAAGCTGATGATCGCGTCCAGACGGTTGCGGAACTCCGGCGTGAACAGGCGCTTGATGTCGGTCATCTCGTCGCCCGTTTCGCGGCGCGTCGTGAAGCCGATCGTCGCCTTCTGCATCGACTCGGCGCCCGCGTTCGTCGTCATGATGATGATGACGTTGCGGAAATCCGCCTTGCGGCCGTTGTTGTCCGTCAGCGTGCCGTGGTCCATCACCTGCAGCAGCACGTTGAAGATGTCCGGATGCGCCTTCTCGATCTCGTCGAGCAGCAGCACGCAGTGCGGCTTCTTCGTGACGGCTTCGGTCAGCAAGCCGCCCTGGTCGAACCCGACGTAGCCCGGCGGCGCGCCGATCAGCCGGCTCACCGCGTGACGCTCCATGTATTCCGACATGTCGAAGCGGATCAGCTCGATGCCGAGCGTGAACGCGAGCTGGCGCGCCACTTCGGTCTTGCCGACGCCGGTCGGGCCGGAGAACAGGAACGCGCCGATCGGCTTGTCCATCTTGCCGAGGCCCGCGCGCGCCATCTTGATCGACGCGGCGAGCGCGTCGATCGCCGGATCCTGGCCGAACACGACGCTCTTCAGGTCGCGATCGAGCGTCTGCAGCTTGCTGCGATCGTCCTGCGACACGCTCTGCGCCGGCACGCGCGCGATCTTCGAGATGATTTCCTCGATCTCGCTCTTGCCGATCGTCTTCTTCTGCTTCGACTTCGGCAGGATGCGCTGCGCGGCACCCGCTTCGTCGATCACGTCGATCGCCTTGTCCGGCAGGTGACGGTCGGTGATGAAGCGCGCCGACAGTTCGGCCGCGGCCGACAGCGCGCCCGACGAATACTTGACGCCGTGATGCTCCTCGAAGCGCGACTTCAGCCCGCGCAGGATCGCGACCGTCTGCTCGACGGTCGGCTCCGTCACGTCGACCTTCTGGAAGCGCCGCGACAGCGCCGCGTCCTTCTCGAAGATGCCGCGATACTCGGTGAACGTGGTCGCGCCGATGCACTTGAGCGTGCCCGACGACAGCGCCGGCTTCAGCAGGTTCGACGCGTCGAGCGTGCCGCCCGATGCGGCGCCCGCGCCGATCAGCGTGTGGATTTCGTCGATGAACAGGATCGCGTGCGGCCGTTCCTTCAACTCCTTCAGCACCGTCTTCAGACGCTGCTCGAAGTCGCCGCGATACTTGGTGCCCGCAAGCAGCGCGCCCATGTCGAGCGAATACACCTGCGCGTTCGCGAGGATGTCCGGCACTTCGCCGCGCGTGATGCGATAGGCGAGCCCTTCCGCGATCGCGGTCTTGCCGACGCCGGCCTCGCCGACGAGCAGCGGATTGTTCTTGCGGCGGCGGCACAGCACCTGCACGACGCGCTCGACCTCGGGCTCGCGGCCGATCAGCGGATCGATGCGGCCGTCCTTCGCCATCTGGTTCAGGTTCTGCGTGAACTGCGCGAGCGGGGTTTCCTTCTGCGCATTCGCGTCTTCGCTTTCCGCGTTCGCGTCGGACGACTTCGCGGCTTCGCCGCCGTTCGTCTTCGCGATGCCGTGCGAAATGAAGTTCACGACGTCCAGGCGCGTGACGCCCTGCTGCTGCAGGTAGTAGACCGCGTGCGAATCCTTCTCGCCGAAGATCGCGACCAGCACGTTCGCGCCGGTCACTTCCTTCTTGCCGTTCGACGTCGACTGGACGTGCATGATCGCGCGCTGGATCACGCGCTGGAAACCGAGCGTCGGCTGGGTATCGACATCGTCGGTGCCCGGGACGGTAGGTGTGTTGTCGTGGATGAAATTGCGCAGGTTCTGACGCAAGTCCTCGATGTTGGCCGCACACGCGCGCAACACCTCGGCTGCCGTCGGATTATCCAGCAGGGCCAGCAGCAGATGCTCGACCGTAATGAACTCATGGCGCGCCTGGCGTGCTTCCATGAACGCCATGTGCAGGCTGACTTCCAATTCCTGGGCAATCATGCTTCCTCCATCACGCACTGCAGCGGATGCCCGGCCTGCCGCGCATGGGTAACGACTTGCTCAACCTTGGTCGACGCGATGTCCCGCGTATAGACCCCACAAACCCCTCGCCCTTCGCGATGGACCTTCAGCATGATCTGCGTGGCCGTCTCGCGATCCTTCTTGAAATACTCCTGTACGACCATCACGACGAACTCCATCGGCGTGAAGTCGTCGTTCAGCAGCACCACCTTGTACATCGAAGGCGGCTTGAGCTTCTGCTGCTTGCGTTCCAGGACGGTGCTGTCCTGCTTGTCCGGGATAATCGCCATACACCCATTCTAAACAACTCGGACAGGCCCGCAATCCTGCCGTTACCCGACCGACCGGCCGGTGCCCTCCCTGGTTCCCGACGACCCGCGATCGTCTTCGCACCATACGAAAGCCGGCTGCGGTGCCGGCTTTCACGCGTGGCGAGGAACACGAACCGTCAGGGGGAAACTGCACCGGACGTCGCATCCGCGTCCAGTATCCCACAAGCCGGGACGACTCGATCGCGTGTCACTCGAGCCTGGTATATGAGCCGATTATGCGTCTTTTCAAGTCCGCGCGCTCGACGGGATGCTGCAAAGCAAAGCCGGAAAAACCCTGAAAATGGGTTCTTTACAACGTCCCTCTAAACGTCTAAAAATTCCCCTTGACACTCAAATAAAGAGCGCCAACAATCAAGCTGGCACTTTTTTCAACTCGCCAGTTGGCGAAATGAAAGAGGCCGAAGGTGAGCTTGTGAGGGGGGAACGGCTGTATTTTCCGGTCGTTTAGCTTTTCGAGCGTGCTCGTGGTAAGTAGCAGCGACTGTGTGACAGGGGAAGTAGGAAATGGCAACTGGTATCGTTAAGTGGTTCAACGACGCGAAGGGCTTCGGTTTCATCACTCCCGACGAGGGCGGTGAAGATCTGTTTGCGCACTTCTCGGCCATCAACATGCAGGGCTTCAAGACCCTGAAGGAAGGCCAGAAGGTGAGCTTCGAGGTCGTTCAAGGGCCGAAGGGCAAGCAAGCGTCGAACATCCAGGCCGCGTAAGGCACCGGATATCAGACGAAGAAACCCGGCATTGCGCCGGGTTTCTTTTTTTTCAGGCCGGCCACTCGTTAATTCGATTGGCCGGCCTTTTCGTTCAATCCCGATAATCGAACACGTATTGTCTTGTTGCACGCGCAGATCGAATGCCGTCATGCGCGTGAAACATATTCGATATCCGTTACACGACCTTCAGCGTGCCCATCATGCCGAGATCCTCGTGTTCGAGAATGTGGCAATGAAACATGCGCTCGCCGGGCATGTCTTGCGTGACGAGTAGCGTCACGGTCTCGCCGCTGCGCACGTTGACGGTATCGCGCCATGCGCGGAACGGTTCGCTCGTGCGCGTGCCGTCCGACGCGCGCTCGATCACCTGGAATTGCGTGCCATGCAAGTGGAACGGGTGATCCATGTCGGTGGCGTTGCGCAGGGTCCAGCGCTCGACGTCGCCGCGGCGGCTGGTCAGCGTCGCGCGATGCGGCGCGTAGGTCGCACCGTTGATCATGAAGCGCATGCCCGCCGGGCGGCCGTGTGCCGGCCCTTTCATCATCGCGTCCATGTCCATCTTTTCGCCGAACTCGATCGTCTTCTGCGCGACCGGCTCACCGAGCGCGGGCACCCTGCGCAGCGTCGCGGGCAGCGCGCGCGCCGCTGCAGGCGAGAACGCGACATCGGCGAGCGCCAGCGCCGGATCCGGCGGCAGGCTGCCGTGGCCGCCGTCGTGCGACATTGCCATCTTGCGGCGGTCGTATTCGGCCGCCTGCAGCACCGCGCGTGACGCGCGGTCGCCGGCGCGCACCAGCAGTTCCGCACGCTCGCCCGGCGCGAGCAGCAGCGACGTCACGCGGCGCGGCGCATCGAACAACCCGCCGTCGGTACCGACCTGCTCGAACGCGCGGCCGTCGTCGAACGCGACGCGCAGGTAGCGCGCGCTGCATGCGTTCCACACGCGCCAGCGCTCGTCGCCCGCGACGTCGATCCGCGGCCGGCGCGCCCCGTTGACCAGTACGAACTGGCCTTCGCGGCCGTTCATCCAGTCCATCATGTCGTTCGGCGGGATCGTGCCGTCGCGCGCGAGCTTCAGGTCGGACACGAACAGGTTGCGCTCGGGCCAGCCTGCGAGCGGGTCGTCGGCGGCGCGCACGATGAAGGGCCCCGCAAGCCCGCGGAATACCTGTTCGGCCGTCATCATGTGCGGATGGGGGTGATACCAGTAGGTGCCGGCGCTGCCCTTCGGCAGCGTGAAGCGGTACACATGCGACGCGCCCGGCGCGACCGGATCGGACGGATTGCCGTCCTGGTCGGGCGGCACCGGCAGCCCGTGCCAGTGGATCGTCGACGGTTGCGGCAGCTTGTTCACGAAGCGGATCTCGACCGTGTCGCCCTCGCGCACGTCGATCAGCGGGCCGACAACAGGCCCTTGCGTGCCGGCGCCGAACTGCCAGAACGTCGTCGGACGCGCTCCGTGCAGCATCGCACGCGCGACCGGCTGCGCGACCAGCGTCGCGCGGAACGTGCCGGGTTCGCGGCTTTCGTTTGCCAGGATGCGCAGCGACGCGAGCGGCGTGCCGGCCGGCAGGGCATCGGCCGCGGCGAGCGCGGCCGGCGCCGGCTTCGCGTGCTGCGCGTGGTCCGCCATTCCCGACATGCCCGGCATGTCGTCCATCTGATCCATGCCGGCCATGCCCGCGTGACCGGCATGCTGCGCCCATGCGGCGCGCGCAAACAGCGAAGCGGCCGCGACACCGATGGCGTGCGACAGGAAGGTTCTCCGTATCATCAATCGTTCCTCGTTATTCGTGCTGCATCGCGCGGCCGTCGCGACCTGCGCGCGTGCCGGCACGGGGAAGCGCCCGTGCGACGCGCAATCCGATGCCCGCGTCATCATAACCGCAGCACTCGGTCGAAACGCCGCGACACCGCGCGAGCGTCGATACGCCGCACGACGCGGCCGGCCCGACGATTCGCGCGCCGCGCGGGCCGCGTTTTCGCTCATCGAACGACGCCGCGGGCCCCGCTGCCTTCACGCCGGCCGGGGCGATCGACGCCTTGCATCCCCGCTTTGGTCACGCCCGATCGAAGGCATTTGCTGCCGCTGCGCATCGCGTCATCGACGCGTCGCGCGCCCTCTTTGCCTGAACCCCTCGATTTTTCACGATGTGGAACAAGTCTCTGCTTTATAAAAATTCGTGGTGCACGGCACAAATTCGCTGTTTCGCGATGCCAAAAATCATTCCGCAATACAAAACACACGAAATATCACATTGTTTTAAAAGGAGAATTTTTGTTTCGAGAAAGCGTTCTACGCGCACCATCGAGCGCGCTCGCGGACGTAGACTTTGTTCCATGCACTGACGCTTCGCCACGACGTTCGATACGGAACCCGGCGCAAGCAGCCAGTCGGGCCACAGCCGGACGCGCCGGCGGGCGGCACACCAGAATCGCTTGTGATCAGAAAGGGAGAACGGAAATGAAGGGATTTCGCTTTGGTTCAGCGCTCGGGTCGTTCTACATCCTGCCGGCAAACGGCGGCTGGGAAGCGACGTTCGGCAACGCCTCGCTCGGCGCGTTCTCGTGCCCGGAAGTGGCAGCCGACCACATCTCCCGCGGCGACTGCGAACAGCCGTCCGAACTGGATACGGCCACGCTCGAAGTGCCGCACGAAATCGCCGAATGGGAAATCGTTCACGTCTGAATGGCACGCCTGCAACGAAAAACGCCCCGGGTGACCGGGGCGTTTTCATTATCGGCGGGACGGCGAGCCGCCAGGCCCGCCGCATCTGCTGCTGCCGTTGCCAGGGCGCGCGCGGTGGCGCGGCCGGCGTCAGGCGACTGCGTCGACGATGCCGTTCAGCGTTGCGCTCGGGCGCATCGCCTGGCTCGTCAGCTCGACGCTCGGACGGTAGTAGCCGCCGATCGCCTGTGCCTTGCCCTGCGCGGCCGACAGTTCTTCCAGGATGCGCGCTTCGCTGTCGGACAGCGACTTCGCGACGCCTTCGAATTGCGCCTTCAGTGCGGCGTCCTCGGTCTGCTCGGCCAGCGCCTGCGCCCAGTACAGGCACAGGTAGAAGTGGCTGCCGCGGTTGTCGAGGCCGCCGACCTTGCGCGCCGGCGACTTGTTCTCGTCCAGGAACTTGCCGGTCGCCTGGTCGAGCGTCTTCGCGAGCACGAGCGCCTTCGGGTTCTGGTAAGCGTTGCCGAGGTGTTCGAGCGACGCGGCCAGCGCGAGGAATTCGCCGAGCGAATCCCAGCGCAGGAAGCCTTCCTCGACGAACTGCTGCACGTGCTTCGGTGCCGAGCCGCCCGCGCCCGTCTCGAACATCCCGCCGCCGGCCATCAGCGGCACGATCGACAGCATCTTCGCGCTGGTGCCGAGTTCCATGATCGGGAACAGGTCGGTCAGGTAGTCGCGCAGCACGTTGCCCGTGACCGAGATCGTGTCCTTGCCCGCGCGGATGCGCTCGAGCGAGAAACGCGTCGCGTCCACCGGCGTCATGATGCGGATGTCGAGGCCGTTCGTATCGTGATCCTTCAGGTAGCGTTCGACCTTCGCGATGATCTGCGCGTCGTGCGCACGTGCCGGATCGAGCCAGAACACGGCCGGCGCGCCGGTCGCGCGGGCGCGGTTGACCGCGAGCTTGACCCAGTCCTGCACCGGTGCGTCCTTGGTCTGGCACATGCGCCAGACGTCGCCCGACTCGACCGCATGCTCGAGCAGCACGTTGCCGGCTTCGTCGGTGACGCGCACGACGCCGTCGGCCGGGATCAGGAACGTCTTGTCGTGCGAACCGTATTCCTCGGCCGCCTGCGCCATCAGGCCGACGTTCGGCACGCTGCCCATCGTGACGGGGTCGAATGCGCCGTGCTGCTTGCAGTCCTCGATCACGGCCTGGTAGACGCCCGCGTAGCAGCGGTCCGGAATCACGGCCTTCGCGTCGTACAGTTCACCGTCCGGGCCCCACATGCAGCCCGACTCGCGGATCATCGCCGGCATCGATGCGTCGACGATCACGTCGCTCGGCACGTGCAGGTTCGTGATGCCCTTGTCCGAGTTGACCATCGCGAGGCGCGGACGCACCGCGTATTCGGCCTTGACGTCGGCTTCGATCGCTTCGCGCGTGTCGGCCGGCAGGTCCTTCAGGCGCGCGTACAGGTCGCCGATCCCGTTGTTCGGGTTGAAGCCGGCCTGCGCCAGCACGTCCGCGTGCTTCGCGAGCGCGTCGCGGTAGAACACCGACACGAAGTGACCGAACAGGATCGGATCCGAGACCTTCATCATGGTCGCCTTCAGGTGCACCGAGAACAGCACGTCCTGCGCCTTCGCGTCGGCGATCTGCGCTTCGATGAAGCTGCGCAGCGCCTTGCGGCTCATCACCGAGGCGTCGATGACTTCACCGGCCTTCACGGCCGTCTTTTCCTTCAGCACCTTCTTCACGCCGTCGGCCGTCGTGAGTTCGATCTTCACGCTGCCGGCATCGGCGATCAGCGCCGACTTCTCGCTGCCGTAGAAGTCGCCTTCGGTCATGTGCGCGACGTGCGCCTTCGACGTGGCCTTCCATGCGCCCATCTTGTGCGGGTGCTTGCGTGCGTAGTTCTTGACCGACAGCGGCGCGCGACGGTCGGAGTTGCCTTCGCGCAGCACCGGGTTCACCGCGCTGCCCTTGATCTTGTCGTAGCGGGCCTTGACGGCCTTCTCTTCGTCGCTCGACGGCTCTTCCGGGTAGGCCGGCAGCTTGTAGCCCTGCGCCTGCAGTTCGGCGATCGCGGCCTTGAGCTGCGGCACCGACGCGCTGATGTTCGGCAGCTTGATGATGTTCGCTTCCGGCTTCAGCGTGAGCTGGCCCAGTTCGGCCAGATCGTCGGAACCCTTCTGCTCCGGCGGCAGGACGTCGGCGAATGCCGCGATGATGCGGCCGGCGAGCGAGATGTCGCGCGTTTCGACGGCGACGCCCGACGAGCGCGTGAAGGCCTTGACGATCGGCAGCAGCGAATAGGTCGCGAGCGCGGGCGCTTCGTCGGTGAGGGTGTAGATGATCTTGGGCGAAGTGGACATGGTCGATGCGTTGCTACGTGAAAATTTGGGACTGAGGAGCGCCGGCGGTAACCGGCGGGGAGCGACCGGGTCGATCGCGAAAGGGGTGTGCCGGCTAGCCGGGCGGTGGTGTTGCGAGGGCCGTCATGTTCTACCTTGCAGGGCACCCGGGCCGCATCGCGGCGCCGCGGCCCGCATGCCGGACCGCCCTGCCAACAAACCTGCCGTTCATGAAACGCCCCGGCGCCGGCAGTAGGCGCCGGGGCGGCCGGCGGTCCGCCGGCCTGCCCCGGAAGGGACTTACATGTTCTCGATCAGCACTTCGCCGAAGCCGGAGCACGACACCTGCGTCGCGCCTTCCATCAGACGCGCGAAGTCATACGTGACGCGCTTCTGCAGGATCGACTTCTCCATCGCGGCGATGATCGTGTCGGCCGCTTCCGTCCAGCCGAGGTGGCGCAGCATCATTTCCGCCGACAGGATCTCGGAACCGGGGTTCACGTAATCCTTGCCCGCGTACTTCGGCGCCGTGCCGTGGGTCGCCTCGAACATCGCGACCGAATCCGACAGGTTCGCGCCCGGCGCGATCCCGATGCCGCCGACCTGCGCGGCCAGTGCGTCGGAGATGTAGTCGCCGTTCAGGTTCAGCGTCGCGATCACGTCGTATTCGGCCGGACGCAGCAGGATCTGCTGCAGGAACGCGTCGGCGATCGAATCCTTGATGACGATCTCGTTGCCCGTCTTCGGGTTCTTCACGCGCATCCACGGGCCGCCGTCGATCAGCTCGCCGCCGAACTCCTTCTGCGCGAGCGCATAGCCGGCGTCACGGAACAGGCCTTCCGTGAACTTCATGATGTTGCCCTTGTGCACCAGCGTGACCGACTTGCGATCGTTGTCGATCGCGTACTGGATCGCCTTGCGCACGAGACGCTCGGTGCCTTCGGTCGACACGGGCTTGACGCCGATCCCCGAGGTTTCCGGGAAGCGGATCTTCTTCACGCCCATCTCTTCCTGCAGGAACTTGATGACCTTCTTCGCCTGCTCGGAGCCCGCGGCCCATTCGATGCCCGCGTAGATGTCTTCCGAGTTCTCGCGGAAGATCACCATGTCGATCTTTTGCGGCTCGCGCACCGGCGACGGCACACCCTTGAAATACTGGACCGGGCGCAGGCAGACGTAGAGGTCGAGTTCCTGGCGCAGCGCGACGTTCAGCGAACGGATGCCGCCGCCGACCGGGGTCGTGAGCGGCCCCTTGATCGACACCACGTATTCCTTCAGCACCTGCAGCGTCTCGTCCGGCAGCCACACGTCCGGACCGTACACCTTGGTCGCCTTCTCGCCCGCGAAGATCTCCATCCAGTGGATCTTGCGCTTGCCCTTGTAGGCATGCGCGACCGCCGCGTCGACGACCTTGATCATGACCGGCGTGATATCGAAGCCCGTACCGTCGCCTTCGATGTAGGGAATGATCGGCTGATCAGAAACGTTGAGCGAGAAGTCCTTGTTGACGGTGATCTTGTCACCGCCCTCCGGAACCTTGATGTGCTGATACGGCATGATCGACTCCAGTGACGTGGCTGAGCAGGTGATGCTGGTCGAAACTGCGCGCGCGGCGAGGTGGCCTTGCCACCTTCGTGACGGCAACAGCGAGCCGCTATTCTAGCGCCCCAACCGGGGCCGGCGGCACGAAGCGCGACGCTGCGTATCAAGTCTTCCCTTATGTCTTATATAAGACAGAGGACTTGCCGTTCCGTATTATGCATTAAGATTCCGCCATTTGCCATAGACCGCCCGTCCCGCCGCCCCGCGGCACGCCGGGCGGGCGCCCCGCCATGACCCTGATCGCCCTCAACAAGCCGTTCGGCACGATTTGCCAGTTTTCCGCGCACGAGACGCGGCCGTCGCTCGGCGACTGGGTAACCACGCCCGGCGTCTACCCGGCCGGCCGGCTCGACGCGGACAGCGAGGGCCTGCTGCTGCTCACCGACGACGGCGCGCTGCAGGCGCGCATCGCCGAGCCGCGCCACAAGCTCGTCAAGCGCTATTGGGCGCAGGTCGACGGCGCGCCGGGACCGGCCGACCTGAAGGCACTCGCGCGCGGCGTCGATCTCGGCGACTACGTGACGCGCCCGTGCCGCGCCGAATTCATCGAACCGCCCGAGGCGCTGTGGCCGCGCAACCCGCCGATCCGCTATCGCGCCGCGATCCCGACCACGTGGATCGAACTCGCGATCACCGAAGGCAAGAACCGGCAGGTGCGCCGGATGACGGCCGCGATCGGCTTCCCGACCTTGCGTCTCGTGCGTGTCGGCATCGGCGCGCTCGACATATTCGCGCTCGGCATTGCACCGGGCGAAACAATCGCGCTGCCGCCGCGGGCCCCGTGGGACGGTTTCGCACGCACCGAATGACGAATTCGGGACGCGCGAATTTTTCGTCATCTTTTTCGTCAACCGCCGGCGAAGATCGTGCGTTAAACCACGCAGATGCCAACCTTAGCTATCCGGCATTGGCAGCCGAACCGGTATTTCCGTGTTTGCGTCACGAAAGCGACGTTTTCTTCGAATACGATTCGGCGCCCGCAGCGCAAAGAGAAATTTCTCGAAGCGTCTGTCAACCGAAAGGTGGATGGCACCGTTAGACGACATGACTCCTATTGCCGGGTCATTTGGTTAATTAACTAAAGCTGAGGAACACAACATGAACAAACTGATCGCCGCTCTGGTCGCTGGCCTCTTCGCAACGGCAGCATTCGCACAAGCTTCGGCTCCGGAAGCTGCTTCGGCTGCTGCTCCGGCAGCTGCTTCGGCACCGGCAAAGCACGCTGCCAAGAAGCACCACGCAAAGAAGAAGCACCACGCAGCTAAGAAGGCAGCTAGCGAAGCCGAAGCACCGGCAGCTGCTTCGAACTAAGCAAGCTGTTTGTAATAACGCAGTCAAGAACACGCAGTCTTGCCGTTCTTACGGCGTTGAAAGGCAGATCACCGCGAGGCGATCTGCCTTTTTCTTTTTTGTGCCCGCCGGCGCGCTTCGCGTACCATGCGGGTCTCGTTTTCCCGATAGGAGCCCTGCTGTGCGATTCTCCCTGCGCCCGTCGCTCGGCCGCCTTGCGCGCGCCGCCGTGTTTCCCGCCGCGCTCGCCGTCCTCGCACTCGGCATGCAGACCGCCCACGCCCAGATGCCGCCCGGCGCCAAGCAGCCGGGCGAGTTCCCGCGCGTGAAGCTGCGCGCCGGCATGTACGTGATCGACGCGGCCGTCGCCGCGAACGACGCCGATCGCGAACAGGGGCTGATGTACCGGTCGCAGCTCGCGCCGAACGAAGGCATGCTGTTCGTGTTCAACGAGAACGCCGTGCACTGCTTCTGGATGAAGAACACGCTGATCCCGCTGTCGATCGCGTTCGTCCGCGCGGACGGCACGATCACCGACATCGACGAGATGAAGGCCGAGACGACCGACAACCACTGCCCGCGCAACAACGGTGTCTATGCGCTCGAAATGAGCAAGGGCTGGTTCGCGGCGAAAGGCATCAAGCCGGGCATGAAGCTCGACGGGCTGCCCAAGGCGCAGTAATCGCCATCGCCGCGGCACCGCCGCGCATCGACCGCAGCCGGCCGCCCTGCTTGTTGGGCGCCGGCTTTTTTTTCGCCGGCCGGCGGCCGCGGCCGCCTTGATACGGCGCACCTTGCCCGCATCTGCAAAAGCCACGGACAAGCGCTATGCTTTAAATCTCGCTTGTTTCAGCCCGGGCCGGCGCCGCCGTCCCGCTTACGATCCGAACCACCAGGAGGTTCACGTGCCCCGCAAAACCCCCATCGAGCGCTATCGCAATATCGGGATCAGCGCTCACATCGATGCCGGCAAGACCACGACGACCGAGCGCATCCTGTTTTACACCGGCGTGAGCCACAAGATCGGTGAAGTGCACGACGGCGCGGCCACGATGGACTGGATGGAGCAGGAGCAGGAACGCGGCATCACGATCACGTCGGCTGCGACCACAGCCTTCTGGAAAGGCATGGCCGGCAACTACCCCGAACACCGGATCAACATCATCGACACGCCCGGGCACGTCGACTTCACGATCGAGGTCGAGCGCTCGATGCGCGTGCTCGACGGCGCGTGCATGGTCTACGACTCGGTCGGCGGCGTGCAGCCGCAGTCCGAAACCGTATGGCGCCAGGCGAACAAGTACAAGGTGCCGCGCATCGCGTTCGTCAACAAGATGGACCGCATCGGCGCGGACTTCTTCCGCGTGCAGCGCCAGATCGGCGAGCGCCTGAAGGGCGTCGCCGTGCCGATCCAGATTCCGATCGGCGCGGAAGATCATTTCCAGGGCGTCGTCGATCTCGTGAAGATGAAGGCGATCGTCTGGGACGACGAAAGCCAGGGCGTGAAGTTCACGTACGAAGACATCCCCGCGAATCTCGTCGAGCTCGCGCACGAATGGCGCGAGAAGATGGTCGAGGCCGCCGCGGAAGCCAGCGAGGAACTGCTCGAGAAGTACCTGCACGACCATGAATCGCTGACCGAGGACGAGATCAAGGCCGCGCTGCGCCAGCGCACGATCGCCAACGAGATCGTGCCGATGCTGTGCGGCAGCGCGTTCAAGAACAAGGGCGTGCAGGCGATGCTCGACGCGGTGATCGACTACCTGCCGTCGCCGGTCGACGTGCCGGCCATCCTCGGTCACGACTTCCACGATCCGGAGAAGCCGGCCGAACGTCACCCGAGCGACGACGAGCCGTTCTCGTCGCTCGCGTTCAAGATCATGACCGATCCGTTCGTCGGCCAGCTGATCTTCTTCCGCGTGTATTCGGGCGTCGTCGAATCGGGCGACACGGTGCTGAACGCGACGAAGGACAAGAAGGAGCGGCTCGGCCGGATCCTGCAGATGCACGCGAACGAGCGCAAGGAAATCAAGGAAGTACGCGCGGGCGACATCGCGGCGGCAGTGGGCCTGAAGGAAGCGACGACGGGCGACACGCTGTGCGATCCGGCCAAGCCGATCATCCTCGAGAAGATGGAATTCCCGGAGCCGGTGATCTCGCAGGCCGTCGAGCCGAAGACGAAGGCCGACCAGGAGAAGATGGGCCTCGCGCTGAACCGTCTCGCGCAGGAAGATCCGTCGTTCCGCGTGCAGACCGACGAGGAATCCGGCCAGACGATCATTTCGGGGATGGGCGAGCTGCACCTCGAAATCCTGGTCGACCGGATGAAGCGCGAGTTCGGCGTCGAGGCGACGGTCGGCAAGCCGCAGGTCGCGTATCGCGAAACGGTGCGCACGACGGCATCCGATGTCGAGGGCAAGTTCGTCAAGCAGTCGGGCGGGCGCGGCCAGTACGGGCACGCGGTGATCACGCTGGAGCCGAACCCCGGCAAGGGCTACGAGTTCCTCGACGAGATCAAGGGCGGCGTGATTCCGCGCGAATTCATCCCGGCCGTCGACAAGGGCATCACCGAGACGCTGAAGAGCGGCGTACTCGCGGGCTACCCGGTGGTCGACGTGAAGGTGCACCTGACGTTCGGCTCGTACCACGACGTCGACTCGAACGAAAACGCGTTCCGGATGGCCGGCTCGATGGCGTTCAAGGAAGCGATGCGCAAGGCCAAGCCGGTGCTGCTCGAGCCGATGATGGCCGTCGAGGTCGAGACGCCCGAGGACTTCATGGGCAACGTGATGGGCGATCTGTCGAGCCGGCGCGGCATCGTGCAGGGGATGGAAGACATCGCGGGCGGTGGCGGCAAGCTGGTGCGCGCCGAGGTGCCGCTCGCGGAAATGTTCGGCTATTCGACGTCACTGCGCTCGGCGACGCAAGGCCGTGCGACGTACACGATGGAGTTCAAGCACTACGCGGAAACGCCGGCGAACGTGTCGGAAGCCGTGATCAACGCGAAAGTGAAGTAAGCGCGGCGCACCTGCGCACTGCTGCGCGGCAAGTACGAGCCCGTCCGGTTCCGGACGGGCTTTTTTTCGTCCGTCGAACGCAGCGATGCGACCGGCCGGCGACGTTTTTGATCGGCACGCCAGGCATTTTTTTCGCATGCCACAATGCATCGCGATTCGTCCGACGGAACCCTGCCGATGCCACGCCGCCCTGCCCTGCGCCGCCTGCTGATGCTGTATGCCGGCCTCATCGCCGCGAACGTCGCCGTCTGGCTGTGGGCACTCGCGGTGCTGCGCGACCATCCGCTGCTGCTCGGCACCGCGGCGATCGCGTACGGGCTCGGCCTGCGTCATGCGGTCGACGCCGATCACATCGCCGCGATCGACGTCGCGACGCGCAAGCTGATGCAGGACGGCCGGCGTCCGGTGACGGTCGGCCTGTTCTTCTCGCTCGGCCACTCGACGATCGTGATCGCCGCGACGCTCGGCATCGCGCTGAGCGCGTTCGCGCTGCGCGACCGCTTCGACGCATTCCGCGAGATCGGCGGCACGATCGGCACGGCCGTGTCGGCCACCTTCCTGCTCGTGCTCGCGTGCATCAACCTGGTGATCCTGCGCGACGTGTGGCGGCGCTATCGCGGCGCGCCCGATCACGCGCACGACGCCGCGCATGCACATCCTCCGGCCGGCCTCGTCGGTCGGCTGCTGCGCCCGCTGTTCCGCTTCGTGTCGAAGAGCTGGCACATGTATCCGGCCGGGGTGCTGTTCGGCCTGGGTTTCGATACTGCAACCGAAATCGCGCTGCTCGCGATCGCGGCCGCACAGGCGAGCCACGCGCTGCCGCTCTATACGGTCATGCTGTTTCCCGCGCTGTTCGCGGCCGGCATGACGCTGATCGACTCGACCGACAATGTCCTGATGATGCATGCGTACGGATGGGCGATGGACGACCCGCGGCGCAAGCTGCTCTACAACGCGAGCATCACGCTGCTGTCGGCGGCCGTCGCGCTGGCCATCGGCGGGATCGAGGCCGCCGGCCTGCTCGCCGACAAGCTGTCGTTGACGGGCCCCGTACGCGATGCGCTCGATGCACTCGGGGAACGCTTCGGCGCGATCGGTTACGGCATCGTCGCACTCTTTCTCGTCGCCTGGATCGCGTCGATCCTCTGCCATCGCTGGCCGCGCGCTGCCGACACGACGGCGCGCCAGACGTAGTCAGACGTTTCAGTTCGGAAACAAAAAGCTCACGACGACGTATCGCACGCTGTCGCGCACTCCGTGCGCGCCTTGCGCCGCGGGCATAGCCGGCCGGTGGCACGAATCTCGCAGTTAGGGATTCGCACGGCGGGCCCGCGTGCCGACTCGTGCTCGCGGCTGGCCTCCGGCGCCGGCCGGACACACGTCGGCCGCCGAAACGACACTGCATCGTTGCTGGTCCCCTGCTCCACACGTTGATGAACGCGCGTGTCGAGGCATCGCGCGCATCGGGAGGCCAATGATGAGCAGAACGAAACAACTGTCCCGCACGACGGGACGGTGCTATCGCATGACCCTGCTGGCCGCAGCCGCGATTGCGTGCTGCTGCTCGTATGCCGTCGCGCAGGACACGACAACCGTCGTTCCTGTGACCGTGCTGCCGGGTGACGGCACTTCCACCACCCCATCCGCCCAGATCGAGCAGAATGCGGCGCCTGACGCCACGTCCAGCGCGGACACCGTGATGATCTTGGCCGAAAACGCTGCGTCATGTGCGGCCAACCCGGCCGCTTGTGCGGTGCGTGTGTATGCCGGCGGCGGCAATGGCGGAAATGGCGGCCTCGGTAGCGGCGGAACGACCGGAAGCGGGAGCGCCAGCACGGGTAGCGGCGGAAACAACGGCAATGGCGCCGTCGGCCCCGCAGGCGTCGGCGGGACAACGGGCGGGACGAACGGCTCGGTTGGCTCGGGGGGCACCGGCCGCGGCGGCAATGCCGCCGGCAGCGGGGGCTCAGGCGGTGGTACTTCGGGCGGTGGTACTTCCGGGGGTGGTACTTCCGGGGGCGGTACTTCCGGGG
>NZ_QTQN01000051.1:0-38139 GCF_003853755.1 Burkholderia sp. Bp8984
AATAGATGTACTACGCTGTCTCGGGGTGGGTCAGATTTAGATGAAAACGGTGGGTCAAGATTCGGTGGAAATCAACAGCGTTCGCCCGCTACGGACTGCCGGACATCGTAAACACCGATCAGGGCAGTCAGTTCACGGCGGGCGCGTTCACCGACGCCGTGCTGGGCCGACAGGTCCGGTTGTCGATGGACGGCAAAGGGGCTTGGCGCGACAACGTGTTCATCGAGCGAGTCTGGCGCAGCATCAAGTACGAAGAAGTCTATTTGAAAGCGTACGAGTCGGTCAGCCACGCCCGACGCTCCATCGACGACTACATCGATCTGTACAACCGGAGACGGCCGCATTCGAGCCTGGCGGATCGGACGCCCGATGAGGCATACTTCGCGACGCTGCCTGCGATCAAATCGGCAGCATGATTGCCTCGGACGTTCCACTTAAAAATCTAAGAAAACTGTCCGAACGAGCGAGACCACCTCTGTTTTCGCGGCTCAACTCCTTCGCACCGGGGAACGCATCTTCGAATACAAGGGTGAGGTCATAACCTGGCAATCAGCGATTCAGCGCTACGAGCATCGAGACGATGACGGCCACACTTTCCTGTTCGGCCTGTCTGACGGCATGGTTAGCCAACGGTCCGCGCCCAAGTGGCTCGTCGATAAGAATCTCGACGACTACCTGATTCGCGAGGTACCTAGCGTTGACGTCTCCGGTTCGCGTCCTTTGCAAGCTATGTCGAAGATTCGAGCATGCGTCAACTGAAGCAGTGGCCCAGTCTGGCACAAGCAACAGTGCGGAAGTCTGGAACTATTTGCGAGACGTCCTGACACAAAGCGCACACGAATGCAGATTCATCTTACGGAACGGCAGCCCCTCTTGATAATTGTTCAGAAATGCATCGATCGTTTCGTGGAAATATTTCCGGCACCGATTCCTCCAGTTTCGGTGATGGCGCCACTCGATACTAGGCGTCATGGTTTTCCCCTGTGTTTTGTATACGGTTATCTGACCCACGCGGACATCAACGATCACCTGCCCGACAACTTTACGCAAACAGCTGCGATGGAAACGATCGTCAGCACGTTCAGTGACATGGGAGTGGCCGTCTACGAGCAGGCGCCGGACGCGGAAGCGCTCCTGCTGAGCGACGCCGCGCCGGCCGCGGCATCCGATGATCAGGCGGACGAGGAAGCGGAAGCCGCACTGTCGACCGTCGATTCCGAATTCGGCCGCACGACCGATCCGGTCCGGATGTACATGCGTGAAATGGGTGCCAGCGAGTTGCTGACACGCGCTGGCGAAATCGAGATCGCACAGCGTATCGAAGGCAGCCTGCAGGACATGATTCAGGCGATCGCCGCGTGTCCGTCGGTCGTGTCGACGGTTCTTGCCGATGCGGACCGCATCGCTGCCGGTGAACTGCGTATCGACGAACTGGTCGATGGCATAAGCGACGCCGCGGAAGAAGGGGACGTGCCCCTGGAGTCCGATGACGTCGAGGTGGAAGAAGACGCCTCCGACAATGACACGGACGGCGACGAAGTGGACGCGGACACCGGGGATTCTGAGAAAGCGAACGCGGCCCGCCTCGAATATCTCACAAACGACAGCCTTGCGATTTTCGCGCGCGTGCGTGCCCTGTTCGACCAGTTGCCGGATGCGCCCGTTACCGGCAAAGCGCGTTCCGCAGCCGTTGCGCACGTGCGCGCCGAGATCCAGCGCGAACTCGCGCCGATCCGCTTCACCGCCAAAACGATCGATCGCCTGTGTGCCAGCGTGCATGAACAGGTGACCGAGGTCCGTGCAATCGAGCGCAGCATCCTGACGATCGCCGTCGATCGCTGTGGCATGTCACGCGAGGCGTTCGTCGAGTTGTTTCCGGGCCATGAGACCGACCTTGAATGGACCAGCCGCACGGCGGCGACTTCGCGACAGTGTGGCGCGGCACTCGAGCGGCATCTGCCAGCCATCCAGGCCGGGCAACAGAAGCTCATCGACATAGAGGCTAAGATCTCGCTGCCACTCCAGCAGCTCAAGCAGATCAACCGCCAGATGAGTGCCGCTGAGTTGAAAATGCGGCAGGCCAAGCGGGAGATGATCGAAGCGAACCTTCGTCTCGTCATCTCGATTGCCAAGAAATATGTGAACCGCGGCATGCAGTTCCTGGATCTGATCCAGGAAGGCAACATCGGCCTGATGAAGGCGGTGGACAAGTTCGAATACCGGCGCGGCTGGAAGTTCTCGACTTACGCGACCTGGTGGGTCCGGCAGGCAGTCACGCGTGCGCTTGCCGATCAGGCGCGCACCATTCGCGTGCCGGTCCACATGATCGAGACGATCAACAAGCTAAACCGGATTTCGCGCGCATACCTGCAACAGACCGGCCAGGAAGCGCATCCTGCTGTCCTCGCCGAGCGCATGGAGATGTCCGAGGAGAAAGTGCGCAGCATCCTCAAGATCGCCAAGCAACCTGTGTCGCTCGAGACCCCGGTGGGCGACGATGCCGACGCGACGCTCGGCGACATGATCGAGGATGCCTCCGCGAGTTCACCGGCCGAGGCCGCGATTCACGCGAACATGCGTGCGGCGATCGACGAGGCGCTCGACGGGCTGTCGCCGCGTGAGGCCAAGGTTCTTCGGATGCGATTCGGGCTCAACACGGCCTCTGATCACACGCTCGAAGAGGTCGGCAAGCAGTTTGACGTGACGCGCGAGCGGATCCGTCAGATCGAGAGCAAGGCGATGCGCAAGCTGATGCACCCCAGCCGCGCGGACAAGTTGAGGCCCTTCCTCGAGCGTTGAGCCAAGGCGGAGGCGGGTGCCGCCCGCTCTTTCGACGCCCTACTCCAGCCCCGCAGCGTTCACGCATGATTGATCCGGGATGTCGTCGCATGATGGAGCGCGGTCAGAGGGATTAAGGAGGCGATACCGTGTGGTTGGGAGTGCATACAGAAAGGCATGCGGCTGTTCGTCGAGGTGGAGGACCGCGGTCGTTGATTGCGTTGCGACACCCAGCGGTTTGCGGAAATTTGCTAGCTGCACTCCTGACATGTGTGATTCACGGACATCGTTTCAACTAAGACGAGGGTCGGCTAGTCTTGGCCTGTCCGAGCGCAGCTTTGTTACTGAGGCTGATCCAATTTCCACCAACAGAGAAACAGAAAAATCAGAGGGCTCCGAAGCCCTCTGATCTCCGGTCATTGACTCTGAAGAAGAGTCGCGAAGCGGCAAATTCGATTACGCGCCAGACGTGACCTTGAGACCAACAATTCCGAGCACGATGAACGCGGCACTGGCTATGCGAGCGACGCTGGCAGCCTCGCCCATCATCACGATGCCGAGTATGAATGCACCTACTGCTCCGATACCGGTCCATACGGCATAGGCCGTGCCGAGCGGCAAATGGCGCATGGCAACTGCAAGAAGCCAGAAGCTACCCAGCGCCGTAACGACCGTGAACACCGACGGCCAAAGTCGGGTGAACCCTTCGGATGATTTGAGGCCAGTGGCCCAAGCGACCTCAAGCAAACCAGCGATAACGAGAAGAAACCAATGCAACGGGAATACTCCGTAAAGAACGGGGTCGTCCCCGACAAATGGACGAGCACAAGGACCCTCTTGCACCCGATGTGAGGTCGTCCACACACGAGAAGAGTCTAGCAGCCCGTTAAGCACAATGAAAACATGTGAGTTCAACTCACCATGAATGTCAGATTTTGTCGCTTTTCTGCATATTTGCGATTTTTTATAATGACTTCGCGTGACGATGCAGAGCGCTCGGCATTCATGCTCAATCGCGCTGTCGGACCGAATTAGTCCGTGGCACTTGTACCGGATTTGAGGCAAACGATGGTTGATACGTTAACCAACATGGAAGAAGAGGCAAATCGCCGTGCTGCTGCCATCCTGGCAGGCAGCTCGCCGATTCCACTGCAAGACGGACCGAAGTGGATTGGAAGAATCTCGAGTGACAGAAAGAGTGATGGAGTGAACCCAGGCTACCCGCTGCAGGCCAACCTGTCCGGCCTGCTGCTTGCAATGCGGCCGGCCAATGTGATGCTGAGCAGCATTGAACCGTATGAGAACGGCTGGCTAGCCAAGTCAACCCCAGACAGCGATGGCAAATACAGCGGATATGTCTACATCGACGGTAGGAAATCCATCGAGATGGTAGGCGTATTGCACGTGGGTCCGTGGCTGACTGAATCCCGGACCTGGTGGCCGGGCGTCTACGAGTTGCAGCTATTGAAGGAACTTCCCACAACAGTCAAACAACTCATTAGCCAACTCGAACTGCCGGCGCCACTGTATCTTTTCATGAATTTGGTCGACGTTTCAGGAACAGCAATCGTGACTGAGTCTGACGACGGCATTGAACGCCCATTCCCAATACCGACAGACTCCGGGACGATCGGCTTCACGCCCGTTCTGCTAGACAAGCTGACCTATCACGAGTCGGTCGTGAACGCTCTCAATAAAATCCGACGGGTTATCGGACTAAAGATCAGTCGACCGTTTTATCTGTAAGCAAATTTGAGCGCGAAGACCTTGGCGTTGCCTTCGGGACTTTGCTAGGGAAACACTGATTTATCCGGCCCGGTGGTCATCGCTGGTGCAGCCGAGGACGTTGCAGAAGATAGTTCACGGAACAAGCCCACGACGATGAAACGGCAAATGAGCTTCGCGGAAGCGGAAAGCGCGGGCAAGAAGCGTGTGACCCAGCGTCGGCGTTTCCTGGACGAGATGGAAGCTCGTGCCGTGGTCGCGATTGCTGACGGCAATCGAGCCGTACTACCCGAAAGGAACTCGCGGCCGCCCGCCGATCGGTCTGGAGCGGATGCTTCGAATCTACTTCCTGCAGCAGTGGTACAGCCTGTCGGACGAAGGGCTGGAGGATGCGCGCCAAGCGGCTCCGCCTGAATGGCGGAGCGCTATCGGTCGGATCAGTTACTTCGCAAACGTCGCGTCCAGCGCCGCGGAGATATCTGCGATGAGATCGTCCGGATCTTCGAGGCCGATCGAGAGGCGCAGGTGACCGTACTTCTGGAATTCGGCGGGATACTTTTCTGCCCCGCCTCGGCCATCGCCACCGACGTGAACGATCAGTGTCTCGTCATGCCCGAGCGATACTGCGGAGGTAACCACGCGGAGGTTCGCGACAAAGCGGTTCTGAACGTCCGGGCTACCTTCGACGGCGAATGCCATCATCGCACCGAAGTTCGTGCCGCCGAATTGGCGAACCGCCACTTCGTGCTGCGGGTGCGACGCGAGCCCGGGGAACATCACATACGCCACGCGAGGATCTGCGTCGAGAAAGGCTGCAACCTTTTTTGCCGACGACAGCTGGCGTTCGAAACGTAGCGGCAAGGTCACCGAGCCGCGCATGATCAGCCAGGCGTTGAAGGGCGAGATGGTCGCGCCCAGATCGACAAGAGCGTTGTGCTTCAGCTCGCGGATCAACGCAGAGCGACCGATCACGGCCCCGCCCATCGCGTCGCCGTGACCGTTGATATACTTGGTCAACGAATGAACAACAAAGTCGGCGCCATGCTCTGCGGCCCGATACATCGGCGCCGGCGTAAACGTCGCGTCGACCGACAACATCGCGCCACCACGATGCGCGATCTCCGCTACTGCTTCGATATCCGCAACCTTGGTCGTCGGGTTCGCAATCGTCTCCGTATGGACGAGCTTCGTATTCGGGCGCATCGCTGCCTGGACGGCCGCGAGATCGCCCATGTCGACAAACGTCGCCTCAATCCCGTACCGCTCAGGCAAAAGCTCCGCGAACAACCGCCACACCGCTTCATAGGTCACGTCACCGAGCACCACGTGATCACCGCTCTTCAGGAACGTGAAGAAGATCGCGTGAAGCGCTGCGACGCCAGTAGCAAACACGGCTGCTTCTTCACCGTGCTCCATCGCAGCCAGCTTCTTCTCGAGGCAGACCTGGTTGTGGCCGGCATTGCGCGTGTACGTCAGCCCGTCGGGGCTCGACCAGTCCATGGTCGACGGATCTTCGGGCAGGAGATACGAATTCGCCATCACGAGTGGTGTACGAACCGCGCCCGTCGTCACGTCGGCTACGTTGCCGCCATGGACCGCCTGAGTCGAAAACGACAGGGTCGACAGATTCCCCTTGTCCGGGCGTTGTTGCTTACTATTGTTTGACATGTTCCACCTGTTACACAATGAACGGGAATGCATTCCCGGGTTAGTCGTTTGACGCCAATGCCTGCCCGCCGTATTCGCGCGACTTGGCTTGTCCACTGACAGTCACTTCGCCGTTTGCAATGGCCTTGACGCGCTTGCGGACCAGATACCAGCCCACGACCAGCACCGCACCGTAGAAGGGAACGGACGCGATGGTGAAGGTCCCGACCGGGTAGTCGAGTCCGATCAGCACCAGAATGAACACGAAGAACGCAAGCGTCGCGTAACCGCTGTACGGGGCAAACGCCATCCTGAATTCGGGCCGGTCGACCAATCCGTCTCGCGACCATTTCCACAGCTTGATCTGGCACAGAATGATCGTTGCCCACGAGCCGATCAGCAGCACCGCAGTCAGCGTCATTGCGATCTCGAACGCTTGGCCGGGAACAAGTGCGTTCATCAGGACGCCGACGGACGACGCAGCGGTGGTCAGCATGATTCCCGAGAACGGCACACCTTGACGATTCATCCTCGCAAGGAATGCGGGTGCCGAACCGGACATCGCGAGCGAGCGCAAGATGCGGCCAGTCGAATAAATGCCAGCGTTGACGGAGGACAGCGCCGCGGTCACCAGAACGAGGTTCATGATCGCGTCCGCGCCCGGCACGCCAATCGAGCCGAAGAACGTGACGAACGGGCTGACGCCGGCGCGATAGGCGGTGTGTGGCAACAACATCGCAAGGAGAAGGACCGACCCAATGTAAAACACGACGATTCGAAACAGCACGGCCCGAATTGCCTTCGGCATGACCGTCTTGACGTCCTTTGCTTCGCCAGCCGCAGTGCCGATCAGCTCGATGCTGCCGTACGCGAAGATTACGCCCTGCACCATCACGATGGCGGACAGCACACCGTGCGGGAACCACCCTCCGTTATCGTTGATCAGCGTGATCCCGACTGAATGCCCTGGAAGTGGCGTACCGAAGAGCACCATGTAGCTCCCGACACAAAGAAACAACACGAGGGTCGCCACTTTCACGAACGAGAACCAGAACTCGAGCTCGCCAAAAATCTTGACCGACAGCAAGTTCAACGATGTGATGAAGACCAGGGTTCCCAGTGCCAATACCCATTGCGGTATGCCATCCAGGAACGGCACATAGGCTTTGAAGAAGCCGATGTACAACGCGATGGCCGTCAGATCGGCAATTGCAACTGTCACCCAGTTGGTCCAGTACATCCAGCCAGCCGCATAGGCCAGCTTCTCACCGTAAAACTCGCGAGCGTAGGAAACGAAGGACCCGGTTGTCGGCCGGTACATCACCAGCTCTCCCAGCGCCCGAATGATCAACCAAGCGAAGAATCCGCACACCGCGTACACAAGAACCAACGACGGTCCTGCCTCTGCCAAGCGAGCACCCGCCCCCATGAACAGCCCGCTTCCGATCGCGCCGCCAATGGCGATCATCTGTACCTGACGTGGCCGCAACGTCTTTTGGTAGCCTTGATCCTCGCTTCCCAGCTGCACGTCTGAAACCGCCGAGCGCGACGCTTCAGCTCTCGATTGATTGGCGCGAATATTCGAAATCACTAATATTGTCTCCTTCCGGTGTGTCTCCGGAGCTCGACCGGCGATTCGGATCGAGCTCCGTTTGCAAGCAAAGCGGCTCACCATTTACGGTGAGCCGTTGGGGCAAACATTTACTGCATTAAATCAACGCCCCGTCTTGCGGATGCAGACAACCTTCGGTTGCGTCATGTCCTCGTACGCGAATCGCACACCTTCACGTCCGAGGCTCCCATACTTGAAGCCGCCGAACGGCATTGCATCAAAGCGATAGTCCGAAGAGTCGTTGATCATGACCCCGCCTGCCTCGAGCTTGTCGGCCGCCTTCAGGGCGATCTCCAGATCCTTGGTGAAGATTCCGGCATGCAGGCTGTACTCCGGGCGATTCGCCAAGTCCAGTGCTTCATCGATCGAGTCGATCTTCTGCAGCACAACGACCGGGCTGAAGATTTCCTGAGTCCACAGATCGCATTGGAAGCTCACGTCCTCGAGAACGGTCGGCGCATAGACCGAGTCGTCACGGACGTTGCCGCACAGCAGCTTCGCGCCCTGACGAATTGCATCGTTGACGACACCTTCGGTGCGTCGCGCGGCTTGAGCCGTGATCATCGGGCCGACATCGGTATCCGGCAGCGCGGGGTTGCCTGTCTTCAACGCTTGGGTAAGCGTAACGAAGCGCTCCTTAAATGCGTCGTAAATTCGCGAGTGGATGAGGATCCGTTGCGTGCCGATGCAGTTCTGGCCTGCAGCCCAGTAAGCACCTGACACGCACGATTCGACAGCGTCCTCGAGATCGCAGTCGTCCATCACGATGACGGGCGCGTTACCGCCGAGGTCCATCGCGAGTTTCTTCACACCAGCAGAGCGTGCGATCTTTTCGCCCGTCACGAAGCCACCCGTGAACGAGATCATCCGTACATCGCGAGCGGAAACGAGCGCTTCGCCCAGGGCCGGACCGCCAGTCGCGATCGAGATGACATTCGACGGCAAGCCGGCGATGTTCAAGTAGTCGACCAGCTTGATCGCAGACAAAGGTGCGAGCTCTGACGGCTTCAGCACGATCGAGTTGCCGCCAGCGATCGCCGGCCCCAGCTTGTGAGCAACCAGGTTGAGCGGATCGTTGTACGGCGTGATGGCAACGATGACGCCCAGCGGTTCGCGCGTGAACCAGCCCTGACGGTTTTCCGAGCCGACGTACGAAGCGAACGGCACGACCTCCCCGCCGTTATGGCGAGCCTCGTCGGCCGACAGCTTAAGCGTATTGACACAACGAAGCACTTCCTTCTGTGCCTGCTTCAGCGTCTTGCCAGCCTCGGCCACGATGAGCTCGGCAAACGCCTCCTTGTCGCGCTCGACCAGTGCAGCACAGGTCTCAAGGATACGGGCCCGTTCATGACGCGGCAGATCACGAGACACCTTCGCACCGTCACGAGCGATGTCGATGAGGGACCCAGCACGCTCCGCCGGCATATTCACGACGGTACCAACCTGGGTGCCATCGAACGGATTGTTGACAGCAATAACGCTATGGGACGCGGTGGCGGGAAACACAACGTTGTTCATGTTCATTTCCCCTGTGCGACTTTCGCTTTGTGGATGCTGATGATGTCAGCGAGCAGCGCGTATGCGGTTTCCACACGGCCGGCGCCCGGGCCTCGCACCGTCACATCGCCCAACATGCCGGTCCGGAACGTCACGGCATTGATGGCATCGCCCACCGCTGCCAGCGAGTTTTCCAGCGGCAGCAGTTTGGGCTCGACGCTTGCGCGCACCGTGCCGTCTGCCAGCTTGGACGCGCTACCGATCAGCTTCCACCGCGCATTTGATGCAGCCGCGTCGTGGATGCTTTGCAGCGTCAAGCCGCTGATGCCCTTGCACGATACGTCGGCCGGCTTGAGTTTTGCATCGAGCAACTCGTTGGCCAAGATCACGACCTTCAGGCGAACGTCATGCCCTTCGATATCGGCAGTCGGGTCAGCCTCCGCATAACCAAGACGCTGGGCCTTCTCGACCGCTTCGTTGAAGCTGAGGCCGGACTCCATGCTCGACAGCACGAAATTCGACGTTCCGTTGAGAATGCCTTCGAAGCCTTTCAGCTCGGACCCGGCAAGCAGTTCCTTTGCGAGGCGGATGACAGGCGTGCCGCTCATGACCGAGCCTTCGTATTCGAAATGCACGCCATTTGCGGCAGCTTCGCGCTTCAATGCTTCCGCATGGAAGGCCACCGGCCCCTTGTTGGTCGTGACAACGCTGATACCCTTGCTCAGCGCAAGCCGGCAGTACGACGTTGCCGGTTCACCATTGACAGCATTGGTGAAGGTCGCTTCAGCCACGATGTCCGCTCCGGACGTCTCAATGACCTGTTCCGCAGCGGCGTCGACGTCGCCACCCGGCAGCTTCGCCAGAGCGCCTTTCTCCGTCGGGAGATCGCGCAGTACGTTCAGATCGAGGCCCTCGGGGCGAACGACCGACCCCAGGTGCAAGTCGCTGATACCGACGACCTTCAACTGGAAGCCCAGTTCGCTTTGCCACTTGGCATTGTTGTCCGCTGCCAGCTGCGCAAGCGCCCTGTTCACGCCGCCAAACCCGATCAATGCAACCTTGTATTCGCTCATTTCAGCACCTTCGTCGTAGTGGAAAGATGACGAAAATGTTATCGAACATGCTTGGCAGTCCAAATATGGCAGCTTGAACGAAATGACGAGCAATTTGCTCGCGAATGTTCAGGACGCTCGATTTGGACGCGAAAGCGTTCAGGCGCCGTGCGGATTGCCTTTTGTTCGGGTCAGGACGAATGAGGTGACGGTATTGAGCACCTCGGGAAGCGCGGATACTTCGTCCCAGAGCTTGTGAATTCGATCAACACTGACTGCTTCAACTTGGAGGACAACATCCAGGTCGCCACTCATGACGTCGCAAGTAACGACTTCCTGCACGGACTGCACGTACTTCAATACGTCCCCGCCCCGCATACGGTCTTTCCGGTACACGAACATCAGGGCTCGAATGGGCTCGGACTCCGGCGTCGCCGATCCTTTCCTGATTGTGTAGCCGCGAATGAAGCCATCGCGCTCCAGTCGCTCGATTCGCAAACGCACCGCGTTGCGCGACAGGTTCACCGTGAGGGCGATATCGTTATGAGACAGTCTCGCGTTCTCCGCGAGTTGCGCGAGGATCTTCTCGTCGACCTTGTCCAGTACACGCTTCATGATCTTGCTCGCAACGCTCCAGACATTCAGATGGCTGCCAGACCGGTGATCTCCCTGGACAGCGCCCGACGCGACCGCACGACATCGACGAAGACTTTCCGACCGCACCAACAGTTCAATATGAAGTTCATTGTAGAGCAATATATTGATCTATGCTAGCATTTTGATTGTCGGCACGAGCAACGTGCTCGCCGGATATTTCCTCAGGCTGGCAACCCAGCCGGTCGACACGAGGATGACGGTTTTCAGCATTAAGACGAGCGAGGTCGGCGCGGGGCAGGATGCGCCTCCTCAGGTCGAATGGATCCACATCACATGGAAGCCCAATGTTCTCTTCCACTTTTATTTTCAAGGCCGGGCAGTACGACGATGAATTTCACACGCTCGATCAGCGGATCGCTGAGATCGCCCGCAGCACCCCGGGATATCTGGGTGAAGAGACATGGGAGAACACCGCTGCCGGACTGATCCAGAACATTTACTTCTGGGAGTCCGAAGAGGCGCTATTGCGGTTGGTCAAACATCCCGCTCACCTTGAAGCCAAGGAGAAGCAGGCACGTTGGCTCGACGGGTATCGGGTTGTCATTGCGCAGGTGCTGCGGGAGTATGGCGATGATCGACTGATAAGCCCCTCCCCACTTAATTCCCACGGTTCCTGACCTGCGCATGGGTAGCGCAACCACCGCCCATGCGCGAGGCGAGTGGAGCAGGCCCTTGAGCGGCGAAAAGCTCATCGCAGTCACAAAGGTGACGGGTGCTACTCGGATACTAGATTCAAGAGCCAGTCCCTCACCACACGACCGACCTTACTCTCCTCAACGGGAGTACGCGCCAGCAAATAGTAGGCAGAGCCGTCCTCGACAAAACCCATCGGTGCCGCGAGCAGGCCGCTCTCTATCTCGCGCCTCACCAATTGCCAGGGGCCGATAGCGACCCCTACGCCTGCAGCAGCGGCTTGAAGGCTGAAATAGAAGTGTTCGAAGGCCTTGCCAACTGCCGGAACGGCATTCTCTGCACGCGAGGCCAGGGTCGCCCACGTTTGCCAAGCATCGGGCCGTGTTCTCGTGTGCAGCACGGTCGCAGAATCCTTGAGGCTCCAGCCCTCGTCTGCGGCGTCGAAAAAATCAGGCACATACTCCGGACGACATACCGGTCCCACTCTTTCAGCAAACAAGCACGTCGCCTCGACATCCGCAGACCACTGAACGTCGTTACGGCGAATCGCCAAATCGATTCCGTCTCCGAGTGCTGGGCCGGATGCGGCAACAAGTCGCAGCTCGAACTGCGGCAACTGCGCCTGCAACGAAGTCATGTTCGGAATCAGCCAACGCATCATCAGTGTTGGTTCGCACGATAGCGTCAAGACGGTCTCGCCGTCTCGCTCGCGAAATTCGCGACACACAGCCCCAATCCGATCGAAGCTCTGCCGCACCGCCTCGGCCAGCCTCTGCCCATCCGGCGAGAGAAAAACACGTCGGTTTCGGCGAGCAAATAATTGAACACCCAGGTCATCCTCCAACACCCGGACTGCACGACTTACAGCACCGTGTGTCACGTGCAATGATTCTGCAGCCCGACTGAAACTCTCGAGGCGAGCGGCCGCCTCGAAGCACACGAGCGCCTGCAATGATGGCAAAACCCTCGTTGTCGCCTGTGTGCTGGATCCGTCCTTGATGCCAGAATTCATCGCTTGTTCCTACCACACTCGCCGACAGACTCGACAAGCCATAACGATACCTGCGTCACCCCTTCCAAAGTGTCGCAACCATACTGCCGCACGCGATCGAAAAGCGCTGCAGATAACCGGGATTCGGCATTGGGGCCGATTCCCGCCTCCCACACATTCGTACAGAAAGAAGCCGCACCGGGGTGAGAATCATTTCAACCGCCCCGAAAGAAACTGCCCCAGTCTCTCGCTTTTCGGGTTGACGAGGATGTCCTGCGGATTCCCTTCCTCCTCGATCTTTCCCTTGTGCAGGAAAATGACATGATTGGACACGTTTCGCGCAAACCCCATCTCATGCGTAACGACGACCATCGTCCGGCCCTCTTCAGCCAGCGCCTGCATGACCTTCAAGACTTCACCGACGAGTTCGGGGTCGAGCGCCGACGTCGGCTCGTCGAACAGCATCACTTCCGGTTCCATCGCAAGCGCACGCGCAATCGCGACACGCTGCTGCTGGCCGCCCGACAGGTGTGCCGGATACATGGTTTCGACACGCGCGGGCAGGCCGACCTTCTCGAGATACTTTCGCGCGCGCGACGTGGCTTCGTCCTTGCCGATTCCCAGCACGGCCATCGGCGCCTCGATGACATTCTCGAGGACGTTCATGTGCGCCCACAAATTGAAGTGCTGAAACACCATCGCAAGCTTGGTACGCATCCGTTGCAGTTGCTTCTGGTCGGCGACTTGCAACGCACCGCGCCTGTCTTGCGTCGTACGGATCAGTTCCGTCCCGATCGTAATCTGGCCCGAGCATGGTTGCTCGAGAAAGTTGATGCAACGGAGGAACGTGCTTTTTCCCGAGCCGCTCGAGCCGATGATGCTGATGACATCGCCAGCCTTCGCCTTCATCGAAACGCCCTTGAGCACCTCGTTGTCCCCGAACTTCTTGTGCAAATCCTCAACGATAAGCTTGTACATACGAGTGTCCTTCCTGATTGCTTAGTGACCGCGGGGTGCGAGATAGGCAAGCCATCGGGCTTCCAGCTTTCGGAATGCCCAGATCAGCCCGAAGACGACGGTTGCATACAGAATCGCCGCGAGACCGTAGGCCTGGAACGACATGTAGGTGGCTGAGTTCACATCGCGCGTGACTTTCAGGATGTCCGGCACGGTCGCTGTGAACGCAAGCGTTGTCGCGTGCAACATCAGGATCACCTCGTTGCTGTAACTCGGCAATGAGCGCCGCAGCACCGACGGCAGAATGATCCGCGTATAGAGCTTGAAGCGCGACATCCCGTAAGCGACGCCCGCTTCGATTTCGCCGGCCGCAGTCGCTTTGATCGCGCCCGCGAAGATCTCCGTCGCATACGCGCACTCGTTCAGGATGAACGCAAGCATCGTGCAGTTCATCGCGTTGCGAAAGAACGCGTCGAGCAACACGTGTTCGTGAACGACCTGCAGGCTATAGATGCCGGTGTAGCACATCAAGAGCTGCACATAGAGCGGCGTACCACGGAACACGTACGTGTACAACCACACGGGCCGCGAAATCCACTGATTGGACGACACTCGGGCGATCGCAAGCGGTATGGCAAGCAGGAATCCAAGCACGATGGATATCACCAGGAGCCACAAGGTGACTGCAAGCCCGCTGAAGCCGTACCCGTCCGTGTACAGATAGTTTTGCCAGTATTGGCTGATGAGACTGATCACAGTGCAAGCCTCCGAACGCCGACCGAATAACGCTTCTCGAGGTGATGCAGCACGATGTTCGAAACTGTCGTGATCGCGAGATAAATCGCGCCCGCGACAAGCGTGAAGAAGAAGAAGTCCAGCGTGGTCTTGCCCGCGTCCTGCGACGCCTTCACAACGTCGGCGAGACCGATGATCGACACCAGTGCAGTTGCTTTCACCAGAACCTGCCAATTGTTGCCGATTCCCGGCAGTGCAAAACGCATCATCTGCGGGAACAGGATGCGTCGGAATACCCGCCAGCCGCCCATCCCATATGCAAAGCCCGCTTCGAGCTGACCGCGCGGCACCGAAAGGAATGCTCCGCGGAACGTTTCAGTGAAGTACGCGCCATAGATGAAGCCCAAAGTCACGACGCCCGCGACGAACGGATCGATGTCGATCTGGTCCCAACCGAGCATATCGGTCACGTTGTTCAGCAGAATTTGCATCCCGTAGAACAACAGGAGCATCAGAACCAAGTCAGGGACAGCACGGATCAGTGTCGTATAGAAAGTACCGAGTGCTGCCAGCACGCGATTCGACGACAACTTTGCGGCAGCGCCAAGTAGCCCAAGTACAAATGACGCAGCGAGCGACAGCACCGCAAGCTTCACGGTCTCGACCGTGCCGGTCCATAGCAGCGGACCAAATCCTTGGAAAAACATGTCAGGGTATCCAGAAAGAGACGCGGCGCAGCACGGTCATTGCCGTGTGCGCCACGAAAAGGTCAGTTCCCGTAGATGTCGAATGCAAAGTACTTCTGCTCTATCCTCTTGAACGTGCCGTCCTTCTGCATGTCGGCGATCGCCTGATCAAGCTTCGCCTTCAGGTCAGCGTCTTCCTTGCGCAGACCGATACCTGCCCCTTCGCCGAGCGTCTTCGGATCGGTGATATCTCCGCCAGCGAACTGATAGGCAGCCCCGCGCGGCGTCTTGAGAAAACCGATATCAGCTTGCACTGCATCCTGCAGTGATGCATCCAGTCGCCCGGAGAGCAGATCGGAATAAACCTGATCCTGGTTCTGGTACGCGACGACGCGCACGCCCTTGGGTGCCCAGTAGGTCTTCGCGTACGTCTCCTGGATCGTGCCCTGCTCGACGCCCACCGATTTTCCTTTCAGCGAATCGGCTGTCGGCTCCAACGTGATGCCCTTCTTCGTCACGAGTCTCGTCGGCGTGTTATACAACTTTGCGGAGAACGCGATCTGCTCCGCGCGCTGCGGCGTCATCGACATCGACGACAGCACGCCGTCGAATTTCTTCGCCTTCAATGCCGGGATCAAGCCGTCGAAATCGTTCTCGACCCACACGCACTTTGCCTTCAATCGCGCACAGATCTCGTTGCCGAGATCGATATCGAAACCGACGACCTTCCCGTCCGAGCTCTTCGACTCAAACGGTGCATAGGTCGCATCGACGCCAAATCGGATTGTCGACCACTCTTTCGCAAATGCACTGGATGCAACGACGGCAAGCGCGACGCACGCAACGAGCTTCTTCATGACTGTCTCCGGGTAATTTTGCTTTTCAAGTACATCACGACAAGGAGTGGTGCTTCTGGTCAACACTACCCCTTTATCCACCACAAATTTCGTAAGCCTAATTAAATTATTAATATCGAATTACACGGCAATATACGGGATAACTGGTCTCTACAGCTCACTCCCTCGTTTCCTGGATAGCAGACTGCCCAGGAGCGTAACGTGTAGCGCTCGAATGTAGCTCTGCTCGAGCTACACCGCACCTCTGCTTCGTTCGAGCGCCGACGTCGCCATACCACTATCGGCCCCGCCGCCATTTATCTTGATACAGAAGAATCGCTGGCCAGCGATCGTCGGAACATCAATTTCGACCCCGGAATCAACGATGCCGGGGTCTAGTACTTCAAAGTGGCACGTTACCGACCTTGATGAGCCGATAGCCAATCTTCTCCGCTCCCGCGTGAACGCGGAGAATGTCGATCAACTCTTCGACGATTTGTACGATCTCCTTTCCACCAGTCGACGGAACAGCGGAATCGATAATGAAGTAGGCGTTCTTCGTCTCTTCCGTGAGCCGCGTACGTCGCCCTTGACGCCAGTTCCAGCGCCGGCAGGTCGCGCCAAGATCATCCGTCCAGATGACTTCCCCTTCGGGCACGATCACATGGTCAGCTGAAGAGTCGTCGGCAATGTCGAAACTCTCTCGCCCCGTTGCCGGCCGCAGTTCGAGCGTGCCTTGAAGCGTGTCGAGATCCTCGCCGCCGATCGGCACGAGGTGACGCAGGCTCAGTGCGTTATAGAAGTCGACCAAGCGGTTGATCGTCGGAACAGTCGAGTCCGGCCGAAGTGCCCGTCGCGCAAGCGATTCGACCGAACACGGATACTTGCGCGGCTTTGCGTTGAAACGCTTGTAGATATCGTGCCAGCAAGCAATTTTAGGGTGGTCACGGAGCCCGTCTGCATCGACGACCGTGTGCAAGGCTGCTGCAGCATCGGCGAGCGCCTTGCTACTTTCGTCGTTCGACGGACTGTTGTTCAGCCCGAGCGCCACAATGACGGCAATCGTTGCTTCCGGGTACGCATCATCAATTGCATCCGACACACGGAATTGCTCCAGCGCGGTTGCTACAGGATCTTCGATTTCGACTGACACGGCACACTCCCAAGTACATGCTGGGAATGACTATAGCCCGAAAAAATCGAGAGTTCAATATATTTGTCTTTTAGTTCAGTTTGATGACATCAACCGAACGTGCTCGCCCCTGCGCGAGCGGCTGTCCGTGGCTCGACAACCACCATCATGAAGACAACCTCCTCGTCCAGTTCGTTTGCATAGCGATGTGGAACGTCCGCCGAGAACACCAGCGCTTCCTGCGTGGCGACCGTTTCGCATACCGGCCCCGCGGTGACGGTCAACGCGCCGGTCGTGACAAACAGGAGCTCCTTCGTCCCCGGCGGATGGGCAATGCCATCGTAGGACTCGCGCGGACTTAGGCGCCACTCCCAGAACTCCAGCACGGACGGCTCGTCAAAACCGGTAATGAGACGCCCCAGTCCGCCAGCGGCTCCGCGCCAAAGCTCCGAGGCGTCGGAAAGTTTCGTTTTGTACGCAGCGGGGCGCAAATCCGTCTCGATCAGCTTGGAGATCGGCACGACAAGCGCATTAGCCAGCCTGCATAGTGTCGCGACACTAGGGTTGGTCTTGCCTTGCTCGATCTGGACGACCATTCCGCGACTGACTCCGGATGCCTGCGCCAGCTGATCCAGGGTCAGCCCACGAGCCTTCCGCTGCGCAACCAGATTTCTTCCGACGATGGTGTTGATGGCGTCGACGTCGTTCATGCGAGAACCGGTACATGTTGTGAGATCAATATAATGTACCACGCATGCAGATTACTGTTGGCGCCCAACAGTGCATGCTCGCCACGGCGCCCCGAGGAAAGCAAGCAGTAATCTCCGACAAGATCAGCAATCCGCCCCCGACAGATAGATCCGCGACCAACCGCTGCACATTCGGACGCCCATCGACTTCGTCCGGTCTATGGATGCCACGCTCAAGGATGTGCCGCATTCGCCTTTCGGCTCGTCCGGGCCGCATACGAGCCAGTCGAACGCCCCATCGACGCACTCCACCCATCGGAGCCCTGTCACGCATTCCGCGCAGACGCATATCCTCAGCCAAATCGGCCCCGACCAGCCTGATCCCCGACGTCCGGGCGAAGTCATTTTGATTGACTAACGTTCAATATCTTGTACTATTTGGCCGATACGTTTCAGTTTGTTCAACCGCGTTCGATCACGCAGCGTCGAACGACCTCTCAACCTTCCTGGCAAAAAATGGGCTCGATACTCGCGCTTCTCTCATCCGTCTGTTACGGGTCGGCCGACTTTCTGAGCGGCTACTCGACGCGTCGCGTATCGATCGGGTATGTGATGCTCTTCAATCAGGTCCCGGCGCTGGCGATCACGGCTTTACTGGCCATCGCGACGCATGGGCAGATGGCAGGAGCAACCGACTGGTGGTGGAGCGCCGCAGCCGGTGTGAGCATCGCAATCTCGCTGCCAACCCTCTATATGGCGCTTGGAATCGGACCTATGGCGGTGGTCGCGCCCGTAACGGCGTTGATCGGGATCGTTTTACCGGTTCTGTTCGGTGTGCTGGTTGCGCACGAAAGACCGTCCCTGCAGGCCTATATTGGCTTCCTCCTCGGCGCTCTGGCTGTCGTGATCGTCAGTGGCGCAGAACACGGCGACAGCGATGCCGAAGACAAGACACGACTCACCAAGGGCTTGCTTCTCGCTGTTGTCGCCGGTAGCGGGATTGCAGCCACCTACATTTGCCTGAAGCAGGTGTCTCTGCAAGCGGGATTCTGGTCACTGGCGGTGGCACGCTCCGTGTCGCTGTCTCTGTTGGTCATTACGGCTCTCTTCAGCCATCGCGTCACCCTGGAAGCTCGCCCCGACTTTCGCGGCGCGATCTTCATCGCCATCGCTGGTTGTCTCGATGCTTCCGGCACGATGCTGTACAAGTCCGCACTGATCTATGGGCAGCAATTGTCGATCGTGGCGACGCTTGTCTCTCTCTACCCCCTCACAACCGTGGTACTGGCAACGACCATTCTTCGTGAACAGCTCACGTGGCAACGCGTGGTGGGGGTCCTGCTCGCACTATCGGGGATCGGCTTGCTCGTCAGCTAAACATGAAGCATTGAGCGGCCGGCCTCGCCGATTTCGCTTTCTGTCGGCTGCGCCCGTCGTGTTACAAGCTCAACGTGCTCGCACCTTGTTCCCGCCCACCACGATCAGCACCTCCGCCTTTCCGCGCCCAACTGACCTGATCCGATGTGGAATTCGCGCATCAAAGTGCACCGCGTCCCCGACCGACAGCACGACCTTCTGGTCCGCAAAATCGACTTCCACCGTTCCCCGGTGGACGAACAGAAATTCTTCGCCTTCGTGCTCCTTGAAGTCTGCCGTCGCGACGTCTTTTCCCGGCGTGATCATGAAGGGAACCATCTCGCGATGCCCGCCACGAGCCGAGATAACGTGATAGGCAGGTTGCAGCGGATCGTCTCCCCGGCCGACCGCGACACGATCGCCAGCCCTGACGATCGTAAGCGCAGCCTCCGCATTGCTCGTCGAAAACAGGTCATTGACGTCGACCCCCAACGCCTCCGCAAGCTTCATGGCAACAGCGATCGACGGCGTGCTGATGTCTCGTTCGATTTTCGACAGATAACTCTTCGTCAGGCCCGATCGTTCTGCCAGTGCCTGCAGACTCAGCCCGAGTTGCTTCCGAAGTAATTTCAGGCGTATAGCCAACTGGTGCTCCCAATAAACATAGTCAACTGATGACACATCGTGTCATATACTTCATGGCGTGTCACGAGTTTGTACATGTGGACGCGCCCGACCACTCGACCGGTACCTGTAATGGCAAATACTCTGAACGAACCGAAGGCTGAGATCGTCGCCCGATCACTCGCTCAAATGGATAGCGAGGTCGCCGTGCATACCTGGACAGCTCGTCAGAAACTGGCGCTCACGTGTCGAATATTGTTCGACGGCGGACACGATTCAGGGCTCGCCGGCCAGATCACCAGTCGTGCGGATGACCCGAATACGTACTACACCCAGCCGTTTGGCCGCGGCTTCGACGAGATAACACCCGGAAATCTTTTGCTCGTAGACCCGGACCTCAAGACGCTCGATGGTCAAGGGATGCCGAATCCGGCAAATCGATTTCATACGTGGCTCTACCGCGCAAGAAGCGATGTGAACTGCATCATCCATACCCATCCGATGCACGTGTCGGCGCTGTCGATGCTCGAAGTCCCGCTCGAGATCTCGCACATGGACGTCTGTCCGCTGTATGAGGACTGCGCGTTTCTTGAAAAATGGCCTGGAGTGCCGGTAGGAAACGAGGAAGGGGAAATCATTTCAACCGCGATCGGCGACAAGCGGGCCATCCTGCTGGCTCACCACGGCATGCTCGTTGCAGGGAGCACGATCGAAGAGGCATGCATCCTTGCTCTTCTGATGGAGCGAGCTGCGCGGTTGCAACTGGCCGCGATGCAGGCGGGAACAATCAAGCCCATCCCGCAAGCGCTTGCCAAGGAGGCGCACGACTGGACGTCAACGCCTAAACGCCATGCGGTTACGTTTGGTTATTACGCTCGGCGTGCGCTTCGCAATCATCCGGACTGTCTGGACTAAGCCGTAGCCCTTCCTTCTGCCATCTGTGAGCCCCAAACAACCGGGGTTCCAGTCACTGCGCCCGGCAATCGATCTCTATCTGCCGCCGCCATGATCGCGCCGGTGTGGTCGCGACTTCGTCAGAGTAGTCCCGCAACCCGGCATTACACCTTTTCGACCCGAAAACGCATTGCAGTCCCTTCAAGGGTGATGCGTTTCCAAACGGCCGTTCTTTCCGCTTCGTTCAAGAATACCCAGTTCGCCACCTCGCCCGCTGTGCGACCGCAGCCCTTGCATACATCGTCGAAGAGGGTCGAGCATACGCCGATACATGGGCTGACGGGTAAATCGTGGAGAGTAGAGGTCATCTGAAGGCTCATCTGACAGTAAGTCCGGAAGGGACTTCCGATGTTCGGGAACGAGTAACGCGTAAGGCCAGCAATTTGCGTAATTACCCATACCCTGCCTATTGGGTCCGGGCATGTCAACTCGACGACCGCGCCTCAAGAAAGCGTACGTTCGGCGCCATCGACGCCGAGCGACGTTACGATGCGACTCTTGTCGCTTGACGAGTTCCCTGCCGTAACGGACTAAACCAGGTGCCCTAGGCTGCGCTCGAGATCTGCCCAGATGTCCTCGACATCTTCAAGCCCGACCGACAATCTGATCATGCCGCGCGACACACCTCTCGCGAGCTTCGCCGACGGGACAATTCGCTGCCGCGCCTCGACAAGTGCAGCAGGATGGGTGATCAGCGACTCGGTATCTCCGAGGCTCACCGCCTTGCCAATCATCGTAAGGCCATCGATCAACTTAGTGGCGCCATCGAAGCCCGACTTCAGCTCGAACGACAGCATCCCCGAGCCTGCGCTCATTTGCGTCCGTGCCAGTTCGTACTGCGGGTGTGTCGGTAAAAACGGATAACATACCGTCGCCACTGCGGCATGTTGGTCGAGCAGCTTTGCAATCTGGAGTGCGCTTTCCCCATGCTGACGCATCCGGATCTTCAGCGTCTTCAACCCGCGCAGGACAAGGAAGCAACTCATCGGCGACAAGCTCGAGCCTGTCATGTATCGCATGCCCTTGGCTCGAATACTGTCGATCATTTCTGCGCTGCCGATGACCGCGCCGCCAAGTGTGTCGCCATGACCGTTAATGTACTTCGTCAACGAATGGATGACGAGGTCAGCACCTAACGAAATCGACTGTTGCAACGCCGGCGACGCGAATGTCGAATCGACCACCACGAGCAAACCAGCGGCCCGGGCTCGGTCTGCAATCGCGCGGATATCGAGCACCTCGCCCGACGGATTCACGGGACTTTCGAAGTACACGATGCGTGTCTTGTCCGTTAGCGCCGCGGAGAACTCGTCCGGGTTCATCAGATCGATCTTCCTGACGCCAATACCGATGCCAGGCAGCCCGTCATCGAAATAGCTTGATGCGGTCGAATAGATCGTGTGGTGCGAAATGATTTCGTCGCCGCACTGAAGCAACGTCATCAACGTCGAACAGATGGCGCCCATCCCGGTACCCGTCACAAGAGCGGCCTCAGCTCCTTCCAGCGACGCCAGACGAGCCTCAAGCAGCGCTTGCGTCGGATTGTGCTGCCGACCGTACACGTATCGATCGCTCTCGCCGGCGAATACCGCTTCCGCATCCGCCATCGTGTCGAACGAGTAAGTCGATGTCATGTAGACCGGCGCGTTCACCGCACCGTGTGCCTCTTGGGCATCGTAGCCAAGATGGATGGCTCTCGTCATGAAGCCCATCTTGTCGTAATCGTGCTTCTTGCTCATTGCATGCTGTCCATGTGGAAATGACCGTTTCCGAGCACCCTCTCTCGGTCCCGGCCAGGTTACAGAATTTGGTTCAGAAACTGCACCGCGCGTTCGTTCTTCGGTCGCGTGAAAAACGTTTCGGGATCGTTCTCCTCGACGATTTGCCCTTGGTCCATAAAGATCACACGGTCCGCAACCTTCCTCGCGAATGCCATTTCATGGGTCACGCAAAGCATCGTGACCTTGCTCTCCTCGGCGAGTGAGACCATGACGTCGAGCACCTCCTTGACCATCTCAGGATCGAGAGCGGAAGTCGGTTCGTCGAACAGGATCACCTTGGGTTGCATACACAGCGATCTGGCGATGGCCACACGTTGCTGTTGGCCGCCCGACAACTGTCCGGGATATTTCTCGGCCTGATCCGGGATCCTCACACGCGTTAAGTACTTCATTGCCATCTCGCGCGCCTCGTCCAGCGGCTTCTTGAGCACCCAGGTCGGGCCGAGCGTCAGATTTTCGAGCACCGTCAAATGCGGGAACAGATTGAAGTGCTGAAAAACCATCCCGACCTTCTGCCGGACAGCCTCGACCTGACGCAGGTCGTCCGTCAACTCGGTTCCGTCGACCACGATTCGCCCCTGCTGATGGTCTTCCAGCCGATTGATGCAGCGAATCATTGTGGACTTGCCCGAACCGGATGGACCGCATATCACGATACGCTCACCGGCACTCACTACAAGATCAATCTGACGCAGGACATGGAACTCGCCATACCACTTGTTCACCCCTTGCAGGCTGATCATCGCGTCGCGCGGCGAAGCCGCCTGAGATGCCATACTCATTTGTGCTCCTTCGAGAGAGTCGCCTCGAGCGCCCGACTGAAGCGGGACATTGAATAGCAGAAAACGAAATAGATCGCCGAGATGAACACATACGCTTCGATGTCGAATTACGCACATAACATTCTCTAGGAGACGCCAATGCAATTTCTTCGCAATACGTGGTACTGCGCCGGATGGGGCGCTGACCTCGGTCAGGACGATCTCGTCGATCGAACCATTTTGAACGAGTCCGTACTTCTATACCGCAAACAGGATGGATCAGCGGTCGCGATCGGCAATCGCTGGGTACCGCCGACCTGATGAGCCTGAAGCCCGTGCTGCTCCCCGGCGATGCCCCTGCTATACGCGCCCGCCGGATCCTCACTGCCGAGATTGAAGCCGAGGCAAGGCTTAGCTCTCGATCTACGAGGAAGGGCTAGCCAGCAACTGGCTTGATGTGACAGCCGAGGTCGGCCAAGCGTTTGAGCAGGCGGCGGACTGTTTTCTGGGCATCATGGTGATCGAAGGGACGCCGAGATCGGCGTATTCGACGCCGTCCCGAAGCATGAAGTAAGCCGCCGTGAGTATCGAGGCAGCCATAGCGAGGGTCGCCTTTTCAAGGGCTCCCTTGGCTATCTCAGCCCCATCGAGTACCGTGAAAGCCTCGGGTTAGCAACGTAAATCAGTCCAAGAAAACAGTCGCATCCCCACGGGTCAATTCTGGGTGAACGTCAACACGTCGATTGCTTCATCTCTCCAAATAGGACCAGTTGCTCGTTGCCCATATTCGTCAGCATGGAGACCGGCAACTCGGGCAACATGCCAGTCCCTACACCTTCCTGCAGGAATACGTTGTCGAAATCACGCTTGAGCAGCAGGCGTCTTGTTAACTTGCACAACGTAAGAAGAGTCTCGGAGCGGACGAGCCAGTAGCATTCGACACCCGAGGCGATATACCGATCTTAGCGGCGTATGAAATCGCGCCGCTGCTGGTATGAGCGTCGCAGCTCTATCACAATGGCGTAGACAAAAGCAAAGTCGTCACCATTTGCGAAGCAAAAATGTCACTTCACCGGTCGACAGCAACTCGGAATCGGAAAACTGTCACGAACTCATATTTTTGCATGCCTCAAAATAAAATCGTCATCAAGCATGGTGTCGCGAAGACCGGCGTCAACTCCCCCGCGACGCCGTTGTAGCATCGGCTGTCGCGGTCGGGCATCGATCGAAACCCGAGTTCGAACGGACGATCAATCCGTAGTGGCACAGTTCCTTCACGGCTGCACCGCGCGTTGTCCAGCAAGCCATCCGGCGGGCCGCTCCAACCGCCGGGCGGATCCAGCGTATCGGATCCGCACCGACGGCACGGCGACGGCGATGTGTCGGCACCGGCCGCCGTCGCGTCCATTACACCTCGACCACGCGCCCCGTCCGCCACGACGTCATCGCGGCCTCCGCCAGCTCGAGCGCGGCGAGCCCGTCTTCGATGGTCGTCCTGACCCGCGTGCCGTCGCGCAGCGCATCGACGAAGTGCGCGATCTCGGCCGCGTACGCGTGCCGGTAGCGCTCGAGGAAGAACGGCTCGGGCACATCCGTGGCGATGCCGTTCGCCGCCCATGCGGTCACTTCGGTCGGCCGCACGTTGCCGGCCTGCAGCATCCCGCTGCTGCCGAGCAGCTCGAAGCGCTGGTCGTAGCCGTACGCCGCGCGGCGCGACGTGTTGATCTGGCAAAGCAGGCCGCGCCGCGTGCGGATCGTCACCGCGGTCGAATCAATGTCGCCGGCATCGCGCACGGCCGGACCGGTCAGGCAACTGCCGGTCGCGTGCAGCGTCTGCGCTTCGTCGCCGAGAATCCAGCGGAACACGTCGAAGTCGTGGATCAGCATGTCCTTGAAGATGCCGCCCGAGCTGCGGATGTAGTCGACGGGTGGCGCGCCGGGGTCGCGGCTCGTGATGACCAGCATTTCCGGGGCGCCGATGTCGCCGCGCTCGACGCGCGCCTTCAACGCGGCGAAGGTCGGATCGAAACGGCGCTGGAAGCCGATCATGCAGGTGACGCCGCGGCGGCGCACGACCTCCGCGCATTCGCGCGAGCGTGCGACGCTCAGGTCGACCGGCTTCTCGCAGAACACGGCCTTGCCCGCGTTCGCCGCCGCGACGATCAGGTCCGCGTGCGTATCGGTGCTCGATGCGATCACGACGGCCTGCACGGACGGGTCGCCGAGCGCGCGTTCGAGGTCGGCGACCTGCGCGCCGTGCGCCTGCGCGAGTGCTTCGGCCGACGGCGCATGGCGGTCGATCACGTACTTGAGTTTCGCGCCCGGGTGGCGCGCCAGATTCGCCGCGTGGATCTTCCCGATTCTTCCCGCACCGAACAAGGCGAATTCGATCATGGTGTGCTCCTTTCTTCTGGTGATTCCGTTGTGTGGGACGCTGCGTGGCTCACGTCGGCCGCGCACCGTCGCGCTCGTCAGAACGAGTGATTAATGCCGATGTTCACGCCGGTCTGCGAACGGCCCGGCAGCGGATTCGCGAGGTTGTCGTTGTCCGTGCCGGGGTTGTTGTTCGCGACCGAGAAATTCGAGCCGCTCGCGTTGCGCACGTGCGCGATGGTCGCGTAGAGCAGCGTGCGCTTCGACAGGCTGTAGGCGCCACCGAGCGCGAACATCGACGCGTGGCCGGACGGATCGTGCGTCGCGTCGCCGGCCCCCGATCCGACGTGCACGTAGTACGCGGCGCCGCCGAGCGATAGCGCGGGCGTCACGCGATACTGCGCGCCGATCCAGTAGTGATCGGCATTGCGCGCGAGGCCGGCAGGCGTGTCGGGCGCGTTCAGGTGCGTGTACGCGGCCTGCAACGTCAGCGCGCGCCAATAGAGGTTCGCACCGGCGAAGACCTCGCGCGAGCTCGTGAACACGTTGCTCATCCGGCCGTTCGCGTCGCGCAGCTCGTCGTACATCGCGCGCAGCATCACGAAGTCGTTGCGGTACGTGAGCTGAATGCCGTCGCTGCGGCCGTACTCGTGCGCCGCGCCGAGATTGAAGCCGCCCGCCTGATTGCCGAGCGCGTACTGCGCGTGCACGCTGAAGCCGTTCCACGACGGTGACCGGTATTCGACGTTGTTGCTGGTGATCGGCACGTTGCGGCTGCGCACCAGCGCGGTCGCGGAATAGGCTTGCTGCAGCAGCGGATCCATGTCCCATTGATCGTTCGCGATGAACAGGTTGCGGCCGAACGTCAGCGTGCCGAGCCGGTCGTGGCGCACGCCGACGAGCGCCTTGCGGCTGAACAGGCTGCCGTTGCCGTCGCCCGCGGTGCCCGACATCAGGTTGATGCCCGATTCGAGATTGAAGACCACGCGATAGCCGCCGCCGATGTCTTCCTGGCCGAGCAGCCCGAACCGGCTCGCGCCCCAGTCGCTGCTTTGCGCGCGCAGCCGCGACGCGGTGGTGCCGTTGCCGGCCTGCACCTGGCTCACGTAGTCGAGGCCGGCGTCGGCGACGCCGTATAGCGTGACCGATGTTTGCGCGAAAGCGCTCGAATAACAGAGGAATCCTGAGCAGATGAGTGCCGTTGGCGAAACTCGTTTCATGTCGTCTCCAGACCTGTCGTCGTTTTGTTGTGGATTGCCTGCTTGCCTGCGTCGTGTCGCGCGTGTCTCGCGCGTACGTCACGTCGTGTACCGCATCGCATGCCGTTTCGTGCGCGGCAGGATGCGCGACGCGACGTGCCGCGCGGCGATTGCCGCGGCGGCGTGCGCCGCTGCGACGCTCAGCGAGCCGCCAGCTCGCCGCGGATGTAGTCGATGCTGGCGCGCAGCCGGTCTTCGATGTCACCCGCTTCCGCGATTTCGTTCGCGAACGGCTCGAACGAGAATGCCTCGCGATAGCCGCGCGCGAGCAGCTCGCGCAGCTGCCGGACATTGCCGAGCCGGTCGGCGCCGCCGACCAGCACGCGATGGCCGTCGCGCATCCGGTCGACCGGCAGGTCGCCTTCTTCGACGCCCGAGATGTGCACGAGGCCTGTCAGGTTCGGGAAGAAGATGTCCTCGCCCGACAGATGATGGTGGAACGTGTCGTGCACGAGCCGGAATACCCGCTCGCCGGCCGCGGCGTAGATGCCCTTCACCGCGTCCGACTTGCGGCGCAGCGCGCATTCCTCGAAGCCGAGCGGCTCGATGAAGCCGAGCAGGCCGCGCGCGTCGAGGATCGGCTCGAGCGCCTTGAGCGCCTTGACGAGATCGGCGTGCCGCGCGGCGGGCTCGCGCGTGTCGCCGCGGCTGTTGGTCGGGCACAGCACCAGCGCGCGTGCGCCGCATTGCGCGGCGTAGTCGGCGAGCACGGTCGCTTCGTCCGCGCGCTCGGCGTTCCATTGGTCGAAGCGCTGCAGCGCGTTGATCGTCAGGATCGTCACGCCGCCGGCTTCGGCCGTCGCGCGCACGGCCGAAGCCGGCGTGCCGTCGGTGATCTCGACGCCGTCGAGATCGTTGCGGATCTCGATCGAGTCGATGCCGAGCCGCCGGCACAGCGCGACATAGCGGTCTAGCGGCAGGCGCGGCGCGCTCATCCGGTTCAGCGAAAAGTGAAAGGCGGGTTGCGTCATCGTTCGGTCCTCAGGTGTCGAATGGGGCGGGGCGAATCAGGTGAAGCTGCGTGCGCCGGCGCCGGGCGGCACATCCGCCGGTTCCGCGGCGAGCGCGTGCCACGTGGCGCGCAGCCATTGCGCGCACGCGACGTTGTTGTCGAAGATCGAATAGCGGGCGCCGCCGCCGTAGTCCGGAAACGGGATGAACTCGCAACTGATCTGCTCGAGCGGTGTCGGCCGCGTATGCACCTGCCACTCCAGCAGGCGCCGCAGCGCCGTCTTCCACGTGTCGAGCGGTGCCGCGCGCCATTCGCCGTGATACGCGCCCGGCGCCGGTTCGACGAACGGGTACTGGATCCCGCGGCCGGGCCGTCCGTCCGCGCGGCGCATCCAGCGGTTCTCCGGATTGTTCGGAATCACGCTGCGCGCATGCGCGTGGCGGACCCAGCCGCGTGCGATCCAGTCGGCGTAGACGGCCGACGGCGAGGCCGGGTCGAGCAGCTGCCGCACGCGCTCGACCGGCTCGCGCAGGCTCGACGCATCGAGTTCGGGGCGATTGCCGAGCTTGAACAGCAGGTGCGAATGGTCGAGCGTGATCCGGAACGGCACGCCTGTTTGCTCGACGCATTGCGCGACGCGCGCGATCCGCGGGAAATCCTCGCTCCACATGTCGACGTGCACTTCGAGGCTCGGCAGGCAGCCAACCGGCTCGCCGCGTTCGTATGCGCGCAGGTAGAAGTCGGCGACTTCGCGGTCCGACAGCGGATGGCCGTCCGCATGATGCGCGTACAGCTGGCAGTTGAGTACCGTGCTGCCGAACCGCGCGCCGGCGTCGACGATCTCGACGACGTGCGCTTCGTCGCGGCCGGCGCACCAGATGCCGCCGATCACGCGGATCGGCAGCGCATGCCGGTCGACGAGCGCGAAGTACGGCGACAGGTCCTCGCCGTGCACCGGGTTCTTCTCGACGTAGTCGAACACGCCGGCACCGGCAATCATCCGGAACCGCTCGGCGGGCGTGGGCAGCGGCAGGCCGTCGTGTTCGAGTACGCCGTCGAGGTTCACGCCGATGAGGATCGCTTCAGCCATCGTCTCCATCCGTTCCGGTTCTGGATGGCTGCCAAATGTACGGACGTGCGGCGCGGCCGGCATGACAAACGTTGACGAAAAATCGCCAATGCGGCGGTCGATTTTTTCGCGACGCGCACCCGCGCGATGCGCAGCGGGCGTCATGCCGGCAGGTACGCGCTGGTGCGCACGTTGGCAGAGCAGAACACACGGAATTCGACCGGATCGCCCGGCGGTGGTTGTTCGACGATCCCGCACGCGTGCAACACGTGCTGCAACGCGGAAATCGCCTGGCCGTCCGGATCCTGGTCGATCGCGATGTCCATCGAGCCGGCCTCGATGTAGGTGCGGTGCAGGTCGATCATCTCGTGCCCGATCCAGACGACGCGCCCGGCCGCACCCGCGCGGCGCAGCGCGGCCTCGATGCCGGTCGAGCCCGCGCCGCTGTTGTAGATCCCGACGATGTCGTCGTGCGCATGCAGCGCGTTCATCACCGCGCGGTAGCAACGGTCGTCCTGGTCGAGCGTTTCGACCGGTGCGGCGTCGCAGCCGAGGTCGGCGAACGCTTCGCGCAACTGGTCGACGCAGCCGGCCATCCGGTCGGCGTGCGCGCGGTAGCCCATGCGTCCGCCCAGCAGCAGGACGCGGCCGGGGCGCGCCGCGAGGCGGCCGATGTAATAGCCGGCCGTACGCCCGGCGCGGTAGTTGTCGATGCCCGCGTAGTGCACGCGGTCGATACCGCCGATGTCGGTGACCATCGTGACGACGGTCTCGCCGCGTGCGATCGCGCCGGCCAGCGCGTCGCGCACGCGCGGGGTGTCGCGCGCGGTGACGATCAGCGCCGCGCGCCGGTAGGCGGGCCGTTCGATCAGCGCGGCCGCGCGTTCGTCGTCCGCGGCGGGCAGGATGGTCCGGTGCACGACCACACGCCGGTCGAGCATCTGCAGCGAGCGCTGGAGCGCCTGCTGCAGCCGCCGGAAGAACGGCGCGTCGGTGTCGGGCAGCAGCACGTCGACGTGAAGCAGCCCGTGCCGCGTGTCGGGCAACTGGCGCGGCACGCCGAGCTGGCGCGCGGCCGCGACCACGCGCTCGCGCGCCTGCGCGGACACGCTGCCGCGCTCGTTCAGCACGCGGTCGACGGTGGTCGTGCTCACCCCGGCGAGCGCCGCGATCTCGTCGAAGCGTGCGGTGCGCTTGCGCCAGCGCGGACCGGACGGGTCGGTCATGGTCGTCTCCCTGCCTGTTATCGCCATCGGTGCGTGGCGCTGTCCGGAACGCTAAAGCGATGGCGAAATTTCGTCAACGTTTCGATTGAGCGGGTCATGGCCGTCGCCTAATTTTGAATGCATGCGAAGCGCTCGCCGCGCTTCCCGCAAACGAAAAACCAGGAGACTCGAGTGGCCCATACGGACGACCATGCGCACGATCGCACCGCGGCGGCGCGCCGTCAGGAATACCGAATGATCGGCGGCGCTGGCGAGCGCGCGCAAGCGGCGGGGCTCGTCAACGCCGCGTGGTACCGGTGCCCGGTGCCGCGGCCGATGATGAAGCAACTGATGCAGCGCGACGATGCGCGCGCGATCCGCGACACGCTGATCTGGTACGCGGCGATCGTCGCGAGCGGCACGCTCGCGTGGCTCGCATGGCGTGCGCATTCCGCGTGGGCGATTCCAGCGTTCTCCGTGTACGGCACGCTCTACTGCAGCCCGGCCGATTCGCGCTGGCACGAATGCGGGCACGGCACCGCGTTCCGCACGCGCTGGATGAACGACGTGCTGTACCAGGTCGCGTCGTTCCAGGTGTTCCGCCGCGCGACGGTATGGCGCTGGAGCCACGCGCGCCATCACACCGACACGCTGGTCGTCGGGCGCGATCCGGAAATCGCCGCGCCGAAGCCGACCGACTGGCTTGGCCTCGCGCTGAACGTGGTCGCGCTCAAGCATGTGGCGAGCGAGCTGCGCAAGATGGTCGTGCTGGCGTTCGCCGGCCGGCTCGACGACGAGGAACGCACCTACGTGCCCGAATCGGAGTGGCCGAAGGCCGTGCGCGAGGCGCGCATCCATCTGGGCATTTATGCCCTCGTGGTCGGCACGTCGTTGTACTGGCACACGATCCTGCCGCTGTTGTACATCGGGCTGCCGAGCCTCTACGGCGCGTGGCTGTACCTGTACTTCGGCCTCACGCAGCACGCAGGCATGCCCGAGAACGTGCTCGATCACCGGCGCAACTGCCGGACCGTGACGATGAATCCGGTGTTCCGCTTCCTGTACTGGAACATGAACTACCACGTCGAGCACCACATGTTCCCGATGGTGCCGTTCCACGCGCTGCCGAAGCTGCATGAAGCCGTGAAGGCCGACATGCCGCCGCCGTACCGCGGCACGCTGGCCGCGTATGCGGAGATCGTGCCGGCGCTCGTCCGGCAGACGCGCGACCCGTCCTATTACGTCGTGCGCCCGGTGCCGGACGCGGCGCGTGCCTGACCGGCATCGAACCTTCCAACCCAGGAGACACGCATCATGACGCAATGGATCGACACCGGCGCCCTCGACGACATCGACGACGAGGACGTCGCCCGCTTCGACCACGACGGCCGCACGTACGCGATCTACCGGATCGACGGGAACGTCTATGCGAGCGACGGGCTGTGCACGCACGAGCACGTGCATCTCGCGGACGGGCTCGTGATCGATCACGTGATCGAATGCCCGAAACACAACGGACGCTTCGACGTGCGCGACGGCCGGGCGCTGTCGGCGCCCGCCTGCGAGAAGCTGCGCACCTACCGCGCGAAGGTTGAGGACGGCCGCATCCTGATCGAGGTGTGACGCGATGGCGAACGACCGGGTGATGGCGATCGTCGGCGCGGGCCATGCTGGCGGTCGCGCGGCGCAGGTGTTGCGCGAGGGCGGTTGGCGCGGGCGCATCGTGCTGATCGGTGCGGAGGCGCACCTGCCGTACGAGCGGCCGCCGCTGTCGAAGGGCATGCTGACCGGCGAGCGCAGCGCAGCGCAATGCGGACTGCGCGATCCGGATGCGTGGCGCGCGGACGGCATCGAGCCGATCGTCGCGACGGTCGAGCGGATCGATCCGGTGGCGCGCGAGGTGCATGTGTCGGATGGCCGCGGCTTCGCTTGCGAAGCGCTGCTGCTCGCGACCGGCGGCCGTGCGCGCCGCCTCGCGATTCCGGGCGCGCAACACGACGGCGTTTTCGCGTTGCGCACGCTCGACGACGCGGCGGCGCTCGGCGTGCGGCTCGTGCCCGACGCGCGCGTCGTGCTGATCGGCGGCGGCTTCATCGGTCTCGAGGTCGCGGCGTCGGCGCGGTTGCGCGGCTGTCGCGTGACCGTGCTCGACGCGGCACCGCGCCTGCTCGGGCGCGCGGTGCCGGAGCTGATCGCGGCACGCGTGCATGCGCTGCATCTGGCGCGGGGCGTCGCGATCGGCCTGAACCGCCGGCCCGTCGCGATCGAGCGCACGCCGGACGGCGCGCTGGCCGTCGTGCTCGACGACGGCGACGTGCTGAGCGCCGATACGGTGGTGGCCGGCATCGGGATCGAACCGGCCGACGAACTGGCGCGCGATGCGGGCCTCGTCGTCGAACGCGGGGTCGTCGTGAACGCGCGGCTCGAAACCTCAGCACGCGGCATCTACGCGGCCGGCGATGTCGCGGTGTTCCCGAGCCGGGCGTCAGGGCGGCTCGTGCGTCAGGAAACTTGGCACGGCGCGGAAACGCAGGCGCGTGTCGCCGCCCGCAACATGCTCGGCGCCGACGAACCGTATCGCGAGATGCCGTGGTTCTGGTCCGATCAATACGACGCGCAGCTGCAGGTGGCCGGCGAACCGGCACTCGGCGTGCGCACGGTCGCGCGCGAACTCGGCGACGATGCGGAAATCCATTTTCACTTCGATGCAGGCGCGCGGCTCGTCGCGGCAAGCGGCTTTGGTCGTGCGTCGGGATTCGTGAAGGAGATGCGCGTCGCGCGCATGCTGGTCGAGCGCGGAATCGACGTGACACCGGCTGCGGTCGCGGATGCGGCTGTGAAGCTGAAGTCGCTGGTGTCGGCCGCGGGCGACCGGTAACGGCACCCGCGCGAAGAAGGACCGGCGGCACGCAGCGGCCGCTGCCGCGGGTTCATGCCATCGCGGGCGGCAGCAGATACAGGGGCAAAAAGAGCTCCCGGGCTGGGTTGCCGGACGCTGTCAACAAGCAACCAATCCCGCGCAGTCCAGCCTCGAAATGATCCGCCAGGAAAAAAGTCGAAGTCCGGACGGTTTAGAGATGGGGCGATGCGCGCCGTGCAACGACAGTCGACAATGAGCTGGATTGGCGGTACGCAAAATTGAATTTTGAAATCGCATTGAAGTCCTGGCCGAACGCCGCTTTTCAGACGGCGTTCCGTGGGTTTGAAAGCAGAGGCTATTGAACGACCGTTCCAGCCTGCTTCAGACTTCTAGAGGAGTTGCCGACGTACACCGTCGTCGTGCCGCTCGCCGGCGACCACTGCTGCGCGTCCTTGTCCCACGTGCTCAACGGATGATTGCTTGCATTCGGATCGATGTTGAGCGAGACCGTCTGCGATGCGCCGGGATTCAGGAAAACCTTCTTGAACCCGACCAGGCGCTTCGGTGGTTCACCGGACGACGACGGCAAGGCGACGTAGACCTGCACGACTTCCGCACCCGCGACCTTCCCCGAATTCGCGACTGATACGGTGACGTTGTATGTTCCGTTGCTTGCCGGCGAAACGGCAGCATTCTGGATCGTGAACGTCGTATAGGAAAGCCCGAACCCGAATTCGAAGGCAGGGCTTTTGTTCACCACATCGTACCAACGATATCCCATGGCGAGTCCTTCGGTATACGTCACGGTCGGAACGCCGTTGACGGAGACGCCCGGGTACTGCGCGGCACTGATCGAATCCATGAACCCCTGGCCGACTTGCGGGAACGTCACCGGCAGTTTCCCGGATGGATTCGTCACGCCAAACAGCAGGTCGGCAACAACGTGCCCATCCTCCTGCCCCGGGAACCATGCTTCGAGTATTGCGGCGGGCGCGGACACGCCGCCTTTGAGCAACGTCGGGTCGAGGGCCTCGACCGCATTGTCCTTGAGCACGAGCACCGTCTTCGGGTTCGTGGCAACCACGCTCTGGATCATTGCCAGCGTGTTGCTGCTCCTCACGGTACTGGTCGTCGTAAGCGAACTGGCCTTCGGTCCGTACCAATCGAGCGAATTTAGATATTTGCCGGCGTCAAGACTCAGGCCGGCCGCATCGACAAACGTTGCCTGATCCGCGCCCTCTTCGGAAATCGATCCAGCCATCACCACAACGGCATCGGCACTGCCCATCAAGGATTGAGCAGCGGCAAAGGTCGATGCCGCGCCATCAATGGTTGCGTTCGTGTTCGAATCGTCGACAAGCACGAGGTGAACCTTTGCCGTCGTATTGCCGAGATTCGCGAGCACATCCCGCATGCCTTGCAGCGGAGAAACTGTATAGAGTGCGACGACGTCAGAACTTCCGCCGCCGGACCCCATCGGGTTGCCGAGACTGCTGCCTCCGGCTACAGCTTGCTGGGCAAACACCTGCGAAGCCTTCCCCACAATGACAACATTCTGCACCCCCTTGCTAAAAGGCAGCGTTCCGTCGTTCTGTAGAAGGACCGCGGACTGTTCGCCGATCGCTTTCGCCGCAGCTCCGTCGGCAACGATATCGATCGGTGTTTGAACCAGCGGACGGTCGAAGATGCCCGCCTTGAACATCTGCGTGTATCGGTGACTCAATGCTGAATCGATATCCGACGTCTTGATCGCACCCGAGGCGACGGCAGCATTAAGCTTGTCCGGTGTCCACCACGTCACCACGCCCGGGATGATCACGCCCGGCATTTCATTATCTAGCCCGGCGAGCATCGTTCCTGCCGTACTGTGCGCGGCGAAGAAGTCTGATTGCACGTACCCGCTGAAACCCCATTGCCCACGCAGGACGTCGGTCAAGATATGCTTGTTCTCACACATTGAGAATCCGTTGACGGAATTGTACGAGCACATGACAGCGCCGACCTGCCCATCCTTGACGGCCATCTCGAAGGGCAGCATGTAGAGTTCATGCAACGTCCGGTCGTCAACGTTTTCCGAAATGGTCATCCGGTTCACCTCCTGCTCGTTGGCGACCAGATGCTTCGCCATCGCGATCATTCCGTGCGACTGGACCGCCTGGATCTCGGCGACGCCCATTGTCCCTGTGAGATAGGGGTCCTCGCCCATATACTCGAAATTTCTGCCGCCAATGGGCAGCCGGGCCAGGTTCATGCCCGGCGCTTCGAATACGTGAAGCGCGAGGTTTGCACCCTCCTTGCCAATTACGTCACCGAATTGCGTCGCTACCGCATGGTCGAACGATGCAGCCACCGCGATCGCGGACGGTAATGCAGTCGCCTTGGCGGACGCCGCGCTCGTCAGTGCCGCGGCACCACTCGGCGCCGAGCCGACCGGAACGCAATCGTTCTGGCCGATGCCGACTGGCCCATTGGTAATGCGAAGCGTCGGAATGTGGTATTTCGGGAGTCCGGGAATATGGCGCGCGCCAAAGCATTGTGGAAGCTCAGCAATCACGCCAGGGCCACCGACCAGTTGCTCTTCCTTGTCGGGCAGTGTCATAGCCGCCACCAACAGGGCCGCGCGCTGCTCGGGCTTCAACGACGTATTCATCCACGGCGATGAATCGCCCGCCGAGGACGACGGGGCGCCGCTACTGTCAGTATTGCCTCCGCACGCGCTCAACAACACTGTCAACCCCGCGGCCAGCCAAACCCCAGGCTTTTTGATCAATTTTCCCATGTCTCGCTCCTATGTCTATGCTTCCATATATTTTGTATTACTAACTATCAACACCGCTTCAGCGCCGTATAGACGCGTTCCCATGCATTTCCGCTTGGCCGAGGAGCCGACCATCAGGCAATTTGCGTCGAAGTGTGTGGTTCGAGCAGCCGCGACGTCGCCTTGCGCGCTGTCCCTGCAACCTTGGTCGTTCCGCCGTCGGTCATTCCCCGACGCGCCCTTTTTGGGAAAACGTTTATCTTAGAGTAGAGCGACGACTATGGCTTGCCTAGTCAGTATTAACGCCTATGCGCATTCCATCTGTCTGCGAACGAATCCCCTAGCACCCCCACAATGGGTAATCGTTTATCCATCGAGGCGACTGATCGAGACGCGCGTAGTCATACGGAGATGACAGGAAAGTGACGGCCGAGGACGAGAGTCCCGACAGATATGTCGCAACCACGCACCCGCATACGCATTCCGGCTGGCAATAGCTTCGGGGCGTCAGGGCCGCGGACGATTCGACGTTGAGTCCCGTACGATGAGGCGTGGTTCGAGTAGAAGATACGCAGTATCGTTCTGTCCGGACAGTGCTTCGAATACCTTTCGCGTCGCAAGCTCACCCATCTTCTCGCTCTGAGTGTCTACCGTCGTCAGCGTGGGCTCCGAATACTCGCCGTAGGGCGAGTTGTCGATTCCCGTGACCGAAAGTTCCTGAGGCAGTTGAAATCCAAGCGCCTTCGCACCTTTCATAAATCCTAGAGCAATCAGATCGTTGTAGCAGATCACCGCCTGCGGCCGGCGAGGGCCCAGCAGTATCCTCGAGCAAGCCTGCTCCCCCGCCACGGACGTCGGCGCGTGTGCATCGTACACATCTAGAGCGAGCCCCTCCTCCGCCAGACATTCGCTTGCGCCACAAATCCGCTCGGGATCAATCGATGCCTGGCCAAACCCTAAATAAGCGATCTTCCGATGCCCAAGGTCGAGAAGGTGTCGGGCTAGCATATACGTGGCAAGGCAGTTGTCGATGCTCACCGTCGGGATGGCGAGTTCATTGAGATGTCGCAACATCACGACCGGCTTCTTCAAGCCCAGCATCCAGTCGGCTTCCCGCTCCGAGAGCCGCGAGCTCACGATCAATCCATCCACGCGCTGTGCAAGTGCCTCGATCAGCGAACGCTCGCGCGCCGGGTCCTCTTCCGTATCGACCAGCAGCAGCGTGTAGCCGTGGGTGAGCGCAACCCGATTAGCCCCTTTCACGACACTCGCAAAGTGCGGGTTGCTGATGTCGAGAATCGCGAGGCCAATAGTACGCGTGCGCCCAGTAACCATCGACCGTGCGAGTGGGCTCGTCTGGTAACCCAGCTTTTCGATTGTGGCTTTCAAGCGCGACTCCACTTCCGGCGAGAAGCGCTTGGTCCCATTAACGTATTTCGATACGGTCGCAACCGAGACATCGGCTGCCGTTGCCACATCGCGGATCGTCGGGATTGGGTTCTTCATAAACGGAAGGGAGTTCGGAAATCCGGCCATTGTCGCAGATGGGCAGTCCGTGCGCCCCGCGAGCGCCCGCGAAAATCATCTCACCCATTTGCACAGTGAGCGGGCACCTACTGAAGGACAGCGCTCGCTCGCGCGAGTGGCATCGAATGGCGCGCACGGCAACACCCCTAAAGCTTCCACCGAGCGTGCGATTCATCACGTCCGAGAAAATCGCCGCGCTGTGCTTTTCGCTCAACCGTGACGCAAGGCGCAATCGCCGGGCAACAAATCGTCACCTGCGGGCTGTACATCACGTTAACGCGGCGCGGCGCCGCCGGGGACCCACGCAGAATCGCTAGCGGTGCGATATCCAGGCCGTCGATGTCTGGTCGCGTCGGCGCTCCCGAGCAAAGCGCTGACTTGCTCGGGAGCAATCGCCTGGATCAGGAAAGCTGCCACAACAACGTCGCCGCGCGGCATACCATTCTCCCGGCACACCCGCAATTCCGATCCGTCATTCGAGCCAGGACCTGATATTCGCTCGCATCGCGCCTGCCGAGATCCCGTAACGGTCGTGCAACGTCGGCAACGCACCCGCGGCGAGATACGCATCCGGCAGCGCGATCTGGCGGAACGGCACGACGACATCGGCCCCGAGCAACGCCGTCGCGACTGCTTCGCCGAGCCCGCCGATCACCGTATGATTTTCGGCGACGATCACCATGCGTCCGCTGCGTGCCACCTCGCGAACAATGGTCGCCGTGTCGAGCGGCTTGATCGTCGGGACATGCAGCACGGCGACATCGACGCGATCGGCTTCGAGCGCCTTCGCCGCCTCGAGCGCACGCATCGTCATGATCCCGGACGAGATCAGCAGTACGTCGTTGCCGTCGCGCAGCAACTTGGCCTTGCCGAGCTCGAACCGGTAGTCGTACTCGTCGAGCACGGCCGGCACGTTGCCGCGCAGCAGGCGCGCGTACACCGGCCCCTTGTGCGCCGCAATCGCCGGCACCATCTGCTCGATGTCCAGCGCGTCGCACGGATCGATCACGGTCATGTTCGGCATCGCACGCAT
>NZ_QTQN01000052.1:0-37662 GCF_003853755.1 Burkholderia sp. Bp8984
AAGATGAACGACATCGGCCGCGTCGCGCTGACGCTGCAGAAGCCGATCGTCTGCGACACCTACGATGCGCACCCGGGTACGGGCGCGTTCGTGCTGATCGACGAGGCGACGCACCATACGGTCGCCGCAGGCATGATCCGGGCGTTCTCGGCGTAACCGGCATGACCGGCATTCAGCGCCGCCCTCGCGGCCGGTTCAGTCGCTGCCGCCGTTGACGACCATCGTCTCGCTTCGTGAAGTCGCGCGAACCGTCCGGTCCGTCGACACGACGGGCATTGCTGCGTCGCGCGGCGCAGAAGCACGGCAACCGCGTTGATGTACCGACCTCCCGAATCGCCCCGATCCGACGACAAACCGGAATTCGTCTGATAATACGAGCGGCGATTCCCGCGAACGCGCAATCGTCCGAATCCGCCGTACCGTTGCACAGGCGACCGGGCGGCAGCATCGCCGCGATTGTGTCTTCACCCGACGCAATCCGGAAATGAAACGGCGTCAGGCCCACCTGGTCGTTCGGAATGTGCCCAGCGCCGTTCAAATCCCCACTCGACGCCCGCGCGATACGGCGCCGACCACAGGAGGTGAACGATGATCACGCTGACCGTCAACGGTAGCGAACAGCATTTCGACGCCAATCCCGACATGCCGTTGCTCTGGTATCTGCGCGACGTCCTCGGCCATACGGGCACCAAGTTCGGTTGCGGGATGGCGCTGTGTGGCGCGTGCACCGTGCATCTCGACGGCACGGCGATTCGCGCGTGCATCACGCCGGTCGCGGTCGCCGCCGGCAAGCGCGTGACGACGATCGAAGGGTTGTCGACCGACCTGCCCCACCCGCTGCAGCAGGCCTGGCAGGAACTGAACGTCGCGCAATGCGGCTACTGCCAGTCCGGCCAGATCATGCAGGCCGCGTCGCTGCTGAAGACGAACCCCCATCCGAGCGACACCGACATCGACGACGCGATGTCCGGCAACATCTGCCGCTGCGGCACCTATACGCGCATTCGCGCGGCGATCCGGCTGGCGGTGCGCCGCGGAGGTGCCGCATGAACGCGCCGGAACTCTCCGTCCACAACGAAAGCCGCCGCGCTTTGCTGCTCGGCTTCGCCTCCGGCGGGCTGTTGCTCGCATTCGGCATGCCGTCGCTCGCGCGTGCGGCCGTGGCGGTGCAGCCGCCGGTCAGCCCGGATCCGCAGTACGGCGGCGCGGGCATGCCGCACGGATTGCGCGACGATCCGAACCTGTTCGTCGCGATCGCGCCGGACGGCACGGTCACGGTGACCTGCATCCGCTCCGAGATGGGGCAGGGTGTGCGCACGAGCGTCGCGCTCGTGGTTGCCGACGAACTGGGCGCGGACTGGGCGCGCGTGAAGGTCGCGCAGGCGGTCGGCGACGAGCCGCGCTACGGCAACCAGAACACCGACGGCTCGCGTAGCCTGCGGCAGAGCTTCGCGGCGCTGCGCCGCGCGGGCGCGGCCGCGCGCACGATGCTCGAGCAGGCCGCGGCGGCGACGTGGGGCGTCGACGTGCGTCAGGTGAAGGCGACGGTGCACGAGGTCGTCGATACGAAAACCGGGCGCAAGCTCGGCTTCGGCGAACTGGCCGCGAAGGCGGCCGCGCTGCCGGTGCCCGATACGAAAAGCGTGCCGTTGAAGGCGCCGGCCGAGTTCCGCTATATCGGCAAGGGCGAGACGTCGTTGATCGACGGACGCGACATCGTCGGCGGCCGCGCGCGCTACGGGATCGATACGCGGCTCGACGGGATGCTCCATGCGGTCGTCGCACGTCCGCCGGCTTATGGCGATACGATCGCGTCGTTCGACGCGTCGGCAGCGGAGAAGCTGCCGGGTGTCGTCAAGGTCGTGCAGCTCGCGTCGACGCCGCTGCCGTCCGGGTTCCAGCCGCTCGGCGGCGTAGCGGTGATCGCGCGCGACACGTGGACGGCCATCCAGGCGCGCGCACAGCTGAAGATCGACTGGAAACACGGACCGCACGCAGGCTACGACTCGGCCGCCTACCGCAAGACGCTCGAAGCGGCGGCCGCGCAGCCGGGCGACGTGATCCGCAACGACGGCGATACGGCCGCGGCGCTCGCGAGCGCCGCGAAGCGGGTGCGCGCGACGTACTACATCCCGCATCTCGCGCACGCGACGATGGAGCCGCCGGCGGCGGTCGCGCGCGTGGCCGACGGCCGCTGCGAAGTGTGGACCTGCACGCAGGCGCCGCAAACCACGCGCGACGAAATCGCGAAGGCGCTGGCGCTGCCGGTCGAGCGGGTGACGGTCAACGTGACGCTGCTCGGCGGCGGCTTCGGCCGCAAGTCGAAGCCCGACTACGTGGTGGAGGCCGCGCTGCTGTCGAAGGCGGTCGGCGCGCCCGTCAAGCTGACCTTCACGCGCGAGGACGACATCGCGCACGACTATTTCCACGCGGTGTCGCTGGAAGCGTTCGAAGGCGGCCTCGACGCGGCGGGGAAGGTGGTCGCATGGCAGCATCGCACGGTCGCGCCGTCGATCCAGTCGACCTTCAGGGCCGGCGTCGTGCACGAGCAGCCGGGCGAGCTCGCGCAAGGCATCGCGGATCTTCCGTTCGCAATCCGAAACGTACGGATCGAGAATCCGGCCGCGGACGCGCACACGCGGATCGGCTGGTTTCGTTCGGTGTACAACATTCCACACGCGTTCGGGATTCAGAGCTTCGTGGCGGAGCTCGCGCACGCGGCGGGCCGCGACCCGAAGGACTTCCTGCTCGACCTGATCGGGCCGGCGCGACGTTTCGAGCCGCACATTGCGGTGAAGAACGTGAACTACGGCGAGGATCCGGCGTTGTATCCGGTCGATACGGGACGGCTGCGGCGCGTGATCGAGACGGTCGCGCGCGAAGCCGGCTGGGGGCGCAAGCTGCCGAAAGGGCGGGGGCTCGGCATCGCCGCGCATCGCAGCTTCGTGTCGTACACGGCGGCCGTGTGCGAAGTGCAGGTCGGCGCGGATGGCGCGATTACGGTGCCGCGTGTCGACATCGCGATCGACTGCGGGCCGCAAGTGAACCCGGAGCGCGTGCGCTCGCAGCTCGAAGGCGCGGTGGTGATGGGGCTCGGCATCGCGCTGCACGGCGAGATCACGTTCAAGGACGGGCGCCCGGAGCAGAGCAATTTCAACGGCTTCCAGGTACTTCGGATGAACGAGGCGCCGCGTGAAATCCGCGTGCACCTGGTCGCACCGGACGACTATGCGACGCCGCTCGGCGGCGTCGGCGAGCCGGGGCTGCCGCCGGTCGCACCGGCGCTGACCAACGCGATCTTCGCGGCGACGGGCACGCGCATCCGCAGCCTGCCCGTCGCGGACCAGCTCGCGAAGCCGAAAGCGGCGTGATGCCGTGCTGCGCGCCGGGCTGTCCGCAAGGCCCGGTGCGTATATCCGCCCGTGCGCCCGCCGTTGCGTGCGGCCCGTTCATGCACTCTGTTTGCATATCAATTCGACGGATTCCATCGGGCCGATCGGCCGCCACGACAATCGCTTTCCGGCATCAACTGCGGGAATTCAATCTCGACATTTGCGCCCAGAATTCCATCTGAAAATAGAATCAATAGCCCTCTGATATCGGGTTTGCCCGATGGTGCGGTATCGTACAAAGAGGGGCCGGAAAGTGTCGGATCATTGGCCCGTGAATTCATTTTTTGTAAGAAATTCATTGAGCAAAACCTGACGCGGCTCAATCATTTCTTGAGGGTTGATTGGGCGGCTGGTAATCGGTGCGTATCTGATTTTTTGCTGATTATCGGGCAAGTATTCATTCGCGTTTTCATTCTTTTGTTCCGCGACGTGCATGGTGCCGTGAGGTCCACGCATGGGGTGTCTGCTCGTCTGCAGATTGAAGTCGTCGAACCGGATGCCGGGCGGCGCGAGGATTAATTGCATATCGACAAACAGCCGGTTTGTCGAATGCTGATCGATCGTGAGGGCGTTGCGAAAGAATTCATCGCGATATTCTATCCGATGGGACGTCGCACGCCATCTGGCTGGAATTATCGATGAAATACAAGCGGGCGATAGAGTCGTTTCGTTCATAAATTTAACATATTTAACGTATTGATCTACGTCGCGATTCGCGGCGTGGTTCGATGCCCCGCTAGATGGGTTATCTAGCATTCTCAATCTGGAGAAACGCAATGCAAGAACTGAATCAGCAGGAAATCGCACAAGTTTCCGGCGGCTACTACGGCGGCGGCTCGATTTTCGACACGCTGGGCAACGTGGTCGAGCTGTACGGCCAGACGCTCTACAACGTCGGCGAAGCGCTGACGACGGCTGTCGTGGGCACGGGCAACGCACTGCTCGGCCTGCTGGGCGGTCAGCACGCGTAAGCCGAACGCGATTTCCGTGCGATGGCGCGCGTTGCGCCGCCATCGCGTGAATCGCGGGGCCGCCGCGGCACCGGAGCGGGGTGCCGCGGCGATCTTCCCGGGCAACCGGAACGCATCCCGTCGAACCCAATTGACAGTCAGTCATCCCGTATCTTGACGAACCCGACTTCTCTCTTCCGGCACGAAGCACAACAGGCGCAGCGCGCCGGCGCGCTGGGCGAGATCGTGCTGGTGCGCCCCGTGTCGCTGACGCTGCTGGCGGCCGCCGCGGTCGCGATGGCCGCGTGCGTGCTGCTGTTCTTCACGTTCGGCACCTACATGCGTCGCACGACGGTCAGCGGCGTCGTGATGCCGGATGCGGGGCTGGTGAAGGTCTATGCGCTGCAGCCGGGGATCGTCGTCGCGCGCGACGTGAAGGAAGGGCAGCACGTCGCACGCGGGCAGACGCTCTATACGGTGTCCACCGACCTGCAGAGCGCGGCGCAAGGCGCGACGCAGGCCGCGCTGATCGCGCAGGCGCGGCAACGCAAGGCGTCGCTGCTCACGGAAATGGACAAGACACGCAGCCTGCAGCAGGACGAACGCGCAACGGTGCGCGCGAAGATCGTGAGCCTGGGCGGCGAGCTTGCGCAAATCGACGATCAGCTCGCGGCGCAGCGGTTGCGCACGTCGATCGCGGCCGACGGCGCGAAACGCTATCGCGGCCTGCTGGCCCAGGACTACATCTCGAAGGATCAGGCGCAGCAGCGCGAAGCCGACCTGCTCGACCAGCAGTCGAAGCTGAACGGGCTGCTGCGCGAGCGTGCGTCGACGGCGCAGTCGCTGACGGAAGCGAACAACCAGTTGGCCGGCCTCGACCTCAAGCAGCAGAACCAGCTCGCGCAGATCGACCGCAACGTGATCGACGTCGACCAGAACCTGATCGAAAGCGAGGCGAAGCGCCGGATCGTCGTCACCGCGCCGGAAGCGGGCGTCGTGACGGCGGCGATCGCCGCCGTCGGCCAGTCGGTCGATACGTCTAGGCCGCTCGCGAGCGTGGTGCCGGGCGGCGCGCGCTGGCAGGCGCACCTGTTCGTGCCGAGCACGGCGATCGGCTTCGTGCGGGTCGGCGAGCCGGTGCTGGTCCGCTACCAGGCGTTCCCGTACCAGAAATTCGGCCAGTATCGCGCCGAGGTCGTGTCGATCGCGCGCACGGCGCTGTCGGCGGCCGAACTCGCGAACGACGGCGGCCCGGCGGCGACGCCGGGCGAGGGGCGCGACGCGACCTTCTATCGCGTGATCGTCGCGCTCGATGCGCAGCACGTCACCGCGTATGGCGCGCAGCAACCGTTGCAGGCGGGCATGACGCTGCAGGCAGACATCCTGCAGGAGCGCAGGCGCCTGTACGAATGGGTGCTGGAGCCGCTTTACAGCCTCACCGGCAAACTCTGACGAGGTCGCGCATGGCACTACTCGATCGACTCTCGTTCGGCCTCGGCCGCCAGCTGCCGATGATCCTGCAGACGGAGGCCGCGGAATGCGGGCTCGCGTGTCTCGCGATGGTGGCCGGCTATCACGGCCATCACGTGGATCTCGCGACGCTGCGCGGGCAATTCCCCGTTTCGCTGAAGGGCGCGGGGCTCGGGCGCGTGATCGAGGTCGCGCAGCGCCTCGCGCTCGGCACGCGCGCGGTAAAGCTCGATCTGGCGCAGCTCGGCCAGCTTCGCCTGCCGTGCCTGTTGCACTGGAATTTCAATCACTTCGTCGTGCTGAAGGAAGTGAGCGGCAAGACCGCGACGATTCATGACCCGTCGCACGGCGTCCGCAAGGTGCCGCTCGCCGAAGTGTCGCGCGCGTTCACCGGCGTCGCGCTCGAACTGTGGCCGGCCGCCGGGTTCGCGCCGCGCGCGGCGCGGCCGGCGGTGAAGCTGCGCGAACTGCTCGGCCCGGTGTCGGGGCTGTCGCGCTCGCTCGCGCAGATCCTCGCGCTCGCGATCGCGCTCGAAGTCTTCATGCTGGTGCAGCCGTTCTTCCTGCAGTGGGTGATCGACGAGGTGATCGTCAGCGCCGATCGCGACCTGCTGACGGTGCTGGCGCTCGGCTTCGGCCTGTTGCTGCTGATGCAGCAGGCGACCGGCACGATTCGCGCGTGGGCGCTGATGTACGTCGGCGTCACGCTGAACATCCAGTGGCGCGCGAACGTGTTCACGCACCTGCTGAGCCTGCCGGTGCGCTACTACGAACGGCGCCATCTCGGCGACGTCGTGTCGCGCTTCGGTTCGATCGACACGATCCAGCAGACGCTGACCACGTCGTTTCTCGGCGCGGTGATCGACGGGCTGATGACGATCGTGACGCTCGCGATGATGTTCGTGTACAGCCGCGTGCTCGGCCTGGTCGCGCTGGCGACGATGGCGCTGTACGCGCTCGTCCGGTGGCTGTGGTACGGACCGCTGCGGCGCGCGACCGAGGACCAGATCGTGCACGCGGCCAAGCAGCAGAGCCATTTCCTCGAAACGGTGCGCGGCGTGAAGACGATCAAGCTGTTCAACCGCCAGACGGAGCGCCGCGCGAGCTGGATCACGCTGCTGGTCGAGCAGGTCAATGCGAGCCTGCACGTGCAGAAGCTGCAGATCTTCTACCAGCAGCTCAACGGCCTGCTGTTCGGCATCGAGAACGTGCTGATCATCTGGCTCGGCGCGCGCATGGTGATGGACGGCCAGTTCACGGTCGGCGTGCTGATGGCGTTCAACGCGTACAAGAACCAGTTCGACAGCCGGGTCGGCAGCCTGATCGACAAGTACTTCGAAGTCAGGATGCTGCAGCTCCAGGGCGAGCGGCTGGCCGACATCGTGTTCGCGCAAAGCGAGCCGGACGCGAGCCTGCGCAGCGTGCCGGGCGAGGCCGACGCGCTCGATGCGAGCATCGAGATCGACGCGCTGTCGTTCCGCTACGCGGACGGCGAGCCGCTCGTGCTGGACGGCGTGAGCGCGACGATCGCGGCGGGCGAGTCGGTCGCGATCGTCGGGCCGTCGGGTTGCGGCAAGACGACGCTGATCGGCGTGCTGCTCGGCATCCACGAACCGACGGGCGGCACGGTGCGGATCGGCGGGCTCGACGTCGGCCGGCTCGGCATCGAGCGGCTGCGCGCGCTGGTCGGCACGGTGCTGCAGGACGACGTGTTGTTCGCGGGCTCGATCGCGGACAACATCAGTTTCTTCGATCCGGACGCGGACCCGCGCTGGGTCGCCGAATGCGCGCGCGTCGCGGCCGTGCACGACGACATCGCCGCGATGCCGATGGGCTACAACACGCTGGTCGGCGACATGGGCACGGTGCTGTCCGGCGGGCAGAAGCAGCGCGTGCTGCTCGCGCGTGCACTGTACAAGCGGCCGGGCATTCTGGTGCTCGACGAAGCGACGAGCCATCTCGACATCCAGCGCGAGATGCAGGTCAACGCGGCCGTCACGCAGCTCGCGATGACGCGGCTGATCGTCGCGCACCGGCCGGAGACGATCGCGTCCGCGCAGCGCGTCATCATGCTGCAGGGCGGCAAGGTCGTGCTCGACCAGTCGACCGCCGCGATGCGCGCGGCGATGGCGGCAAGGACGTCCGCCGCTGCACCCGCCGCGCCGCAGCCGGCGACGCATGACGCCGGCGCGGCGGAACCGGTCGCGGGGCGCTGAGCGATGAAGCGTCCCCTCGCTACCGTGCTGGCTGTCGTCGCGCTCGCGGTATCCGCGCCGCCGGCACGCGCGCAGTTGCTCGACGTGTACGGCACGCGCAATGACGTCGCGGCCACGCCGGCCGGGTCGATGGCGTCGGCCACCGCGTGCGGCGCACAGCCTGTCGACGCGCGGCCGCTCGCGCTCGAGGACGCGATCCTGCTGGCGATCTGCTCGCATCCGCAACTGAGCCGGACACGGTCGGATGCGCGCGCGGCGGCGGCCGAGGTCGGCGTGTCGAAGGCCGCGTACTGGCCGACGCTCAATGCGACGGCGGGTGTCGAGCGCGACAACCTGACGACGAACTACAGCGGCGGCTATTCGCAGGACCAGCGCAGCACCAGCCGCTACGGCATGCTCAACCTGAGCTGGGTGCTGTTCGATTTCGGCAAGCGCGGCGCGACGCTCGACCGTGCGCGCGCGCTGCTGCGCGCGGCCAACGCGGCGCACGACGATGCGCTGCAGAGAGTCTTCTACGACGCGGCGCAGGCGTTCTATGCGCTGCGCGACGCGCAGGCGGCACTCGCCGCCGCGCAGGCGGTCGAGCACGCGGCGCAGGAGAGCCTCGCCGAGGCGAGCGCGCGGCACGACGGCGGCGCGGGCACGCTCGGCGACGCATTGCAGGCGCAGACCACCTACCGCAAGGCGCTGCTCGATCGCGTGAGCGCGGAGGGCGACCTGCAGAGCGCGATCGGCACGCTCGCGACGACGCTGGGCGCCGACGCCGATACGCCGCTGCGCATCGCCGACGCGGAACCGTCGCCCGATCGCGACGACTTCACGCGCGGTGTCGCCGACCTGATCGCCGAAGCGAAGCGCCATCACCCGAAGCTGATCGCCGCGCGCGAAAAGCTCGAAGCGGCGCGCGACGAGGTGCGGGCGGTGCGCGCGCAGTCGTTGCCGACGATTTCGCTGACGGGCAGCGTCGCGCGCAACAACCCGTCCTACCAGCAGCAGGCGTCGTTTCTCCAGTTGCGGAGCAGTCACAGCAGCTCGATCGGCATCCAGGTCTCGATTCCGCTGTTCGAAGGGTTCGCGTCGGGCTACCGGGTCGCGCAAGCGAAGGCGCAAGCGGACGCACAGGAAGCCGACGTGCGCAATACCGAACTGAAGGTGTCGCTCGACGTGTGGAAGAGCTACCAGAGCCTGCAGACCGATACGACGAACCTGGACAACTCGCGGCATCTGCTCGATACGGCGCTGCATTCGCTCGACATCGCACGTGGCCGCTACAAGGCCGGAGTCGGCACGTTCACGGAATTGCTGAACGCGCAGTCGGCGCTCGCGGATGCGCGCCGGCAGCGTGTGCTCGCGGTGTCGAAGTGGCGGATCGCGAGACTGAAACTGGCCGAGAGCCTCGGGAGGTTGGGATTATGGAACGACGCGGGCTGAACGGCGCCGGGCCGGACGCGAGCGGCGCGCAAGCGCGCGGCTGCGCGTTCCTGTTCCCGGGACAGGGCGCGTTTTATGCGGGCGCGCTGCGGCAGCTGGGCCGCGAACACTCGAGCGTGCGGCTGACGCTCGACATGCTCGACGCGGTCGCGAGCGAGCGCCTCGGCCGCCCGCTGACGGGCGCGCTGTGGCGTGACGATGCCGGGCTCGACGTCTGGCTGCACGAAGTGCCCGATCTGCTGCAGCTCGGGATTTACGGCGCGTCGGTCGGGATGTTCGGCGTGCTGCGCGAGCACGGCGTGACGCCCGACGTGCTGATCGGACACAGCTTCGGCGAGATCGCGGCGCTGGTGTGCGGCGGCATGTATTCGATCGAGCAGGGCGCGCGGATCGTCTGCGACCGGATTGCGTCGTTGCAGGCGGCGGCGCCGGCCGACGGGATGATGGCCGCGATCTCGACGGGTGCCGACGCGACGCGCGAGCTGATCGACGCGAGCGCCGTCACGCACGCGGTGCGCAACGTGTGCGTCGCGGTCGAGAACCATCCGTCGCAGACCGTCGTGTCCGGCCCGCGCGACGCGCTGGAGCGCTTCGTCGCGGCATGCGCGGCACGCGGCGTGACCGCACAGACGCTCAGGTCTCCGTATGGATTTCATCACCCCGATCTGGCCGGCGCGCGCGAACAGTTCGCCGCGCGGCTCGCCGCGTATCGGCACGGCCCGCTCGCGATTCCGGTGTATTCGCCGATCCTCGGCCGCCGCTACAGCGGCGCCGACGATCCGGGCGCGCGGCTCGCGTCGCATTTCGTGCTGCCGGTGCGGTTCGCCGATGCGATTCGCGCGGCGTGCGCGGACGGCATCGGGCGCTACGTCGAATGCGGCGCGCTCAACGCGTTGGCGCGCATCGTCGTGCGCATCGCGGGACCCGGCACGGTCAGGACGTTCGGCGGCCCGTCGAACGCGACCGAGGAATCGAGCGTCGTCACGACCATCACCCGTTATTTCCAGGAGGACAGCATCATGAAGGACGATATTCGCATCGGCAACGCCGGCTCCGGGTTCGACGCGTTCTGGCATGCGCGCGGACCGCACATCGTCGACTGGCTCAAGGGCGAGCTGCGTCACGCGTTCGATGCGGCGAGCACGGCGCCGGCCGGCGCCGCGCCGGTCGCGGCACCGACGCTCGCCGCATTGGCACCGCAGGCCGAGCCGCTCGGCGCGTCCGCGCCGCGCCTGGCGGCGGTGGCCGTGGCCGCGCCGACCCTGACGGCGGTGCCGGCGCCGTCGGCGCCGCACGAACCGCTCGCCGCGGCGAAGCCCGCCCACGTGCCGCGCGAGCGGCTGTTCACGGAGCTCGTCGATATCTACGCGCAAGCGATGGAGTATCCGGCCGAGGTGTTCTCCGAAACGATCGAACTCGAAGCCGAACTCGGCATCGATTCGGTCAAGCAGACCGAGATCATCCAGCGCATCACCGCGCGCTACGCGCTGCCGCCGCTGCCGGCCAATTTCCGTAGCGGCGATTTCAAGGCGATGGGGCAGATCGTCGATTTCGTCTACGAGAACCAGGGGAAGGCGGCCGCCTGACGGCCGTGGGCTGAAACGTTGGTCGGCAGGGGGGGCCCTGCCCGTAATGACAAGTTCTCGATAGGCAGGCGATCCATGTCGAATACCAGCATGCGCGGCAAGCTCGTTCTCGTGACGGGCGGCGCGAAAAACGTGGGCAAGGCCATCTGCAGGCGTTTCGCCGAGCAGGGCGCGCACGTGATCCTGAATTTCTTCCACTCGCTCGACGCGTCGAAGCAGACGGCCGACGAACTGCGCGCGCTCGGCGCGACGGTCGACGTGATCCGTGCGTCGGTCGCGCAGCAGGCGCAGGTCGACCGGATGTTCGACGAGATCGAACGGCGCTACGGCCGGCTCGACGTGCTCGTCAACAATGCGGCGTCCGGTGCGCTGCTCGGCGTCGACGAGATCGGCGCCGAGCATTTCGATCGCGCGCTCGACACCAACCTGAAGGGCGCGTTCTGGTGCGCGCGCCGTGCCGCGGCGCTGATGGCGCGCTCGGGCGGCGGCGCGATCGTCAACGTGTCGTCGGTGGGCGCGACGCTCGTGCCGGCGAACTACCTGGTCGTCGGCACCGCGAAGGCGGCGCTCGAATCGCTGACGCGCTATCTCGCGGTCGAATACGCGGGGCGCGACATTCGCGTGAACGGCGCGTCGTCGACGCTGATCGACGGCGACGTCGCCGCGCAGTTTCCGGACCCGGAGAACACGAAGCGATCGAGCATCGCGGCGACGCCGCTGAAGCGGCTCGCACGCGCGGAGGACCTCGCCGATCTCGTCGTGTTTCTCGCGTCGGATGCGGCGCGCTGGATCACGGGGCAGGTGGTCGTCGCGGACGGCGGGCTGTCGCTGTGCAGCGAAGGGTTGTCGCCGCGCGCGGAATGGGCGGGCGCGGCGCCGCCCGTCTCCGTGAACGCGCAGCGGGCCGATGGTCCCGCCGCGCCACCGGACGACGCGCCGGACAGCGACGACATCGCCGTGGTCGGCATGGGTCTCGCGTTGCCTGGCGCGAGCGATCCGGACGCGTTCTGGCGCGCGCTGCTCGACGGCCCCGAACTGTTCGGCAACGTGCCGCCGGATCGCTGGGATTACCGCTCGTTCTATTCGCCCGACACGTCGGCCGAGGACAAGAGCTATCAGTCGCGCTCGGTCTTCATCGAGCAGTTCGAGCCGTGCCCGACGGTGCGCGCCGAACTCGACGCGGGCACCGCGCCGCACGAGCTGACGACGCTGTGGCTGCGTCACGCACTGTGCCAGTCGCTCGACGGCGTGACGCTGCGTGACGCCGATCGCGTGGCGTTCCTCGTCGGCTACACGGCGGACGGCAGCCAGCATCTCGAGGAGGGGATGGTGCTGGCCGCCGCGCGCGAACGCCTGAACGCGGTGCTGATCGAGGCGGGCGTGGACGCGGCCGAGCGCGAGCGGCGCGTGGCCGCGATCGATGCGGTGCTGAGCGCGCGTTATGCGCGCGGCGCCGGCGATCTCGCGTCGTTCTTCCCGCACCGGGTCGGTCTGAACGCGATGCAAGGCGTGCTGCCGGACGACGCGCAATGCATGATGGTCGACACCGCGTGTTCGTCGTCGCTGTATTCGATCGATCTCGGGATCAAGGCGCTGCTGCTCGGCAAGCAGGACGTGGTTGCGTGCGGCGGCGCCTTCGCGCTCGCGCCGCGCGGCTCGGTCCTGTTCTCGAAGCTGCACGGGCTGTCGCGCAGCGGCGAGGTGCGGCCGCTCGATCGCGACTGCGACGGCGTGCTGTTCGCGGACGGCGCGGGCGTCGTGATCCTGAAGCGCGTCGCGCGGGCGCGCGCGGACGGCGACCGCATCCTCGGCGTGCTGAAATCGTTCGGCTCGTCGTCCGACGGCAAGGGCAAGGCGATCTACGCGCCGAATTCGGCCGGCCAGCGCATCGCGATCGACCGCGCGTATGCGCGCACCGCGACGGTGCCGGCCGACGTCGACTGGGTGGTTGCGCACGCAACTGGCACGCCGGCCGGCGATCTCGCGGAGTTCCAGAGCCTGCGCGACGCGATCCGGCGCGACCGCCCGGTGCAGGTGACGTCGAACAAGTCGCTGGTCGGGCATACGGGTTGGGCGGCCGGCGTCGTGTCGGTGATCCAGGTGCTGCTCGGGTTGCGCCATCAGGTGATCCCGCCGCAGCACCGCTTCAGCGAGCCGCCGCCTGAGTTCGACATCGCCGGCACGAACCTGCGGATTCCGATGGCGCCGGTATCGTGGCCGGTCCGGCGTGAATCGGCACGCGTCGCGGCGGTGTCCGGGTTCGGCTTCGGCGGCACGAACGGTCACCTGATCGTGTCGGAATACCGCGCGGATCTGCCTGCCGGCGAGGCGAGCGGACGGTTCGAGCGCGAGCCGCTCGCGATCGTCGGCTGGTCCGCGAAGTTTCCGGGCCTCGACGGCGACGCCCAGGTCGCCGCGTGGCTGCGAGGCGAAGGCCGTGCGCCCGACGCGAGCTTCGGAACCGGCTACCCGCTGCCGAGCTTCGCGCGCGTGAAGATGCCGCCGGCGGTGCTGCGCGCGCTCGATCGCTGCCAGCTGATGGCGCTCGACGCCGCGCACGACCTGCGCGAACGCCTCGGCACGTTCTGGCACGCGCATGCGGACACGATCGGACTCGTGATGGGGCACATGGGGCCCACGCGCAATGCGGCGCTCTATGCGAGCCGCTGCTATCTCGACGACATCGCGGCCGCGGTGCTCGACGCGACGCGGCCGGACGATCGCGCGGCGACCGAACGCGTGCTGGACGGCTTGCGCGAGGCGACGAAGCAACTCGTCGCGCCGACGACCGAGAATTCGTTTCCGGGAATGATGCCGAACGTGATCCCGGCGCGCGTCGCGAACTATCACGACCTGCACGGGATGAACATGACGGTCGATGCGGGCCACGCGTCGACGCTCGCGGCATTCGAGGCGGCCGAGCGTTTCCTGTGCAGCGGCGAACTCGACATGGCGATCGTCGGCGGCATCAACGGCAACTCGGCGGAAGAGGTGCGGCCCGCGTTCGGGCTGCCGCTCGCGGAGGGCATCGTGCTGTTCGCCGTCACGACGGTGCGGCGTGCCCAGGCCGAAGGGCTGTCGGTGCTCGCAGTAGTGGGCGGCGGCGACGCGAGGGCTGCTGTCGAACCGGCTGCGCCGTGCGATCCGACGGGCCGCGCGGTCACGTATGCGGGGGCCGACTCGGCGATCGACGTGCTGCGCGCAATCGTCGCGCGCGATGCCGGCACGACGCTCACGCGTGACGGCGGCGGCGACCGCGCGCGCTACGCGCTGCACGTTGCATGTGAGCCGGCCGGCCCGCACGGGACCACGCCGCACGAGCCGCATCGCGACGCGCTGCGTGTGCCGCCTGCCCATGCGACGGCGCCGGCCGCCGCGACCGCGGAACCGGCCGCATCGACAACCGCGGCGACCGCACCCGTTGAACCCGGCACCCTGATACCCGGCCCGCTGCGCCGGACCGGCGTCGCGGCCGACGGCGAGCCGCTCGGCGTCGCGCGTTACCGGATCGAATGGCGCGACGCGCCGTGGCGGCCCGCGGGCCGGTCGACGCCGTTCATCGCGCCGCGCTGCGTGATCGTGACCGACATGCCGGACGCGCTGGCCGCACAGGCCGCACACGCCGACGCGGGCCCCGGCTGCGTGGTGCTGTCGACGCGGCCGTTCGCCACGCACAGGCCGGGCTGGCACTGGATCGAGCGGATCGACGCGGCGGCGCTCGATTTCCTGCCCGACGACATCGGCCACGTGCGCGTGCTCACGTCGCTCGACGCCGGCATGCTCGCACCGGGCGCCGCAGCGCCGGCTGCGTCCGCGCGGCTCGCGCTGCACGACCTGGCGTTTCTCGCGATCAAGCGCTGCCATGCGGCACTCGAGCGCGACGGCAGCTTGATCGTATTGCTGCTCGACGCGCTCGCGGGCGACGTGCCGCATCCGGATGCCGGCCTGTTCACGGGCCTCGTGAAGGCGCTGGCGATCGAGATGCCGGAAGCGCGCCCGGTTGCCGTGCTGACCGATTCGCGCGCGCTGCCGGACGCGCTGCGCGACGCGGAGCGGGAAAGCGGCGCCCGCCACTGGCTGCCGGTCGTCGCGCTGGGCGCCGGACGGCGCCGCACGCCGCGCGTGATCGCGGACGCGGGTGAACTGCGCGCGGACGAGCGGCTGTCGCTCGGCCAGGATTCGGTCGTGGTCGCGGTCGGCGGTGCGCGCGGGATCACCGGCGAGCTGATGAAGACGCTCGCCGCACAGGTGCGCCCGACGCTGTACCTGATCGGCAGCAGCGCGCTGGACGCGATCGACGCGGAACTGCTCGCTATGGATGACGAAACGTTCGCGAAGAGCCGTCCGGACTACATCCGCCAGCAGAAGGCGCTGCATCCGCAACGGTCGTTGCCCGAGATCATCCGCGCCTTCGAGCGGCGTGCCGACGCGCGCACGGCCTGCATGAACATCGAGGCGATGCGCGCATTCTGCGGCGCGCACCGCGTGACCTACCTGCGCGCCGACGTGCTCGACCCCGACAGCGTGAAGACGGCCATCGACGCGATTCTCGCGCGCGAGCCGCGCGTCGACCTGCTGGTCAACGCGGCCGGACTGAACCGTTCGGCCTCGGTGCGCGTGAAGTCGCTGGACGATTTCGTCGCGGTGCGCGACATCAAGGTACGCGGCTACTGGAACCTGCGCCGCGCGTTCGGCGCGCGGCAGCCGCGCCTGTGGTGCAACTTCGGCTCGTTCATCGGGCTGACCGGGCAGGCGGGCGAAACCGACTACGCGTCGGGCAACGACTTCCTGAACACGCAGGCGTCGTATCACCGCGCGGTGCTCGGTCACGACGAATTCACGATCGGCTGGACGCTGTGGCGCTCGGTCGGGCTCGGCGCGAACCCGGTCACGCGCGCGTTTCTCGAGAAGAGCGGGCTGTTCACGAGCATGCGCACCGCGGAGGGGCAGCATCACTTCATGCGCGAACTCGGGCTCGGCGAGCGCGCGGCGATGTCCGTGCATCTCGGCGACGCCGAGCGACGCGCGATCGAAACGCACCTGCCGGGTTACTTCGACCTCGACGAAGGCGCGCCGGCCGCCGTCGCCGCGTCGCGCGATCCCGATTTCTATCTCGGCGCGGAACGCGCGCGGACCGACGACAGCGTGACGTTCGAGCGCGTGTTCGACCTCGAGCGCGACGCGTACCTGCAGCATCACGTCGTCAACGGCTTTCCGACGCTGCCGGGAACCTTCGTGCCCGAAGTGGCCGCCGAGGCCGCGCTGCGGCTCGTGCCGGGGCTCAAGGTCGTCGGCTTCGCGGACGCGGCATTCCTGCACTTCCTGCGTGTGTACGACGCGAAGCGGCCGAGCGTGAAGCGCATCCACGCGCGGATCGCGTCGCGCGACGGCGACGCGGTGCACGTGCGCGTGCGGATTTCCGGCGACGTGCTGGCGCCGGGCGGGCAGGTGCTCGTGCGCGACAAGCCGCACTTCGAGATCACCGTGCGCCTGGCCGACGCCTACGCGCCGGCGCCGGTGTGGCACGAACCGGCAATGGCGACGTTCACGCCCGTCGCCGATCCGTATCACTTCGATGCGGCGCCGGTGCGGCTGACCGGCATGTTCGTGTCGACGACCGACACCGGCATGAGCGACGCGGGCAAGCAGGCGCGCTTCCGGCTGAACGTGCCGGACGGCGACCCGGTGTTCTCGCGCTTCGTGGTGCCGAGCATCCTGCTCGACGGGCTCGCGCGCGTGGCCGCGCTCGATCACGTCGCCGGCGACTACATTCCGCTCGCGGCGCCGATGTCGATCGGCCGCATCGATATCTACGAAGCCGGCAACGACTGCGAGCTGGCGAGCCGCCACACGTCGATCGCGCTGCGCGTGAGCCCGCGCGCGTTCGCGCTGGAAGGGCCGGCGAGCAGCGGCAACCGGTTCGTCGCGGTGCGCCCGGACGGCAGGATCCTGATGCAGATGCGCGACGTGACGGGCATCGTGATCGGCTACGTGCATCGCGTGACCGGCGCGTTCGCCGCGCGCGGCGAGATCGACGCGCAACTGGCCGGGCGCGCGCCTTCCGAACAGGTGTCCGCATGAGCATGAAGCGACTCGCGCCCGGCCCGCGCGGCAGCGTCGTGATGGGCAACCTCGCGGCGTACAAGCGCAATCCCGTCACGATGCTGCTGAAGCTGCAGCAGCAGTACGGTGACATCGCGCGCAACCGTCTCGGCCCGTTCCTCACGCACGCGCTCGCGCATCCCGACGGCGTGCAGCACGTGCTGCAGGACAACCACCGCAACTACGTGCGCGGCCGCTTCTACGACAACTTCAAGATGTTCTTCGGCGACGGCCTGCTGACGACCGACGGCGAGTTCTGGCGGCGTCACCGCCGCGTGGTGCAGCCGCTGTTTCACCGCAAGCAGGTCGAGTCGCACACGGCCGCGGTCGGCGCTGCGGCGCTCGCGCTCGTCGAGGAGTGGCTCAGGCGGCCGGCGCATGCGCCGTTCGACGCCGTCGAGGAAATGATGCGCGTGAGCCTGCGCATGCTCGGGCTGATGCTGTTCAACGCGGACATCTCGCGGCATGCGGACGACGTCGGGCCGGCCGTGCGCTTCGGCATCGCGGCGATGATGCCGCAGGGCAACCTGAACGATTTCGTGCCGCGCTGGATGCCGACGCCGTTCAATCGCCGGATCGCGCACGCACGCCGCGGGATCGACACGATCGTGGACGCGATCGTCACCGAGCATCGCGCGGGGCGCTGCGACACGAGCGACGTGATCTCGCTGCTGCTCGCCGCGCGCGACCCGGACACGGGCGCGCCGCTGACCGAGCGCGAGGTGCACGACGAGGTGATGACCGTGTTTCTCGCCGGCCACGAAACCACCGGCAGCGGGATGGCGTGGGGGCTCTATGCGCTCGCGCAGCATCCGCAGGTGTTGCGCCGTTTGCGCGAGGAGCTCGATGCGGTGCTCGGCGGCCGCGCGCCCGATGCGGCGGATCTCGAACGCCTGCCGTACCTCGCGCAGACCGTCGACGAGATCCTGCGCCTGTACCCGCCGATCTGGGGCTTCACGCGCGATCTGGTCGACGACGATGAGATCGGCGGTTATCACGTGCCGGCCGGCTCGTCGGTGTTCATGTCGCCGTACGTCACGCATCGTCATCCGGCGCTGTGGGCGAACCCCGACGCGTTCGATCCGGAGAACTTCGGATCGCATGCGCCGGAGCGCCACAGGTACGCGTACTTTCCGTTCGGCGGCGGGATGCGCAAATGCATCGGCTATCAGACCGCGTTGCTGCAGATGCGCGTGCTGATCGCGGTGGTGGCGCAGCATGTCGACCTGAGCGCGGTGCCCGGTCATTCGCTCGACACCGGCGCGACGATCTCGCTGCGTCCGCGCGACGGGATCCGGTTGATCGCGAAGCCGCGCTTGCGCGAGCGGGTGTCCGCGGGGCAGGCGGGGGGGGATGCAAGCGCGCCGGCTGTCAGGACATCGGTGTGTCCGTTTACGGGCACGCAAGCGCTGGGGGCTACGTCGTTGCCGTTGCCGTTGCCGTTGCCATCACCATCGCTGTCGCCAACGCCAACGCCAACGCCAACGCCAACGCCAACGCCAACGCCAACGCCAACGCCAACGCCAACGCCGACACCCGGTGCCGAGCAACCGGCGAGCGCGGCATCACCCACGCCCGTTCATTCCGCCGGCCCTACGCTGGCGCCGGACGTGCTGGCCTTTCTGCAGCGCGACGCGATCGCGGACGACGCGCCGCAGCGCACCGACGCCACGCCGACGCACCGCTTCACCTGGCGGCCGGTCGAGATCGAGCCGCTGCCCGACCTGCCGGCGGCCGAGCTGAGTGGCAAGCGGATCGCGATCGTCAACGGCCGCGGTCGCACGGTCGAGCGCGTGGTGGCGACGCTCACGCGCGCCTGTGCGAAACCGGGCGTGTTCGCGCCGGCCGACGGCGTCGATCCGGCAGCCGCCGCGAGCGCGTTCGCCGCGCAGTCGGGGCCGTTCGACGGGATCGTCGATCTCGGCATCGAAGCGCAGTTCTCGCTCGACGCGCGCGATCAATGGGAAGCGCCGCTGCGCCGCACGGTCGCACTGCTGCAGGCGTGCTACGGCGACTGGTCGCAGGAAGAATCGACGTCGCGGCTGTTCTATCTGGCGCTCACCTGGCAGGACGGCCTGATGGGGCATGGCGACGGCCCGCTCGTGCAGCCGCTCGGCGGACTGTGGGCCGGCCTCGCGAAGACGCTGCCGCAGGAACTGCCGAACTGCAACGTGCGCGTGCTCGACATCGCACCCGACGAAACGGGGCGCGTCGACCAGCTGGTCGCGCGCGAACTGTACCGCTGGGGACGCTTCGAGGTCGGCCACCGCGGTGGACGCCGCCATACGCTCGTCGCGACCCGCGACGATCTGCCGGCCGACGCGGCGCCCGACTGGGCGCCCGACGACGTCGTGCTGTTCTCGGGCGGCGCGCGCGGCATCGGTTTCCTGGCCGCGTGCGCGCTGGCAAAACGCCATCGCTGCACGGTGGTCGTCACCGGGCGCGATGCGTTGCCCGCCGGCGACGAGCCGTGGCTCACGCTCGACGACGCGGGCTTCAAGCGCTACGGGCTCGAGCAACTGCGCCAGGCGACGCCCGGGCGATCTCCGAAGGCGATCCGGGATGCGCTGCGGCAGCTCGAACGCCGGCGCGACCTGAAGGCGTCGCTCGACGCGGCGGCCGCGCTCGGCCTGCCGGTGCACTACCGCGTATGCGACGTGACCGACGCGGAGGCCGTGCGCACGCTGTGCGACGCATTCGGCGACCGGCTGCGCGCCGTGATCCACAACGCGGGCATCGATCAGCCGGTGCGCTTGCCGCGCAAGCGCGCCGACGAGTTCATCGGCACCGCGCGCGTGAAGGTGCTCGGCTTTCTCAATCTCTACGCGGCGGTGCGCAACCGGCCGCGCGTCGACTGTTTCGTCAACGTCGGCTCGCTGACCGGCCGCTGGGGTGGAATGACAGGCGAGACCGACTATGCGGCCGCGAACGAGGCGCTGGCGCGGCTCGGCTGGTGGGCGCGGCGCGACGCCGGCGAGCGCGTCGTGAAGACGATCGCGTGGCCGACCTGGGACGGCGTCGGGATGATCACGAACCTCGCCGTCACGCGGCGCTACGTAACGCCGATGCGAATCGACGAAGGCGTGCGCCACTGGCTCGCGGAACTCGCGAATCCAGCGAATCCAGCGACATCCAACAGCGGCGAGCCGATGTACATGGGCGCGGTCGGCCGCGCACTGACGCCGATCCAGCTGCGCGGGTTCGACGCGGTGGAAGGCTTGCCGAACCTCGGCGAACTCGCGACGCGCCGGCATCACGCGGGCGCGCCGCGACGCTTCCGGCCGTTCGCTTGCTTCTCGACGCGCTATCGCACGGCCGGCGCACCGTACACGCATGCCTTCCGCGTCGACGGCCGCGCGGCCGTGCCGGCGTCGCTGCTGCTCGAGCACGCGCGCGTCGTGGCCGACTGGGTCGCGCCGCCCGGCGGCGAGCGGGCCTGCCTGCAGGAAGCCGTCGACATCACGATCGCGCTCGACGCGCTCGCCGACGCGCTCGACGGCCATGGCGATCTCGCGCTCGACACCGACGTGAGCGGCCGCATGGTGGCCGACGGCTGGCACGTGACGGTGCGCTGCGCGTCGCTTGCCGGCCGCGTGCTGCTCGATGCGACGTTCGTGTACCGCAGTCATCCGCCCGGCGGCACGACCGTCGCGCTGCCGCGCGAGACGGAGGACGGCCCGGCCCGGCGGTCCGCACGCGCGAGCTGGCGCGACGACTTGTTGCCCGAGGCCCGATGGAGCGGCGGCATCGCGCAGGCGAAGGCCGCCGACCCCGCCGCGCTGTGGGGTGTACAGGGTGTGCAGGGTGATGCAGGGCGCGTGCCGTGTCCGCAGCTGTGGCTGCCGGTCAATCACCTGGAAAACGTGCTGCGCGTGCTGCTCGGCGCGTGGCCCGCCGACGGCGAGCCGCCGTACGCATGGCGCATCGGCCGCATCGTGTTCGGCGCCGCGCAGGCGGGCGACGCCGACATGCTGCTGCGCTATCCGGACGATCGCTTCGCGATCGCGGATCGCGCGGGCGCATCGATCGCAGACCTGTACGACGCGCGGCTCGCCGGCGCGACCGACACGCAAGCCGTGACGGCGTCGGCTACTTGAACGGGAAGAGGAGGTTCACCATGACGGAGCGCAACGACGGCGCGCGGTACTGCATCATCGGCGCGGGCGCGGCGGGCATCACCGCCGCGAAGAACCTGCTCGCGGCCGGCATCGGCTTCGACGTGATCGAGCGCGAGGACGACGTCGGCGGCAACTGGTACTACGGCCGCCCGAGCGGCGCGGTGTATCGCTCGATCCACATGATCAGCTCGAAGCGGTTTTCCGAGTACACCGACTTTCCGATTCCCGACGACTATCCGACCTATGCACGCGGCGACCAGGCACTCGCGTATCTGCGCGCGTACGCGCGGCGCTTCGGCGTGTACGACCGGATCGAGTTCGGCCGCTCGGTGCTCGAGATCGCACCGGTGCAGGGCGGCACGCAGTGGCGCGTGGAACTGGATCGCGGCGAGGTGCGGACCTATCGCGGCGTGATCGTCTGCAACGGCCACCTGTCGCATCCGCAACTGCCCGACTATCCGGGGCGGTTCGACGGGCTGCAGCTGCATTCGTCGCAGTACCGCACGCCGGAGATCTTCGACGGCAAGCGCGTGCTCGTGGTCGGCGCCGGCAATTCCGGCTGCGACATCGCGGTCGAGGCTTCGCATCGTGCGCGCGCGGTCTTCCACAGCACGCGCCGCGGGTACTACTACTGGCCGAAATTCCTGTTCGGAATGCCGGCGGACGAGTGGGCGGAATGGCCGCTGCGGCTGCGCATGCCGCTGTGGGCGCGGCGCTTTTTCGGCGAGCGGCTGCTGCGCCTGACGACGGCCGGGCAACCCGAACACTACGGGCTGCGCAAGCCGGACCACAAGCTGTTCGAATCGCATTTCATCATCAATTCGACGCTGTTCTATCACCTCGGCCATGGCGACCTCGCCGCGCGGCCGGACGTGCGCGAACTGAAGGGCGATCGCGTCGTGTTCGTCGACGGCAGCGAGGAGGCGATCGACGTGATCGTGTACGCGACCGGCTACCAGCCGAGCTTCCCGTTCATCGAACAGGCGCACCTGCAATGGCGCAAGCAGCAGCCGTCGCTGTACCTGAACCTGTTCGACGCGCAGCATCGCGACCTGTTCTTCATCGGGCTGTTCCAGACCTCGACCGGCAACTGGCCGTTGATGGACTACCAGGCGCAACTGCTCGCCCGCTATCTGCATGCGCGCGACGCGGCGCCGCGCAAGGCCGCGCGCATCGACCGGCTGATCCGGCGCGGCCGCTCGGACTGGAGCGGCGGCATCGCGTTCCATCGCACGCCGCGGCACGTGATCGAGGTCGAGCATTTCGCGTATCGGCTGCAGCTGCGGCGGCTGATACGCGGGTTGCCCGCCTTGCCCGGCGGCGCGGGCGCGGATGCATCGAAGGTGGCGCCGGCGCACGCGGTGCGCGCGGGAGGTGCGTCGTGAGCCTCGTGCATGTCGAACACCTGTCGAAGACCTACCTGCTCGACAGCGTGCGCGTGACCGGGCTCGCCGACGTGTCGGCGACGCTCGACGCGGGCCGCTTCACCGTGCTGAGCGGCCCGTCGGGCAGCGGCAAGACGACGCTGCTGAACCTGATCGGCTGCATCGACCGCCCCGACAGCGGGCGCGTGACGATCGCCGGTCACGACACGGCGTCGCTGTCGGACGATGCGCTGTCGGATTTTCGCGCGCGCCATGTCGGCCACGTGTTCCAGACCTTCAACCTGCTGCCGGTGCTGTCCGCGTACGAGAACGTCGAGTATCCGCTGCTGATGGCGGGCTGGTCACCCGCGCGGCGCGCGGCGCGGGTGCGCGACCTGCTCGACGCGGTCGGCCTGGCCGACAAGGCGCGGCACCGGCCGAGCCAGCTGTCGGGCGGGCAGCGCCAGCGCGTCGCGATCGCGCGTGCGCTCGCGGCCGAGCCCGCGATGATCCTCGCGGACGAACCCACCGCGAACCTCGACAGCGCGACCGGGCACGCGATCATCGCGTTGATGCGCGCGATCCAGCGCGAGCGCGACGTGTCGTTCATCGTGTCGTCGCACGATCCGGAGGTGGTGAAGGTGGCCGACGCCGTGATCCGGATTCTCGACGGCCGCATCGTCGGCCACGAACGGGCCGGCGACGACACGGCGACGCAGGAGGTGTACCGATGACCCATACGCTGATGCTCGCGCTGCGCAACCTGCAGCGCAACCGCCGGCGCTCGCTCACCACGCTGCTCGCGATGATCGTCGGCGTCAGCGCGATCCTGTTGTTCGGCGGCTTCAGCCGCGACATCACGCTCGGCCTGCAGACCGACTTCGTGCAGCGCAGCGGCCACCTGCAGATCCAGCGGCAGGGCTATTTCCTGTACGGCACGGGCGACCCGGCCGCGTACGGGATTCGCGGCTACCCGGCGCTGATCGAACGATTGCGGCACGACCCGCAGCTCGCGCCGCTGCTGCAGGTCGTCACGCCGACGCTGCAGTTCGGCGGGATCGCCGGCAATTTCGCGGCCGGCGTGTCGCGCACCGTGATGGGCTTCGGCGCAATTGCGGACGACCAGTACCGGATGCAGCAATGGAACGCCTACGGGTTCCCGCTGCAGCCGCGCACATTCGCGTTGCGCGGCAGCGCCGGCGACGCGGCGATCGTCGGCCTCGGCGTCGCGCGCGTGCTGCACCTGTGCGGCCCGCTGCGCGTGCCGGATTGCCGCGATGCGCCGCCGGCCCCGGCCGAGCCGCCTGCCGACGGCCCGGCCGCGACCGCGCCGCCCGACGTGCTCGCGCTCGCACAGGCCGAGGCCGGAACGCGGCCGGCCGCCGACGGCGCGCCCCATGTCGAAGTGCTGACCGCGAGCGCGGGCGGCGCGCCGAACGTCGGCCGCTTCTCGGTCGTGAAGGCGGACCAGCAGGGCGTGAAGGAACTCGACGACGTGTATCTCGCGGTGCAACTGCCGCAGGCGCAGCGGCTCGTCTACGGCGGCGCCGCGCCGCGCGCGACCGCGATCGAGATCCAGCTCGCGCGCACGGCCGACCTGCCGGCGGCGCGCGCGCGCATCGAACAGCTGCTGCACGGCGGCTTCGACGGGCAGGCGCTCGACGTCGTCGATTTCGCGACGCTGAACCCGTTCTACGACCAGACCAACCGGATGTTCTCGGTGATCTTCGGTTTCGTGTTCGTGCTGATCAGCGCGATCGTGCTGTTCGTGATCAGCAACACGATGAGCACCGCGATCATCGAGCGCACCGTCGAGATCGGCACGCTGCGCGCGATGGGCATGCGGCGCGGCGGCATCCAGGCGCTGTTCGTCTGCGAGGGCGCGCTGCTCGGCGTGGCCGGCGCGTCGCTCGGCGTGCTGGTCGCGCTCGCCATTGCCGCGATCGTCAATCGCAGCGGGCTGGCCTGGACGCCGCCCGCGCGGATCGACGCCGTCGCGCTGACGGTGCGCGTGTGGGGCGAGTGGCGAACCATCGCCGTCACGTTCGCCGGGCTCGCGTGCGTGGCCGGGCTGTCCGCGTGGCTGCCGTCGCGGCATGCGGCGCGGCTGTCGATCGTCGATGCGCTGCGGCACGTGTGAGGTCGCCCGATTGCCGCGTTTTTCGTTCACTTCACTTTCGGGAGAGCGCCCGTGCGTCGCCTGTTCGTTTCATGCTGTCTGAGTCTTTCGTTCCTGGCCGGCGTCGCGCGTGCGCAGCCGGCGCCCGATCCGCAGAAGGTGCTCGCCGCGAGCGACGCGATCCGCACGCCGGAGAAATCGTTCGTGCTGACCGCGACGCTCGTCGAGTACCGGTCCGGCAAGCAGGTCGACGGCAATACGCTGTCGATCCATTCGAAGCCCGACGCGCCCGGCGGTGCGTTCCGCACGCTGGTGCGCTTCGTCGCGCCGGCGCGCGACACGGGCAAGCTGATGCTGAAGAACGGCAACGACCTGTGGTTCTACGATCCGGCGAACCAGGCCAGCGTGCGGATCTCGCCGGACCAGCGGCTGCTCGGCCAGGCCGCCAACGGCGACGTCGTGACGGTCAATCTCGCGCACGACTATTCGGCCGCGCTGAAGGGCGTCGAGGACATCGTCGACGGCGACCGGCAGACCCGTCGCGCGTACCGGCTCGCGCTCGCCGGCCACGGCGACGGGCTCACGTACCGCCGCATCGAGATCTGGATCGACGCGGCGAACAACCGGCCGCTGAAGGCACGCTTCTATTCGGAAAGCGACCGGCTGCTGAAGACCGCGTTCTATCGCCGCTACACGATGCAACTGGGCGTCGAGCGGCCGACCGAGACCGTCATCGTCGACGGGCTCGACAGCAACTGGGTCACGGTCATGCGTTTCTCCGACTACGCGTGGCGCGACATTCCCGATGCATGGCTGCAGCGCGATTACCTGTCCCGCTTCCAGGCGCAATGACGGCGCGGCGCCGAGGCCGGATCGCGGCGCTCGCGTTCGTGCTGCTGCCTGCGCTCGTGCGTGCAGCGGATGCGGGTGGGGCGGGTGGAGCGGGTGGAGCGGGTGTGGCGGATGGCACGGCCGGCGTCGACGCGGCCGATGCCGCGGCGCTCGCGCTGGCCGACCAGCCGGCCGCGACGCCCGCCGACACCGCGAAGCCGTGGAAGCTGAACGTGCAGGACGCGCTGCGCGCGAGCCGCTATCGCGACGGCGGCGAGGCCGGCCGCAACCAGCTGTCGATCGAGTTCGAATACGGCCAGTGGCTGACGCCGTCGTTCGCCGCGCATTTCTCGATGCGCTTCGACCGTTTCGATCCGCTCGTCACGTCGCGCACGTCGTCGCGCGACGTGACGCTCGTGAAGGAAGCGTATGCGAGCTGGCGCGCGTCGCCCGCGTTCGTCGTCGACGCGGGGCGCGTGAACGAGCGGCTCGGCGCGGCGATCGGCTACAACCCGACCGACTTCTTCCGGGCCGGGGCGGTGAGTCTCGACGTGCCGCCCGATCCGGACAGCCGGCACACGAACCGGCTCGGCACGGTCGGGCTGCGCGCACAACGGGTGTGGGACTCGGGCTCGCTCGCGGCGCTGCTGTCGCCGCGGCTCGAGCGCCGCAGCCTGCCGGGCGATCCGGCCGCGTCGTCCGACCTGCAGCGCACCAACGGCGTCGACCGCTGGATGCTCGTCGCGAGCCAGCGGCTCACCGCGGCGATCCAGCCGCAATGGATCGTCTACGGCGAAAGCGGGCAGGCGCCGCAGTTCGGCCAGAATCTGAGCGTGCTGCTCGGCAACTCGGTGGTCGCGTACCTCGAATGGACGGGCGGCTACCGGCGCTCGCTGATCGCGCGTGCCACCGGCGCGGCCGACGATCGTGCGTTTCGCACCAGTTCATCGGTGGGCGCGACGTGGACGCTGCCGGTCGACCTGTCGCTGACCGCCGAATTCCAGAGCAACGGCGGTGGCGCAAACGCGGCGCAATGGCGGTCGTTGCAGCGCGCGAACCCGCTCGCATGGGGCCGTGCGGTGCAGACCTCGATTGCCGCGCAGGAACTGCAAACCCGTCACGGCGTGTTCGTGATGGCGGCGTGGCGAAATGTCGGCGTGCGTCGCCTCGACCTGTCGGGCTTCGTGCAGGCCGATCTCGGCGGCGGCCGGCAATACTGGCTCGAGTTGCGGCGGCGTTTCGATCGCTTCGACGTCGCGCTGCAATGGCTGCATCAGGGTGGGCCGACGTGGAGCCGCTTCGGCGCGATGCCGGAGTCGACGAGCGTTCAGGTGCTGGGCATTTTTTATCGATGACGCAAGGAGAATTCGAATGAGCAAACGCGCGCTTCAGGCGGCGACCGCCGTGCTTGCGCTGGTTCCGACGATCACCGGGGTGCTCGGCATGATGGGCATCCACGATCCGCTGTACGCGTCGCTCGGCATCGCGCTGCCGGCCGACGCGACGCTGGACGGCAACCTGCGTTTCCATGCGGGCGTCTGGCTCGGGCTCGGGCTCGCGGCGTTTTCGGTGATCCCGCGCATCGAGCATCAGGGGCGGCTGTTCGCGACGCTGTGGATGATGATCTTTCTCGGCGGTATCGGGCGGCTGATTTCGCTCGCGGCGCTCGGGCTGCCGTGGCCGCCGTTCGTCGGCTTCACGGCGCTCGAAGTCGTCGGCGCGCCGCTGTTCATCGCATGGCAGCGGCGCATGGCCGCGCATGCCGCATGGGAGCACGCGAATGCATGACTTCGACATCGACCAGCGCATCGCGCCGCGTCGTCGCGCCGATGCGGCCGTGCGGGGCATCGCGGCAGCGTTCCTGCACGCCGTGGCGGCGCGACGCGTATCGCTCGGGTACGCACGGCTCATCGCCCGTATCGCGCTGCTCGCGTGGGTCCTGCTGGGCCCGGCACAGGCCGGCGCGCAGACGGCCGTCGACGACTACGCGGCGACCCGCTATCCGATCGTCCTCGTGCACGGGTTGACCGGGACCGACGACTATTTCGGCGTCCTGCCGTACTGGTACGGCATCCAGGCCGATCTTCAGCGGCATGGCGCGACCGTCTACGTCGCCGACCTGTCCGGCTTCCAGGGCGACCTCGGCCCGAACGGGCGCGGCGAACAGTTGCTGGCCTACGTCAAGCAGGTGCTCGCGGTCACGGGCGCGGCCAGGGTGAACCTGATCGGTCACAGCCAGGGCGGGCTGACGTCGCGCTACGTGGCGTCGGTCGCGCCCGCGCTCGTCGCGTCGGTCACGACGATCGCGACGCCGCACCGCGGCTCGCAGTTCGCCGATTTCTTGCTGGGCGCGCTGAAGCTCGACCCGACCGGCCTGTCGACGCCGATATTCGGTGCGCTGCTGAACCTGTTCGGGATCCTCACCAGCGACACGCACAACACGAACCAGGATGCGATCGCGGCGCTCAACGCGCTGAGCACGCCCCATGCCGCGCAGTTCAACCAGCTGTTCCCGAGCCCGGGGCTGGGCGCCGGCGCGTGCGGCACCGGCGCACCGGTCGAGACGATCGGCGGCAACGTGCATCTGCTGTACTCGTGGAGCGGGGCCGCGTATCAGCCGGTATCGCTGCTCGGCATCGTGACCGGCGCGGTCGACACCAGCGTGATTCCGGTCATCGATCCGGCGAACGTGCTGGATCCTTCGACGCTCGTGTTCCTGACGGCCGGCAACGTCATGGCGCTGGCCGGCGCCGGCCCGAACGACGGTTTCACGTCGACCTGCAGTGCGCGGTTCGGCACGGTGATTTCGACGCGCTATCGCTGGAATCACTTCGACGCGATCAACCAGCTGCTCGGCGTTCGCGGCGCCTATGCGGAAGACCCGGTCGCCGCGCTGCGCGTGCAGGCAAACCGGCTGAAGCAGCAGGGCGTCTGAGCGATGGAGGTCCGGACCACGCTGTCCCGCGCGGTGTTGTACGGTGCGACCGGGGCGATCGCCGCGGCCGCCGTTTGGCACGCGTTCGGTCGTCAGGCTGCGTCGACGGCTGCCGTGGCCGCCACGGATACCGCGCCGCCCGGCCACGCCGCGCCGAGCGGTGCGGCGGTGCCGCGGCCGGTGCTTGCCGTGTCGGATGTCACGCTGCCGGCATCGCTCGCGGGCGCGCGTGCGCCGCGCCTGCCGGTCGGGCCCGGCGGGCGCCTCGCGCACGCGCATGCGGTGCGGGAATTCTTCGATTACTTTTTGCTTGCGCAGCATGACCTGACGCCTGCGGCGCTCGATGCGCTGGTCGCGCACGAAATCGCATCGCAGCCGATCGGCGAGCCGGCCCGCCGCGATGCGCTCGATCTGTGGCCGCGCTATCGCGCGTGCATCGCCGCGTTCGACACGCTGCCGGGCGCGCTGCCGGCAGGCGCCGGTCTCGATCCGGACGGCATCGCAGGCGAACTCGAGCGGCGTGCGGCGCTCGCGCGCCGCTGGCTCGGCGACTGGAGCGCGCCGTTCTTCGACGCGGAATTGCGGCGGCAGCGCGGCGATCTCGACCGGATCAGGATCGCGCGCGATCCGACGCTCGACGACGCGCAGAAGCGCGCACGCCTCGCCGCACTCGATCAGGCGTTGCCGCCGGACGAGCGCGACGCACGCGAGCGCGCGGCGCGCCAACGCGATGCGCTTGCAACGCTCGCGCGGCTCGACGGCCAGCGCGCGACGCCCGATGCGCTGCGTGCGCAGCTCGGCGCCGAAGTCGCCGCGCGCGTCGAGCGGATGCAGCAGGGCGACGATGCGTGGCGGGCACGCTATCGCGATTACGCGGCCGAACGCGACCGGCTCGACGCGCAGCCGCTTGCGCCCGACGCGCGCGATGCGCGGCTCGCGCAATTGCGGCAACGCGACTTCCCGGATCCGGCGGACGCATTGCGGGCCGCATCGCTCGACGCGGGCCGGGCCACGGCATCGGCGCACTAGCACCCGTCTCGGACGTGCACGCCGTCACGGCGCTCACACCTGACGAGGGAGAAGTGTGGGATAACCCACACTTTCCGCATTCTTTTCGATTCGGGAATGATTTTAATTTCCAGTGTAAATCGCATTACCGCGCATTGACATTCATGAGCCGTTTTCAATGATTCATTGCGCAATCCGTTTTATATGGGTGGGATTTAAATCGCCAATTTTTTATTGACAATGCAAGTATCTTCGGATGGCGAGCCGAACTGTCAAATTACTTCATGTAACAAAAGCGGAGTGTCGCGTACGGTTGGGCTGCGTGATACCTTTTTGCTCAATGTCACCGCGCTGAAAAGGCGGAGAAACCGTTAAACCGGTGCGGTGAAAACAGCAGGAAGGTCCGGTGGCCGAGGGGCAGGGATACAACGTACGAGGTGCGCCGTGATACATCAGGCCAACAACGTCATCGAGTTGCCGCATGCACTTGGTGCCAATCATTTCCTGTCAGCGCTCGACGGAATTAACCGTTCCGAATTGGCGCCTCATCTGATGCTTTCGAATCTCGAGACCGGCCAGGTGCTGTGCGATGCCGGCGAGAATCTGGAGGCCGTCTATTTTCCGGTGACGGCGGGCATTTCCCTGCAATACACGGCGGGCGGCAAGACGACACTCGGCGTGACGGAAATCGGCCGCGAAGGCATCGTGTGCGACGACGTCATCGGCAGCGCGATGCAGCGCCGCGTCGTCGTCTACCGCGGCGGGTTCGCGTACCGGCTGTATGCGCGCCGCTTCGCGGACGCGTGCGACGTGTCGGCGGCGATCCGGCGGCAGGTCTTCGTGCGGATGCAGCTGGCGTTGTCCCAGGCGTCGCAGGTCATGTTCTGCAGCCGTCATCACGTGATGCGGCAGCAACTGGGCCGCTGGCTGCTGATCGCCTACGAGCGCGCACGCAGCATCGAAATCCCGGTCACGCACGGCATGCTGGGGCAGATGCTGGGTGTGCGCCGCGAGACCGTCACCGATGCCACGCGGCAGCTTCACGAGCTCGGCCTGATCCATCAGCATCGCGGTGCCATCGTGCTCACGGATCTCGCCGGTCTCGAACGGCAGGGCTGCGATTGCCATCGGGTCGTGCGCGACGAAACACGCCGCATTCTCGCGACCGATGCCGGTACGGATGCCGGCGCCGAGTTGTCGCGCCGCGTCCGGACGACATAGTCGCCGGCACCGCGTCGTGGCGCGATGGCATGCACGGCGGCGCGGCGCGCAAAGGGAACGGGGAGGTGCCTGGCGCAGGCGGTGCGGCGACGCGTCGGGCAGGCGGCATCGACAAGAATCAGAAAAACAGTCATTCACGTATGGAAAACATTTCGAAGCTCCAGAGTCAGCGCAGCTCGTTCCACGTGTGGCCATGGAGTCCGGCGCTCGGCATCCTGCCGATCGTCGTCGTGGTCGTCGCGCTGGCCGGGTTCGTCGCCGTCAGCCTGATCGTGATCATGTCGTTGCGCGTGTACGTCGGCGGCGAAAGCAGCTGGTCGAAGGCGCAGAAGGACGAGATCCTGCTGCTGAGCCGCTACGGGCAGACCGGCGACGAAAAGCTGTTCGACGAATACCTGGCGGTCGACCGGACCCTCACCTTCCTCGGCGCCGCGCGCCGCGCGATGACCAGTACGCCGCCGGACCACGGCGTGGCGCGCCAGGCGCTGATCGAGGCGGGCATCAATCCGGTCGATGCGGCGGCGGTGGTGTGGTTCTACCCGATCCTGAGCAGCTTCGCACGCCTGAACGCCGCGTTGCAATACTGGGAGGACGCGGACCGGCAACTGGTCGACCTGCGCAGGATCGCCAACGCGCTGCACGCGTCGGTGCATGCGGACGACGTCCGGCGCACGAGCAGCCTGAACCACGCGATCTGGGATCTCAACGCGCACATCGAACCGCTGCCGAAGCGCTTTTCCGACGAACTGAGCGCCGAATTCCGCTCGGCCGTCATCCAGCTGTTCCTGTCGTACATCGTGGCCTCGCTGCTGATCATCCTGCTGTCGGTGCGGTGGGCGAGCCGCGCGCAACGCCAGCAGGTGTCGATGCAGACCGAGCTGGACCGGAGCCAGGCATTCGCGGCAGCCGCGCTGCGCTCGGTCGCCGATGCGATCGTCACGATCGGCCTCACGCGCGGTATCGAGACCGTCAATCCGGCGGCCGAGCAGCTGCTCGGCACGTCGTCGCGGCAGTGTGTCGGCAAGCCGATCAACGACGTGCTGGACCTGATCGACACGTCGACGGGCATGTCGATCAAGCTGCTCGCGTCGCTCGGCAACCGCAGCGACCCGACGTTCACCCGCGATCTCGACCTGATCCGCGTGTGCGGCTCGGCGGTGTCGGTGCGCGCGTCGCTGTCGAAGATGGACAACGCCGCGGGCCGCTGCGTCGGCTACGTGCTGATCCTGCGCGACATGACGCGCGAACACCAGTTGATCGAGAAGCTGACCTGGCAGGCGTCGCACGATGCGCTGACCGGCCTCATCAATCGCACGGCGTTCGAGCGACGCCTGGGCGACGCACTGGCGCAGCGCGGCGGCGGGATGCTGCTGGTGCTCGACCTCGACGGCTTCAAGGAAGTCAACGACGTGTGCGGCCACGCGGCCGGCGACGCGCTGCTGCGCGACGCGACCGCGGTGTTCGCGCGTAGTCTCGGCCACGACGACGTGTTCGGCCGGCTGGGCGGCGACGAATTCGGCATCCTGCTGCCGGCCGGCAGCGACGGCGCGCCGGACGGCGGCAAGGCGGAACGCCTGCGCGCGAGTCTCGAGGACTTCACGTTCCTGTGGGAAGGCGAGCCGTTCAAGCTCAGCGTGAGCATCGGCGTGCTGGATCTCGCGTGCCGGCCCGAGAGCGTCGAGAAGGCGATGCAGATGGCCGACGTCGCGTGCTACGTCGCGAAGGATCGCGGCCGCAACCGCGTGCATGTCGCGGATTCGCGCGACATGCATTCGAGCCGCCAGGCGTATCACACGCAGTGGAGCCGGCGCGTGAAGACGGCGCTCGAGACGAATTCATTCCAGTTGTATGCGCAACCGATCGTGCCGATCCAGCCCGCGCTCGGCGCGCGGGAGCGCGCGGAGATCCTGCTGCGCATTCCGGACGCCGACGGCAAGCTGATCTCGCCGGTGTTCCTGCCGGCCGCCGAGCGCTACGGCCACATGACGATGATCGACCGCTGGGTCGTACGCACCGTGATCCGGCGCCTCGCGCGGCTCGAACAGCGCCGCTACGTCGAATACAACGTGAACCTGTCGGCGATGTCGATCACCGACGAGCGCTTCGTGGAGTTCGTGATCGCCGAACTGTCGGCGTCGGGGCTCGACCCGTCGCTGCTGTGTTTCGAGATCACGGAGACGAGCGCCGTGCGCAACCTGGAGGTCGCGTCGCGCTTCATGTGCGAGCTGCGCGACCTCGGCTGCCGCTTCGCGCTCGACGACTTCGGCGCCGGCATGTCGTCGTTTTCGTATCTGCGCCAGTTGCCGATCGACTACCTGAAGATCGACGGCGGCCTCGTGTCGACCATGACGTCCGACAGCATCAAGCGCGGCATCGCGTCCGCGATCAACGACATCGCGCACGTGATGCAGTACCGCACCGTCGCCGAGCACGTCGAGGATACGGCGACGGCCGAGATGCTTCGCGCGCTGGGCGTCGACTATTGCCAGGGCTATTACTTCAGCCGCCCCGCGCCCTGGCAGGAAGGGGGATTCCATTGAACCAAGCGAGGAACGAACGCATGAGTGCTCCATTTGAACTGACCGGCGACCTGATGGACCTGGCGAGCTATCCGGCCTGGCTGCGCGACGTGGTCGGCGCGACCGACGAACTGAAGGCGCGCGTCCGTGCGCATCCGGTGTTCGCGGCGATGAGCGGCGGGACGCTGCGCGCGTCGCAACTGCGCGCATTCTTCGTGACCGGCTGGGCGGTGGTCAGCCAGTTTCCGGAATACATGGCGATGAACCTGGTGAAGACCGCCGCCTATCGGTCGCGCGGCGACGAGAAGGCGCGGCGCTATCTGATCCGCAATATCCGCGTCGAGCAGAACCACGTCGATCACTGGGCCAACTGGGCGGCGGAATCGGGCGTGACGATCGACATGCTGCTGAGCGGCGACGCGCCGCTGGCCGGATTCTCGCTGAGCCATTGGTGCTGGAAGAGCGGCAGTACCGACGCGCTCGCGCCGAGCATCGCCGCGACCAACTATGCGATCGAGGGCGTGACGGGCGAGTGGAGCGCGCTGCTGTGCGCATCGCCGTACGAACGGCAGTTCGATCCGGCCGTGCGGCATCGCGCGATGCGCTGGCTCAAGCTGCACGCCGACTACGACGACCGGCATCCGTGGGAGGCGCTCGACATCGTCGCGACGCTGCTCGGCCAGTCGCCCGCGGCGCGCGACGTGCGGGACGTCGAGACGTCGATCCGCAAGAGCCTGAGCTATTTCCTGACGAGTCTCGATTGCTGCATGCATGTGTAGTCGCCGGCGTCGTGCGCGCGCAGGTTCGTGCGGGCCGCACCCGGCCGTTCCGGCCGGAAGGCGGGCCGGCGTGACGTCGCGATGCGCCGTGCAGGCCGTCGTGCTGGACGATTTTCCATGGCCACCCAAGTTCTCGTCGTAGAGCCCGATCCGCGCATGCGCGACAGGATCCGCGTGCTCCTGCGCGGCTGCCAGATCGATACGTCGGCGCTCGACGATGTGTCGATGCTGCTCGCGCACGTGAGCGCGGCACCGCCCACCCTGATCGTGTTGCGGGTCGAACGGCCAGCCACGACGTTCTACATGGCGCTCGGCGCACTGCGGCGGGCCGGTTACGACATGCCGGTGATCGTGATCAGCCGCGACGCGCAGGTGGTCGACAAGGTCGTCGCGCTCGAGATCGGCGCGGACGACTATGTCGTGGAGCCGTTCGAGCCGATGGAGCTGGTCGCACGCGTGCGCAGCGCGATGCGCCGCTACGCGCCGAACCGGCCGGAGTCGCCGCGCGGGCCGCGGAATGCCGAAACCTATGCGTTCGGCGACATCGAGGTGAATTTCGTCACGCGGCGCGCGACCCGCGCGGGAGACGACCTCGGGCTGCGCGCGAGCGAATTCGCGCTGCTCGAACTGTTCATCTCGCAGCCGCTGCGCGTCCTGTCGCGCGCGGAGATCCTCGCGCTGCTGGGGCTGACCGTGGCCGGGCGCTCCGAGCGCGGGCTCGACGTGCTGATCTTCCGGCTGCGCAACCTGATCGAGCAGGCGGTCGGCGACTATCGCTACATCCGCACGGTGCGCGGCAAGGGCTACATCTTCGTGCCGCTCGGCACGCTGGCAGACGACGCGGCCCCCCCGCCGCACGCGTGAGCGGGGCGCGGGCACGTCGGGCATCGCGCCCGGCGCGTCGCGCGCCGGCATCGACCAACCTTCGCCTGCGCATGCCGCCATCGCCCCGGTTCACCATCGGGGCGACCCGCCATTGTCGGTTTAGAACGACCGTGCTAAATTTCCCGCCAACATTGGCAGTCGCCGACCCGATCATCCGGTTTCGGAGCCTTTGGTCATCGGGTCGTCGCGTGGCCGTGGCTCGACGTGACGCTCGCCGCGCACGCGTGCGATCGCGATTTCCACGCCGGCAAGCGTGCCGCCGCGCGTTACTTCTTTCGCCGGGAGCTGCCGAAGGTGGATGCGCAGCTCGACCTGCTGGCGAGCGCCGATACGACGACGCTCGAGATGCGCGACGCGTGGTTCAGAGCGCCGCGCAGCACGAATGATGGTGACGCGGCGCGGGCCGATGCGCGTGCGCTGCGCGCCGATCGCGCGGGCGCGTCCCGCTGCCGTATCGATGCCGTATCGCTGCGCGACGACGTCGCGCGAGGAGAGAGGAGAGCATGAAAGCCCTGTTGTGTACCGCATTCGGCCCGATCGACCGCTTGCGCATCGAGGACGTCGCGGTTCCCGAACCGGCCGCCGGCCAGGTGCGGATTCGCGTGAAGGCGGCGTCGCTCAACTTCCCCGATGCGCTGATCGTCCAGGGGCTCTATCAGGTGAAGCCGGCGCTGCCGTTCTCGCCGGGGCGGAATTCGCCGGCGTGATCGACGCGGTCGGCGACGGCGTGAGCGCCTGGCGGCCCGGCGACGAGGTGGTCGCGTTCACCGGTCATGGCGGTTTCGCGGAGCATTGCGTGGCTGACGTGCAGCAGATCGCGGCGCTGCCGCCGGGGATGACGTTCGAGCAGGGCGCGGCGCTCGTGCTGGCCTACGGCACGTCGCTGCATGCGCTGCAGCAGCGCGCGCGCCTGCAGCAGGGCGAGACGCTGCTGGTGCTGGGCGCGGGCGGCGGTGTCGGGCTGGCCGCGATCGAGATCGCGAAGGCGCTGGGCGCACGCGTGATCGCGGCCGCGTCGAGCACGGACAAGCTCGCGCTGTGCCGCGCGGCCGGCGCCGACGACACGATCGACTATGCGACCGAGGACCTGCGGCGCCGTGTCGACGAACTGACCGGCGGACGCGGCGCGGACGTCGTCTACGATCCGGTCGGCGGCGCGTACAGCGAGGCGGCGCTGCGCGCGACCGCGTGGCGCGGCCGGTTCCTCGTGGTCGGCTTCGCGGCCGGCGAGATTCCGAAGATCGCGCTGAACCTCGCGCTGCTCAAGGAGCGCGACATCCTGGGCGTGTTCTGGGGCGACGCGGTGCGGCGCGACCCCGCGCAGCATGCGGCGAACATGCACCAGCTCGCGCAATGGTTCGCGGCCGGCAAGGTGCGGCCCGCGATCACCGAGCGCGTGCCGCTCTCGGGCGCGGCCGACGCAATCGCGCGCATGGCGAGCCGGCAGGTGAAGGGCAAGGTCGTGATCCTGCCGGACGCGTGACGACGCCGGCGCGGCATCATGCGGCGGCGACCCGAGCGGGCGCCGCCTTCGAGCGGGTTTCTTTTGTGTGACGTTACCGGAGTCGTTGAGCATGCAACCCCTGTCGAATCTGCAACCCGCCGTCGCGACATCGCTCGCGACGTGGCACGCGATGCTCGCGCGCAAGGATTTCAGCGAACTCGACACGATCGTCCATCCGGACGCCGTGTTCCGCTCGCCGATGGCGTTCAAGCCGTACGGACCGGCGCCCGCGCTGCTGCTGGCGCTGCGCACGGTGCTCACGATCCTCGAGAACTTCGAATACCACCGCGCGTTCGCCGACGACGACGGCACGAGCGTCGTGCTGGAGTTCAGTGCGACGGTCGGCGACAAGCGGCTGAAGGGCATCGACATGATCCGCTTCGACGTCGACGGGCGGATCGTCGAATTCGAGGTGATGATCCGGCCGTTCAATGCGCTGCAGGCGCTCGGCGCGGCAATGGGCGCGCGGCTCGGGCAGCAGTTGCCGGGGTTCAAGATCGGCGGGTGAGCGGCGGGCCGCCGGCCGGTGCGGAAAATGTCGCCGGCGCAACGCGACGGTCGCGCTCGCGTGCGGCGCCGGCCGGGCGCGCGTCAGTGAGTCTTGATCCTGACGCTGTAGCCCGCATCCTCGAACGCGACGACGAATTCCTCGGGGAACAGCCACGACTCGACCTTCACGTGCGACGTCGCGCGATCGATCTCGACCTTGGCGTCGGGATCGACGCGCCAGATTTCATGTTCGACCGCGCGGGCGGTATCCTCGTCGAGCGAGTGGTCCAGTACGAATTCCATGATCAATTTCCTGTTTTGACGGCCGCATTCACATGAGCGAGAGCGGCCGGTTGGCGAACGAAGCCGATGACGTCGACGGGATCGGACAACATGGGTCGACGATACGCGCGATCGCGTCGAACGATAAGCCGGCATGCGCGTGACGCACTGTCGCCCGTTGATCAACGAATCCGGTGAAGCGTGTGCGAACGGGCTTCCGGAGTGCGAAAGATGCGTTGCAGCCAAGATCGACTTGGCTCGCAGCGATGCGCGGCTCGCTTCGCGCCAGTGAATTGCCGATGAAGCAAGTACCGTTCCGCGCGATCGATGTTGCACGACACGGCACCGCATCACACCACGCACCACGCACCACGCACCACGCACCACGCACAACGCACAACGCACAACGCACATAGCGCCACCCTCACCGCGCAACGCCCAAAGGCCTGACCGCAGACACC
>NZ_QTQN01000053.1:0-37099 GCF_003853755.1 Burkholderia sp. Bp8984
ACGAGGATCTCGCCCTGCTGGAACGGCTCGAGGCCGTTCACGGTCTTGATCAGCGTCGACTTGCCCGAGCCGGACGGGCCGCAGACGACCACCACCTCGCCTTTCTTCACCTCGGTCGTGCACTCGGCGAGGACCTGAAACTGGCCGTACCACTTGGAAACGTTGCTGATGGAAATCATGAAAGTTCCTGCATCGTAATGAGGCGCGCGCGGCGCCGGTTCAGCGCGCCTTCGCGACGCGATAGCGGCGCTCGAGCGTGCGCGCATACCACGTCAGCGGGAAGCACATCGCGAAGTACAGCAGCGCGACCATCGCGTAGATCGGAAACGGCTTGAATACCGCGTTGGTGATGATGTTGCCGGTCTTGGTCAGTTCGGTCAGCCCGATGATCGACGTGAGCGCGGTGCTCTTCACCGCCTGCACGAGGAAACCGACGGTCGGGGCGAGCGCGATCTTCCACGCCTGCGGCCATACCACGTAGCGCAGCCGCTGGGTCCACGTCATGCCGAGGCTGGCCGCCGCGTGCCACTGGCCGTGCGGGACCGCGTCGACGCAGCCGCGCCAGATGTCGGCCAGACAGGCGCTGGCATTCAGCGTCAGCACGACCGACGCCGCGACCCACGGCGTCACGTCGATGCCGACCAGCGGCAATCCGAAGAAGCCGAGGAACAGTTGCATCAGCAACGGCGTGCCCTGGAACAGTTCGATGTACAGGATCACGAAGCGGCGCAGCGCCGGCACGGGCGAGATGCGCATCGCCAGCAGCGCGAACCCGGCGAGGCCGCCGCCGGCGAACGTGATCAGCGACAGCAGCACGGTCCAGCGCGCGGCGAGCAGCAGGTTCCATGCAATATCCTGGAAGGTGAATTCGATCATCGCGCACGTTCCGTCGGCAGGTGGGTTGCAGGGGAGCGGGCGCGCCACGTGAAGCGGGCAACCCGCGTGCGCCGCGGTGCGGCAGCCGCGCCGTGGCGCGTGCGACCGGCGAACAGCCGCCGGCCGACGCGATTGAGCAGCATGCGCAGCGCGATCGACAGCAGCAGGTAGATCGCGGTCACGACGATGTAGATCTCGAACGCGCGGAAGTTGCGCGACTGGATGAAGTTGGCCGCGTAGGTCAGGTCGGGCACCGAGATCTGCGACACGACCGCCGAGCCGAGCATCACGATCAGGACCTGCCCGAGCAGCGCGGGGTACACGTTCGCGAGCGCCTGCGGCAGCACGACGTGGCCGAACACCTGCCGGCCGTGCAGCCCGAGCGCCCGCGCGGCCTGCACTTGCCCGTGCGGCACCGATTCGATCCCGGCGCGCAGGATCTCGACCGCATAGGCACCCAGGTTGACCGTCATCGCGAGCACGGCCGCCTGCGCTTCGTCGAGGTGTACGCCGAGCGCGGGCAGCCCGAAGAAGATGAAGAACAACTGGACCAGGAACGGCGTATTGCGGATCAGCTCGACGTAGGACGCGACGAGCGCGCGCGCCCAGCGCGGGCCGGCGAGCGCGATCCACGCGCCGCCGGTGCCGAGCAGGCCGCCGAGCACGGTCGCGGCCGCGGTCAGGGCGAGCGTCACGCCGACGCCGCGCGCGAGCATGCCGGCGTAGAGACCGAAATCGCTGAAGTCGAACACGTAGCTCATCGCGATGCCTTGGGTCGAGCGTGCGGGGCGAAGGCGCTGCGCATCACAGATCGGCCGGCAGGGCAGCGTGCAGCCACTTCTGCGACAGGGTGTTCAGCGTGCCGTTCTTCTTTGCGCCGGCGATCGCTTCGTTGACCTTCTGCATCAGGCGCGGCTCGTTCTTGTTCAGGCCGACGTGGTCGGGCGAGCTGAACAGCGAGAACTTCTGTTCCGGATCGATCGACGGATGACGCGCGATGATCGTGGCGCCCACGTCGTTGCCCACCACCAGCAGTTGCGCCTGTCCCGACAGGAACGCCGCGATCGCGCCGTTCGGGTCGTCGAAGCGCTTGATCGTCGCGCTCGGCGGCGCGACCTTGCTGATGCTCAGGTCCTCGAGCGTGCCGCGCGCGACCGCGACCGATTTGCCGGCGAGATCGGCGTTGCCCTTCACGGCGAGCGACTTCGGGCCGAACACCGCGAGGTAGTACGGCGCATACGCGTTCGAGAAGTCGATCACCTTCGCGCGCTCCGGCGTCTGTCCGACCGACAGCAGCATGTCGGTCTTGCGGTCGGCGAGATACGCCATCCGGTTGTCGCCGGTGACCTGTACGAGTTCGACCTTCGCGTTGAGCGCCTTGCCGATCAGGTTCGCCATGTCGATGTCGTAGCCCTGCGGCTTCATGTCGGGGCCGATCGAACCGAACGGCGGGTAGTCCTCGAACACGCCGATGCGCACGACGCCCGATTTGGCGATCGTGTCGAGCGCGTCGGCGTGCGCGAGCGGCGCGACGGCGGCCACGCCGGCGGCGCAGGCGCAGAGGAGGGCGGTGCGGGCGAGCAGGCGTCGCACGAGGCGGTTGGCTTGGGTCGATGCGTTCATGGCGGGATCCTTGTTGCTGCGTTGGGGAACGAAAGGAAAATCAGGCGCCGCGTGCGGCGATCAGCTTGCATGCGTGTGCCGGCAGTTCGGCGGCAACCGGCATGCCGACGTGCAGGTCGGGTGTCTCGCGCGGCGTGGTCGCGGCCGTCAGCGTGAAGCCGCGGCAATCGATGGTCGCCTCGATCGACGCGCCGACGTCGCGCACGAACGTGATCGTGCCGGCGAGCGTGTTCGGCGCGCCCGACGCCGTCGCGCCCGGCCGCACGCATACGTCCTCGGGACGAATCAGCAGGCGCACGGCGTCGGGCGCGCGTGGCGTGTCGGGCGCGCGCCCGATCGAGAGCCGCTGTCCGCCCGGCAGGACGATCGCGTCGTCGCCGTCGCGCGCGACCGGCAGGATGTTGCCGAGGCCGATGAAGTCGGCGACGAATTCGTTGACCGGGTCGCGATAGATGTCGAGCGGCCGGCCGACCTGCTGGATGCGGCCTTTCTCCATCACGACGATCTCGTCGGCCATCGTCATCGCTTCGCGCTGGTCGTGCGTGACCATGATCGTCGTGATGCCGAGCCGTTGCTGCAGCAGCCGGATCTCGACCTGCATCGCTTCGCGCAGTTTCGCGTCGAGCGCCGACAGCGGCTCGTCGAGCAGCAGCAGGCGCGGCGACGACGCGATCGCGCGCGCGATCGCGACGCGCTGGCGCTGCCCGCCCGACAGCTGCGTGACGAGCCGGTCGGCCATGTGCGGCAGCTGGATCAGCTCCAGCAGCTCGGCGACGCGCCGCGCCTGCGCGGCCCGGTCCGTCTTGCGCAGCCGCAGCGGGTACGCGATGTTCTGCGCGACCGTCATGTGCGGAAACAGCGCGAGCGACTGGAACACCATGCCGAAGTCGCGCCGGTTGGCGGGCACGTGCGTGAGGTCGCGGCCGGCGAACGTCACCGTGCCGGAGGTCGGCGTGTCGAGGCCGGCGATGATCCGCATCAGCGTGGTCTTGCCGCAGCCGGACGGGCCGAGAAAGCAGACGAGCTTGCCGTCCGGCACCGACAGGTCGACGTGATCGACCGCATACGCCTGGTGGAAGCGCTTGGTCACGTTCTGGAGGATGAGCTGGGTCATGACGGTTCCTTGCATGGTCGAGGGCGGGGCCGTGCGCGCATCAGAGCGCGACGCCCTTGTCGCCGACGAGTTTTTCGAGCATCCAGATCAGCGCGAAGTCGATCGCGACCGTGAACACGGCGAAGCAGAACACGGTCGGGTCGAGCGACGACACGGTGCGGCTGTAGAGCCAGACCGGCAGGGTCATCGTGTCGATGCCGTACAGGAAGAACGTCACCGTGAATTCGTTGAACGACACGATGAACGCGAACAGCATCCCGGCGAGAATCCCGGGCCGCATCAGCGGCAGCACGACGTCGACGAGCGCGCGCCGCGGGCTTGCACCCATCACGCACGCGGCTTCCTCGAAGTCGGGGCCGATCGACGCAACCGAGGCCGCGCAGTTCTTCACGGTGAACGGCAGCGTCAGGATCACGTGCGCGACCACGAGCCGCACGATGCCGAGCTCGACCGGCAGCGCGTTGAACACGATCAGCAGCGCGAGGCCGAGCATCACGAGCGGATAGACGATCGGCAACGCGACGAGCTGCTCGACGAGCGCCTTGCCGCGGAAGCGGCAGCGCGACAGCGCGTAGGCCGCGGGCACCGACACGACGGTCGCGATCAGCATCGTCGCGACCGCGACGACGAGGCTGGTCGTCAACGCGGCGCCCATCGACTGCGCGCTGCCCGCATCGGACGACACGAACGTCTGCCAGGCGGCGCGATACCAGTGCAGGCTGAACTCGCGCGGCGGGAATTCGAGCGTGCCCGATGCGCCGAACGACATCGTGATCATCGTCAGGATCGGCAGCGCGGCGAGCAACAGCACGAGCGTCGCGAGCGTGCCCGTCGCGCGACCGAGGCGGCCGGGCAGTGGCGTACGCAAGAGCAGGGTATTCATCGGCTCACCTCGCCGGCACGTTGCAGGGTGCGCACGAGGCGCTGGGACACCGCCATCACGACGAGCGTCGTGGCCATCAGCACGACGCCCGATGCCGACGCGGCGGGCCAGTTGAGCAGCGGCGCGACCTGGTCGTGCACGAGCACCGCGAGCATCGGCACGCGTCGGCCGCCGAGCAGCAGCGGCACCGCGAATGCGCTGGCGTTGTATGCGAACACGAGCAGCGCGCCGGCGACGAGGCCGGGCATCGCGAGCGGCAGCGTCACGTGCCGCAGCGTCTGCCAGCGGCTCGCGCCGAGCGTCGCGGCGGCTTCGTCGTAGGCGCGGGACACCGCGCGCAGCGCGCTCGACAGCGGCAGCACGGCGAGCGGGAACGCGGTCTGGATCAGCCCGAGCAGCACGCCGTGCTCGCGGTACAGCAGTTGCAGCGGCCGGTCGACGACGCCCGAGGCCAGCAGCGCGCGATTGAGCAATCCCGCCGGGCCGAGCATCACGAGCCAGCCATAACCTTGCAGCAGCAGGTTCACGAGCAGCGGCAGCAAGACGCCGGCGAGCATCAGCCGGCGCGCGAGCCGCGATTCGGTGCGCGCCATCGCGAGCGCGACCGGGATCGCGAGCAGCACCGCGCACACCATGCTCTGGAACGCGAGGCGCAGCGTGAGCCACAGCGATTTCGTGAAGTACGGGTCCGCGAGATCGGCGTAATTCTGCAGCGTGAAGGTCCGCCATTCGTCGCCGGATACGCCGACGCTCATGCGCAACACGGTGAGCGTCGCGGCGGCGAGCACCGCGAGGAACGCGAGGATCGGCGCGAGCAGCAGCCACGGCGGTACGCCGGCCAGCGCGGGCCCGGCGTCCGAGCCGGCGCCGGCCGGTGTGCCGGCGGCCGGCGCCGCGTCGCGGGGGGAGGACAGGGAGGCCATGTCGTTACGCCGCGAAGAGGCCCGTGTAGCGCTTGATCCACGCCGGCTGGACGACGGCGAGCGCCTTGTCGTCGTGCAGCACGGCCTTCTCCGCGATCTGCTGCGGCGACGGCACGAACGCGCGGCTTTCCGCGGGAATCACGGCCTTGCCGTTCACGGGCCCGTTCAGCACGTCGGCCGCCATCCGGCCCTGCACGCCCGCGTCGAGCGAATGGTTGATGAACGCGTGGATCAGGTCGAGGTCGCCCGGATGCGCCTTCGGGATCACCGTGAACATCAGTTGCGTCGCGAAGCCTTCCTTCATTCCGTACGTCACGCCCATCTTGTAGTCGGGCTTGCGGATCTGGTCCGGGAAGAACGCCGGCGAATAGATGCCGCCGATGTCGAGCGAGCCGGTGCGGAACAGGTCGGCGACCTGGTTCGGGTTCTCGCCGAGGGTCATCACGCGATCCTTGAGCTGCGCGAGCTTTCTGAACCCGGGATCGATGTTCTGCTGCGAGCCGCCGGCCAGCTTCGCGGCGATGATCGCGAGGTCGACCGCTTCGGCCCACTCCGGCGGCGGCAGGAACAGCCGCCCCGCATACTTCGGATCCCACAGTGCCTCGTAGCTCGACGGCGCGCTCTTCACGGTCGCCGTGTTGTAGATCAGCCCGTCCGACCACAGCAGGTAGCCGATGCCGAAGCCGTTCGCGCCCGTGCGGTATTGCGGCGCGACGTCCTTCAGGTTCGGCAGCCGGTTCAGGTCGGGCTTCGCGAGCAGGCCGGCGTCGGCGAGGCCGGCCGCGCCGACGCCCGCGAGCGTGATGACGTCGTAGGTCGGCCGCTCGCCCGCGGCCTTGACCTTCGCGACCATCCCCGACGTGCCGTCCGCGCGATCGGCGATCACGCGCGCGCCGGTCTGCTTGCTGAAGGTTTCCGCGATGTTGCGCAGCGCGGCCGCGCCGGTATCGTCGGACCAGGTGAGCAGGCGCAGCGTCTTGCCCGCGAAGCTGCCCGACTGAGCCTTCGCAGTCCTGATGAACGGCATCGGAATGGCGGATGCGGCGAGTGCCGTGCCGAGGGTTTTGATCACCTGCCTTCTGCCCGCCTTGAAGTGTTGCATGGCCGTCTCCTGATGAACGATGCCGGGTGGTTCGATGCCGGTCGCCGGATGGCGGCGCGGGTGTGGATGAACTGTAGGGAGGTCAAATTTCCGCAACAAACGAAATATCCGCATGCGCGCCATGACATAAACGCATGGGTCGCCGGCCTCAGCGGGCCGCCGTCATGACCTGCTTGATTTCCTGGAAGGCGGCCAGCCCGAACGGGCCGAGCTCGCGCCCGACGCTGCTGCGCTTGTAGCCGCCCCATGAGGTTTGCGGATAGATCAGTTGCGGTGTGTTGATCCATACGACGCCCGCCTCGAGCGCATTGGCGACGCGCCTGCCGCGCGCCGCGTCGCGCGTGACGACGGTTGCGACGAGCCCGTATTCGGTATCGTTGGCGGCCGCGATCGCGTCGTCCTCGGCGTCGAACGCGCGCATGCACAGCACCGGCCCGAAAATTTCGTCGCGCCATAGCGCGCAGCCGGCCGGCACGTCGGCGAACAGCGCGGGGCGGATGAAGTAGCCGGGGCCGGCGAGCGCGTCGCCGCCCGTCACGAGCCGCGCGCCGTCGGCGCGGCCCTGTGCGATGTGGCGCTTCACGCGTTCGTATTGCGCGCGGTTCGTCAACGGGCCCATCTGCACGCCGGGTGCGAACGGCGGGCCGACGACGGTCGTCTCGATCCGTCGCGCGAGGCGCGCGATCAGGTCGTCGGCGAGCGGGGCGGCCACGAGCACGCGCGAGGTCGCCGAACACATCTGCCCGGCGTTGAACAGGCCGCCGCCCGCGATCAGTTCGACCGCGTGATCGAGGTCGGCGTCGTCGAACACGACGATCGACGATTTGCCGCCGAGTTCGAGACCGACGCCCTTGATCGTGTCCGCGGCCGTCTTCATGACCTGCGCGCCGACTGCCGTGCTGCCGGTAAACGACACCTTCGCGACGAGCGGATGCGCGCACAGCCGGGCACCGACCTCGTGGCCGGTGCCCGTCACGACGTTCAGCACGCCGGGCGGCAGGCCCGCTTCGGCGACGATCGCGGCGAGTTCGAGCTCGGGCAGCGGCGTGATCTCGGACGGCTTCAGCACGACGGTGCAGCCGGCGGCGAGCGCGGGCGCGAGCTTCCATGCGGTCGTGACCATCGGGAAATTCCACGGCACGATCAGCGCGGCGACGCCGGCCGGTTCGCGCCGGATCCACGCGCGATGATCGCCGCCGGGCAGCGCGATCTCGGTTTCGCCGTCGGTGTCGAGGGCATCCGCGAGGCCCGCGTAGTAGTCGAAGGTGGCGATCACGTCGGCGACGTCGATCTCGGCTTCGGCGAACGGCTTGCCGTTGTTGAGCGACTGCAGTGTCGCGAGCCGCGTGCGCCGTGCGTCGACGCCGCGCGCGATGGCACGCAGCAGCGCCGCGCGTGTGGCGCCGGTCGTGCGTTTCCAGTCGCGAAACGCGCGCGAGGCGGCTTGCACGGCATGCTCGACGTCGGCGTCGCCGCCTGCGCTGACCTCGGCGATGACCATTTCCGTCGACGGGTCGACGACGGGCAGCGTCGCGCCGCCGACGCTCGTGCGCCACGTGCCGTCGATGAAGTGGCGCGTGTGCAGCGGCGGATCGAACGCGAGATCCGGTGTCGTGCTCATCGCCGCACCTGTTCGAACCAGGTTGCCTCGTCGATTTCGATCACGGTCGGCATCGGACGTGCCGTCGCATCGCGCAGCGCGTCGGCCAGCGCGTGGGGCGTCGCGGCCGCCTGCGCCGCGCAGCCGAAGCCGCGTGCGAGCGTCTGGAAATCGGGCGTATACGGATCGACGCCGACCGGCGTGATGTCGCGCTCGACCATGTATTTGCGGATCTCGCCGTAACCGCGGTTGTTCCAGACGATCACGATCACCGGCACGCGAGCCTCGACCGCGCTCGCGAGCTCCGGCAGCGTGAACTGCAGGCCGCCGTCGCCGATCAGGCACACCACGGCCCGCGCAGGCGCGGCGAGCTTTGCGCCGATCGAGGCGGGCAGCCCGTAGCCGAGCGTGCCGTAGCCGGTCGACGAGTTGAACCAGCTGCGCGGTGCCGGCGCATCGTGCGTGAAATTGCCGACGTAGACGGGGCTCGTCGAATCGCCGGCGATGATCGCGCCGGGCAGTGCGGTGACGATGGTGTCGATCAGCCGTGCCTGGGCACGCGCGGCGCCGTCGTGGCCGGCCGCGATCGCGGCGCGCACGGCGGCCACCCGCGGCGCGCCCCAGCCGGGCTCGGGTGCCGGCGCCGGCCGTTCGTGCAGGCGGGTCGACAGCGCGCCGAGCGTCAGCCGCGCATCGCCGGCGATGGCGATTTCGGCGCGCGCGTTGCGCATCAGCTGTTGCGCGTCGATGTCGATGCGGATCAGCCGGCCATCGATCGCGAAGCCACCGTCGAACGTGACGTCGTAATCGGTTTCGCCGAGTTCGGTGCCGACCGCGAGCACCACGTCAGCCTCGCGGATCGCCGCGCGCGTGGCCGGCAGCGACTGGGTGGAGCCGATCAGCAACGGGTGGCCGGCCGGCAGCAGGCCCTTCGCGTTGATCGTCAGCGCGACTGGCGCGTGCAGGCGTTCGGCGAGTTCGCGCAGTTCCGTCGCGGCGTGGATCGCGCCGCCGCCGGCCAGGATCAGCGGCCGCCGGGCCTGCGCGAGCAGGTCGGCGGCTGCCGCGAGCGCGTTCGCGTCCGGCGCGGGGCGCGCGGGCAGCGCGAGCGGCGCGGCGGGCAGCGCGGGCGCCGGCATCACGATCACGTCGAGCGGGATCTCGATATGCACGGGCCGCGGACGCGCGCTTTCGAACACCGCGAAGGCGCGCGCGAGGACCTGCGGCAGGTCGGCCGCGTCGAGCAGCGTGTGCGAGAACGCGGTGAGCCCCGCGAACACGTCGCGCTGCGACGGCAGCTCGTGCAGGCGGCCGTCGCCGCTGCCGAGTTCGCGCCGCGCGTTGACGCTCGAGATCACCAGCATCGGAATCGAGTCCGCGTAGGCCTGTGCCATCGCGGTCGCGATATTGGTCATCCCCGGCCCGGTGATGATGAAGCAGACGCCCGGCCGGCCGGTGACGCGGGCATAGCCGTCGGCCATGAATCCGGCCCCCTGTTCGTGGCGCGGCGTCACATGACGGATCGACGATGCGGCGAGGCCGCGATAGAGCTCGACGGTATGCACGCCGGGAATGCCGAACACGCATTCGACACCCTGGCGTTCGAGAAGATCGACGAGCGCTTCGCCGCAGGTGCGGGGGCGCGCATGGAACGGAGCGGCCGTGGCCGCGCAGGCCTCGGCAATGCAGGAGACAGGGGCGGGATGGTTCATGGATCGTGACGTGCCGATTGGGAGGGGGAGTGGCCCGTACCGCAAGCAACGGGCATGAAGCGGATTGTCGGGGTCGATCGGCGCTGCCAACAATCGATTAGTTTTCATGCAGCGCATGAGCGCCGTGCATGGCGGCGTCGAGGCTTGCCGACGGCCCGACGCTTGCCGCGGCGAGCGGTCGGCATGCGCGGGAACCGTTCGGCCCGCGCACGATTCCCGCGTCCTGCTGCTTCGATCTCCATCGGGCACGCGCGTGCCCGGATGTTCGTGGTGAGCGGGCCGGACCCGTCACCGGCATGCCCGGCCCGGCCTGCAGGCGAACCCGCGACGGTCAGTGCGGCGCGGTGAAGCGCGGATCGATATACGCGTCGACGTCCTGCGACTGTTTGTACACGGCGTTACGCACGTTGAACGCATTCGCGTTGCGCGTCGAGCCATAGATCGAGTCGAGCCCGTCGCCCTTGCGGAACGCACGCTTTGCGGCAGCCTCGTCGAGCAGGTGCGTGCCCTTCAGCAGCGGAAGGTATTGTTCCGGCGCGAGCCCGACACGCGCGGACATGATCCTGACCGCGTCGGCCTGCGTCTTCGGGTCGTTGATGTACGCGACGCAGCGGTACCAGACCTTGACCACCTTCGCCCAGTCGGCCCGGCGCGCGGCGAGGCTCGCCGGCGCGACCGTGATCGCATCGTAGATCAGCCCCGGCGCATCCGCCGACGTGAAGATCGCCCGTGCGCCCGGTGCGCGCTTCAGCGCCTCGCCCGCGTTCGGCTGCCAGGCGGCCACCGCGGCGATGTCGGACGACGAGCCGAGCACCTGCGGCAGTTCGTTGGTTTTCGCATTCACGAGCGTGACGTCGCCGTCCTTGAGCCCGTGCTTCTGCAGCGCGGTTTCGAGCAGCAGGTGATCGACCAGGCCGAGCTCGACGCCGACCTTCTTGCCCTTCAGGCCTTCGACGGTGCGCAGCGGCGGCTTCGCGACGATCATGTCGTTGCCGGCCGAATAGTCGGTCAGCAGGATCATCACGTTCTTCGCGCCGGCCGCGCCGGTGACGAGCGCATCGCCGTTGGTCGCCGCGACCGCGTCGAGCTTGCCCGCGGAAAACGCGTCGAGCGACGCCGAATAATCGAACCATTCGAAGTCGACGTCGACGCCGGCTTCCTTGAACCAGCCCTTGTCGAGCGCGACCTGGAACGCGACCCAGCCGGGCCAGTCGCTGTAGCCGATCTTCAGCGGCGCGGCCGCGTGCACGGCGGGCGCCGTCAACAGCGCGGCGGCCGTGACGGCGGCCCCCAGTGCATGACGGACGAAACGGAGGGACGGCAGGCGGCGGAACGCCGGGGCGGGACGGGTCATCGTTGTTCTCCAGGAGACCGGGATCGGGATCGTCGATTCGGACCGCGCCTGTGCGCGGTCCGGCCGCGTGGCCGGTTCCTGCGGATGCGGAACGAACGAAGCGGCCACGGAGAGGCGCGACGGCCGTTGCCATCGCCAATCTCCCGGGCTTTTGTCCCGCCGTGTAGCGCGGGTGCGTCCGGTCTCGCGATCGGACGCACCCGCGCCGGGCTGCTCTCGGACCAGACGTTCGATGAACCGGAACCCTAGCACCCCTAAGATGCGACGCTGCCGCACCTCTCGGCGTCATGCCGAGCGAGAAGCGTGCCAATGGCACGCGGTCACGCGATTCAACGGCGCCGCGCGGCGCGCTGAAGTTCGATGAAGCGGGCGGAGAACAGCGCGCTCAATGCGCGCCGGAGCAGGTCGAGCTTGTTCATGACGCGTGAGATATCGAGTGACGATGCATCCGTTCAGCAATGCCCATGCCATTGCCGAACGCGCGGCGCAGGTGCGCACGATCCGCACTGCGCCGGTGCGCGATCGCATGCGCATGGTGCGCCGCACGCCCGCTGCGAGGGCAAGCCGTCGTCGCCGCCGACTCGTGCATGCCGCGGGTCGTCGCGCCGTCGTGCCGCGTCGTGCGGTCGTTGCGCGGTCGTCGTGTGGTCGTTGCACGGCGGCTGGCACGCAACTCGCTAGATTGACGCTCGAGAGGTGCGAAGCAATTTGCATCATCTTCAGGATCGCTAGGGTTCCGGTCGTGCGGCGTTCGCGCCGCGCGATGACTGGTCCGAGAGCAATCCGGTCTTGCCTTCGCCTCGATTCGAGGAAACGGCGAGGCTCCACGGAGGGATAAAAGCCCGGGAGGTCGCGATGTCGTTCGGTCGCCCTCTCACGCCTTTTGTCCAACCCTCCACGGAGCCGCCATGTCGCCGAGCCCCCAAGCCCTCCTTGCCCCGCCGCCGCACGTCGTGTGGGAAACGCTGATTCCCGCTGGCACCCACTGGTCCGGTATCCTGCGCCGCGGCCTCGCGCTGCGCCTCGTCGACGTCGACGGCGGCGCGAACCTGTCCGCCGTGTTTCATCGCCAGGAAGACCCGCTCGAACGCTACAACATGGCCGATACGCTGAAGGCGCAGCACACCGCGCATCTCACGCGCGGCCATGCGCTGTACACGGACATGGGGCGCGTGATCGCGTCGATCACGGCCGACACGCTCGGCTGGCACGACCCGCTCGGCGGCGTCGGCGATGCGCGGTTGTTCGCGCACAAGTACGGCACGAGCTCGTACCAGGCCGATCGCAACGCGATGATCCGCAACGGCCGCGACAGCCTCGTGCTCGAGCTCGCGAAATACGGACTGTCGGCGCGCGATCTCGCCGCGAACGTCAACTTCTTCAGCCGGCTCGACACGCGCGACGACGGCACGCTCGATTTCGTCGCCGGACATTCGCCGGCCGGCAGCGCGCTCGACCTGCGCTTCGAGATGAACACGCTCGCGGCGTTCTCGACCGCGCCGCATCCGCTCGATCCGCGTACCGACTATGCGCCGAAGCCCGTGAAGCTGATCGCGTACCGCGCGTATCCGGCGGACGGCGCCGCGCCCGAGGACGACCCGTGCCGGCGCGCGTGCGCCGAGAACATGCGCGGCTTCACCAACACCGACCGCCTGTTCGCGTAAGGAGCCGGACCATGCCGATCATCGAAAGCCGTCTCGACCCGCGCGACGCGATCCACGACACCACGCTGAACGCGGGCGAACCGTGGCTGCACGACCTGAAACGCGGCCAGGTCTTCCGCATCCTCGACCTGGAAGGCAACCAGGCGGTCGACACGTTGTTCTACCGCACCGACGACACCGAGGAGCGCTACAGCGCGCAGGACACGATTCGCGCGCAGCGCAACCTGTACCTGAGCGCGGGCAGCGTGCTGCTGTCCAGCCGGGGCAACCCGATGGTGACGATCGTCGCCGACACGTGCGGGCGCCACGACACGCTCGGTGGCGCGTGCGCGGCCGAGAGCAACACCGTGCGCTATGCGCTCGACAAGCGCTACATGCACAACTGCCGCGACAGCTTCCTCAACGCGATCGCGCACTGCACGTGCGGCGCGGGTGCGCGGCTCGGCAAGCGCGACCTCGTCGGCAACGTCAACTTCTTCATGAACGTGCCCGTCACGCCGCTCGGCGGGCTCACGTTCGAGGATGGCATTTCCGCGCCCGGCAAGTACGTCGAGATGCGCGCGGAGATGGACGTCACGGTGCTGATCTCGAACTGCCCGCAGCTCAACAACCCGTGCAACGGCTACAACCCGACGCCCGTGCGCCTCACGATCTGGGAGGCCGAATGAACCACGCCCACGCTCGCCATCGTTCGCGGGAGGCCGCATGAGATTCGCCAAAGTCCTCGTCGCGAACCGCGGCGAAATCGCATGCCGCGTGATCCGCACGCTGAAGCGGCTCGGCATCGCGTCGGTCGCGATCTATTCGGACGCCGATCGCGACGCGCGTCACGTGGCGCTCGCCGACGAAGCCGTGCGGGTCGGGCCGGCGCCCGCCGCCGACAGCTACCTGAACGTCGCGGCGATCCTCGCCGCCGCGCGCGAGACCGGCGCGCAGGCCGTGCATCCCGGCTACGGCTTCCTGTCCGAGCATGCGGGCTTCGCCGATGCATGCGAAGCGGCGGGGCTGCGCTTCATCGGCCCGCGCGGCGATCACATGCGCGCGTTCGGCCTCAAGCACACCGCGCGCGCGCTCGCCGCCGCACAGGGCGTCGCGCTGCTGCCGGGCACGGGCCTGCTCGACGACGTGGCGACGGCGCTCGCCGAAGCCGGCGCGATCGGCTATCCGGTGATGCTGAAAAGCACCGCGGGCGGCGGCGGGATCGGCATGTCGCTCTGCCGCGATGCCGCGCAGCTCGAGGCAGCGTTCGAATCCGTCGTGCGGCTCGGCAACGCGAACTTCGCGCATGCGGGCGTCTATCTCGAGAAGTTCGTCGAACACGCGCGGCACATCGAAGTGCAGATCTTCGGCGACGGCCGGGGCGGCGCGATCGCGCTCGGCGAACGCGATTGCTCGGTGCAGCGCCGCAACCAGAAGGTGATCGAGGAAACGCCCGCGCCGGACCTGACCGATGCCGAGCGCGACGCGCTGCACGCGAGCGCGGTGCGGCTCGCCCGCGCGGTCGGCTACGCATCGGCCGGCACCGTCGAATTCGTGTTCGACGCGAACGCGCGCCAGTTCTATTTCCTCGAGGTGAATACGCGCCTGCAGGTCGAGCATTGCGTGACCGAAGCGGTGACGGGCGTCGATCTCGTGGAGTGGATGATCTTGCAGGCCGAAGGCGACCTGCCGCCGCTCGACACGCTCGCCGTCGCGCCGCGCGGCGCGAGCATCCAGGTGCGGCTGTATGCGGAGGATCCGCACAAGCAGTTCCTGCCGAGCGCCGGCCTGCTCACGCACGTCGCGTTTCCGGACGACGTGCGCGTCGACGGCTGGATCGAGGCGGGCACCGAGATCAGCGCGCATTACGATCCGCTGCTCGCGAAGCTGATCGTGCGCGGCGATACGCGGCGCGACGCGCTGGCCGCATTGCAGGCCGCGCTCGCGCGTACCGAGCTGTACGGGATCGAGACCAACCTCGACTACCTGCGCGCGATCGCCGGCTCGGACACGTTCGCGCGCGGCGCGCCGACGACGGCATTCCTGTCGCGCTTCGCGTTCGCGCCGCACACGATCGACGTGCTCGACGGCGGCGTGCAGACCACCGTGCAGCAGGCCCCCGGGCGCGTCGGCTACTGGAGCGTCGGCGTGCCGCCGTCCGGGCCGATGGACGATCGCGCGTTCGACCTCGCGAACGCGCTGCTCGGCAACGCGCGCGACGCGGCCGGGCTGGAATTCACGATGGTCGGCGCGACGCTGCGCTTCAACACGGCGACGCTGTTCGTGCTCGGCGGCGCGCCGCTCGCGGCCACGCTCGACGGCGAGCCGGCGCCGTTCTGGCAGGTGCTGCGCGCGCGGCCCGGCGCGGTGCTCAAACTCGGCGGCGTGACCGGCGCGGGCGTGCGCGCATGCCTGGCCGTGAAGGGCGGGCTGCAGGTGCCCGACTATCTCGGCAGCAAGGCGACCTTCACGCTCGGCCAGTTCGGCGGCCACGCGGGGCGCGCGCTGCGCAAGGGCGACGTGCTGCATCTGCACGCGGACGCGGGGCGCGGCGACGCGGGCGCGACGCTGGCCGCGGCCGAGGTTCCCGCGCTGACGCACGCATGGACGCTCGGCGTGCTCGACGGTCCGCACGGCGCGCCGGACTTCTTCACGCCCGACGACATCGCGATGCTCTACGGCACGCAGTGGACGGTCCATTACAACTCCAGCCGCACCGGCGTGCGGCTGATCGGCCCGAAGCCGCAATGGGCGCGGGTGGACGGCGGCGAGGCGGGCCTGCATCCGTCGAACATCCACGACAACGCGTATGCGATCGGTGCGGTCGATTTCACCGGCGACATGCCGGTGATCCTCGGCCCCGACGGCCCGAGCCTGGGCGGCTTCGTGTGCCCGGTGACGGTCGTGCGCGACGAGTTGTGGAAGCTCGGGCAGTTGCGCCCGGGCGACACCGTTCAGTTCGTGCGCGCCCGCGTGTCGCCCGCGCCTGCTGCCGCCGCGGTCGTGCCTGCGGCTTGCGCCGGCGCGCCGGACGATTGCGTGCTGCATCGCGATCCGGCGGCCGGCGGCGGCATCGGCGTGGTGTACCGGCGCTCCGGCGATCGCAACGTGCTGGTCGAATACGGGCCGCTCGTGCTCGACCTGAACCTGCGCTTTCGCGTGCATGCGCTGATGTGCTGGCTCGACGCGCACCGGCTGCCCGGCATGCTCGACCTGACGCCGGGGATTCGTTCGCTGCAGGTGCAGTTCGACGCGCGGACGCTGCCGCTCGCCACGCTGCTCGCGCATCTGCAGGCAGCCGAGCGCGAACTGCCCGACGTGGCCGACATGCGCGTGCCGAACCGCATCGTGCATCTGCCGCTGTCGTGGGACGACCCGTCGACGCGCATCGCGATCGAGCGCTACATGCAGTCGGTGCGGCCCGATGCGCCGTGGTGCCCGAGCAATATCGAGTTCATCCGGCGCATCAACGGGCTGGCGAGCATCGACGACGTCAAGCGCATCGTGTTCGACGCGCGCTATCTGGTGATGGGGCTCGGCGACGTCTATCTCGGCGCGCCGGTCGCGACGCCGATCGATCCGCGGCACCGGCTGGTGACCACGAAGTACAACCCCGCGCGCACCTGGACGCCGGAGAACGCGGTCGGCATCGGCGGTGCGTATCTGTGCGTGTACGGGATGGAAGGGCCCGGCGGCTACCAGTTCGTCGGCCGGACCGTGCAGATGTGGAACCGCCACCGCACCACGCGCGAATTCGAGGCCGGCAAGCCCTGGCTGCTGCGCTTCTTCGACGAGATCCGCTTCTACGAAGTCAGCGAAGCCGAGCTGACCGCACTGCGCGCGGATTTCATCGCGGGCCGTGCGGCGCTCGAGATCGAGGAATCCGTGTTCGATCTGGGCGCATACAACCGCTTCCTGCGCGACGAGGCGGATTCGATCGCGACGTTCAAGGCCGCGCAGCAAACCGCGTTCGAAGCCGAGCGCGAGCGATGGCGGGCGGCCGGGCAGGCGGAATACGTCGGCGAAGCGGAGCCGGGCGACGGGCAGGCGGCGCGCGCGGCGGGCGTGCTCGACGACACGCAGCGGGCGATTGCCGCGGACGTGTCGGGCAGCGTGTGGAAGGTGCTGGTCGAAGCCGGCGAGCGCGTGACCGAAGGACAGGTCGTCGCGATCGTCGAGTCGATGAAGATGGAGGTGGCGGTGACGGCAACGGAAGACGGCACGATCGAGACGATCGATTGCGCGCCGGGCGCGGCGGTGGTGGCCGGCCAGCGGCTGATGGTGATGCGCGCGGGTGCTGCCGAGGAGGTCGCATGAACACGACGGAACGCTCCCTCCTGCCCGGGCTGCGCTCGATTGCCGCGCTGCGCGCGCGCTATGAAGCGGGCGACCTGACGCCGCATGCGCTCGTCGACGCGATCGCCGCGCATTTGGACGCGGGCGACCCGCATCACGCGTGGATCCGGCCGCTGTCGCGCGCGGAGATGACGCGGTATGCCGACGCGCTCGCCGGGCGCGACATCGCGACGCTGCCGCTGTACGGCGTGCCGTTCGCGATCAAGGACAACATCGACCTCGCGGGCATCCCGACGACGGCGGCCTGTCCGGCTTATGCGTACACGCCCGCACGCAGCGCGCCCGTCGTCGAGCGGCTGATCGCGGCCGGCGCGATCCCCGTCGGCAAGACCAATCTCGACCAGTTCGCGACCGGGCTCTCGGGGCAGCGCTCGCCTTACGGCGCATGCCGCAATGCGCTCGATCCGCGCTATGCGTCGGGCGGGTCGAGTTCCGGGTCGGCGGTGGCGGTCGCGCTCGGCGTCGCGACCTTCTCGCTCGGCACCGACACGGCCGGCTCCGGGCGCGTGCCGGCCGCGTTCCACGGCCTCGTCGGGCTCAAGCCGACCCGCGGCGTGGTGAGCACGCTCGGTGTCGTGCCGGCCTGCCGCTCGCTCGATTGCGTGTCGGTGTTCGCGCACTCGCCGGCGGATGCGCGGGCCGTGTTCGACGTCGCGCATGGCGTGACCGAAGGCGATCCGTACGGGCGCGCGTGGCAGCCGCTGCCGGGCGCCAACAGACTGCGCGCGCATCCGGGGCGGCCGCTCGCGCAGCTGCGCTTCGGCGTGCCGCGTGCCGATCAGCTCGAGTTCTTCGGCGACGAATCGTATCGCGCGGCGTGGGGTACTGCGCTCGAACGCCTGCGCGCGACCGGCGCGCGGGTCGTCGAGATCGACTTCGGCCCGTTCCTGGCCGCCGCGCGGCTGCTGTACGAAGGCCCGTGGGTGGCCGAGCGGCTCGCCGCGATCGGCGCATTCGCCGCGCGGGAACCCGATGCGCTGCATCCGGTGATCCGCGAGATCGTCGGCGGTGCGTCGCGTTTCAGCGCGGCCGATGCGTTCGCGGCATTCGACCGGCTCGCGACGCTGCGCGTCGAGGCCGATCGCGCATGGGGCGGGCTCGATGCGATCGTGATGCCGACCTCGGCGACGACCGCGACCGTCGACGCGCTCGAAGCCGACCCGATCGGCGTCAACTCGCGCTTCGGCTACTACACGAATTTCGTCAACCTGCTCGACCTGTCGGCGATCGCGGTGCCGGCCGGCACGTGCGAAAGCGGACGGCATGCGGGTTTGCCGTTCGGGATCACGTTCGTCGGCCGCGCGCACGACGATGCGCGGCTGCTGGATCTCGCGCAGGCGTGGGTCGGTGGCGCCGTCGCGGGCGGCGATGCGGGCGGCGATGCGGTTGTCGGCGATGCCGGGGCGTCAGCGCCGGCGGCGCCTGCGTCCGGCGCATCGTCCGGTGTGTCGTCCGATGTGTCGTTTGGCGCATCGTCTGGCGTGTCGTCCGATGTGTCGTCGGGCGTGTCGTCCAACGCGTCGTCCGGTGTCGTGCGCGTGGCCGTCGTCGGCGCGCATCTGCGTGGCGAGCCGCTGAACGGGCAGCTCACGGATCGGGGCGCGCGTTTCGTCGCCGCGACGACGACGGCCGCCGCCTATCGCCTCTACGCGCTGTCCGCGGCGGCCAGCGGCGGCGTCGCCAAGCCGGGCCTCGTGCGCGTGCCGGACGGTGGCGCGCCGATCGCGGTCGAGATCTGGGAGATGCCGGTCGATGCCTACGGCAGCTTCGTCGCCGGGATTGCGGCGCCGCTCGGCATCGGCACGCTGGCGCTCGCGGACGGCTCGCGGGTGCAGGGTTTCCTGTGCGAAAGCGCGGCGCTCGACGATGCGCAGGACATCACGCGCTTCGGCGGCTGGCGGGCTTACCGCGCCCAGGCCGCCGGCGGCGCATTGCAATGAACGCCCGGTCGCGCGTGGCCCTTGGGCGGCGCGCGACCGGCACCCGCAACGATACGGAGATTCCCATGTCAATGACCCGCAACACGACCGGCTGGCTGGCCGTGCGCCGCGAACTGACGACGCGCGGCAAATGGACGCTCGGCCTCGCGTCGTTCCTGCTGCCGTGCGCCGTCTGGTGCCTGATCAGCTATGTGCCGTTCGTCTGGCATCCGCAGATGCGCATCACGAATCCCGGGAGCGTCGACTATTTCCAGGCCGGCATGCAGATCGACCGCGACGTGTTCGACGACGAGCTCGCGCATGCGCGTGCGACGCACGCGGCCGTGCCCGAAGGCGTGCGCGCGAACCCGGTCTACCTGCCCGCGCCGCACCAGGTGCTGCGCGCGTTCTACACGGCGTTCACGACGCCGCCCGCATCGCGCGACGGCGTGTGGCTGCACGAGAGCCTGTGGCACAGCATCCGGATCATCTTCTGGGGCTTCGTGATCTCGTCCGCGATCGGCGTGCCGCTCGGCATCGTCTGCGGCACCTTCAGTGCGCTCGCGCGGCTGCAGGAGCCGTTCCTCGAGTTCTTCCGCTACCTGCCGGCGCCGGCGTTCGGCGCGCTGATGGTCGCGATTCTCGGCATCTACGACGCGCCGAAGATCGCGATCATCGTGATCGGCACGCTGTTCCAGCAGGTGCTGATCATCGCGAACACGACGCGCAAGCTCGAATACGGGTTGTTCGAGGCCGCGATGACGCTCGGCACGAAGAAGCTGAAGCTGCTCACGCACGTCGTGATTCCGGGCGTGCTGCCGGACCTGTATCGCGACCAGCGGATCCTGCTCGGCTGGGCGTGGACCTACCTGATCGTCGCCGAACTCGTCGGCACGAGTTCGGGCATCACGTGGTACATCAGCCAGCAGGCCCGCTACCAGCATTTCGACAACGTATACGCGGCGATCCTGATGATCGGGATCATCGGCCTCGGCACCGACATCGTGCTCGGGCTGCTCGGCCGCAAGCTGTTTCCGTGGGATCGCACGCTGAAGGCGTGACACCCGTCGACGCGCATCCATCTACCGATTTTCGCAGAGGGCATCATGCAGAATCCGCAGACCGTTCCCGATTACCTGATTCAATCCGACGCGGTGCGCGAGCGCTTCGCGCGGCTGAAAACCCGCGACGTGATTCTCGACGTGCGCCATGTCGGCAAGCGGTTCGCGACGCCGCAGGGCGAGTGCGTCGCGCTCGACGACATCAGCTTCCGCACGCACCGGCGCGAGTTCGTGTGCGTGATCGGCCCGTCCGGCTGCGGCAAGTCGACGTTGATCCGCATCCTGGCCGGGCTCGACGCGCAGACGAGCGGCGAGGTGCTGCTGGACGGCAAGCCCGTGCAGGGGCCGGGCGCCGACCGCGGGATGGTGTTCCAGGGCTATACGCTGTTTCCGTGGCTCACCGTGAAGAAGAACGTGATGTTCGGCCTGCGCATGAACGGCAGCAGCAGCGGCGAGGCCGAGCGCGAGGCGCTGCAGTGGCTCGATCTCGTCGGGCTGACGCGTTTCGCCGACGTGTATCCGCACCAGTTGTCGGGCGGAATGAAGCAGCGCGTGGCGATTGCCCGCGCGCTCGCGAACCGCCCGCGGATCCTGCTGATGGACGAGCCGTTCGGCGCGCTCGACGCGCAGACGCGTGCGCGGATGCAGACCCACCTGCTCGACATCTGGCGCAATATCGACGTGACGATCCTGTTCATCACGCACGACCTCGACGAGGCGATCTTCCTGGCGGACCGGATTCTGGTGCTGAAGGCGAACCCGGGCGGCGTGCAGGAACTGATCGAGGTGCCGGTACCGCGACCGCGCGATTATGCGCAGGTCAATACGCCCGAGTTCATTGCAACGAAGGCGCGGCTCGAAGCGCTGATCCATCCGAAGGAAGCGGTGGCCGCGGACGACGAAGGCGTCAAGCCGCACATGATCCGGATGACGGACGTCGCGGACAATGTCGAGTAGCGGGGAGGCCGGGTGCGCGTGCGCGCCCGGGATCTCGTACCGGGCGTGATCCGTGCGACTGCATGACGGGATCCCGGCCACGCACGAGTGCGAACATTTGTCGTCAGTTGTTTTGCTGCGGATTTTTTCTTGATCTCTCGCGGTGGAATACGAGATGAAATAATGTCGTTACACGTGTGGTTCGGTAATGGCGAAGTTGGGCGCGATTCGCGCAAGTCTTTTTGTTTCTGTTTTTGCATGAAATGCGAGATTCAATTCACATATATGCGCATCAAGGTCGCGCGTTCGTCCCGGAAAAGGGCGGCGTTAATAAAAATATTATTGAAACGCTGAAATACTCCTTGTTGGGTCTGCGCCCCGCCTGACGCGTGCTTGCCGCATTTGAACCGCGCTCCCGCGTATCCGGCGAAGGCTTCGCCCCGGATGCGCCGATTTTGCAGTATTGAAAATCGTGTGAAATATCGATTCAATCCGGAATATTGTTTTCGCAAATTGATGTCCTTATAAAAAATAATCGAGAACTGTCAGCATTTACAGGTTCATTGGATTAACCGCTCGATGTAAATTCGAGTCGCGGGACAAATTGATGTTTTCAAGGTTTCGTGCGAATCGATCACCCGATCGGTGATCGAAGGTCGCATGGAACGGTGTCCACGCACCGGCAACCCATCTACCTGAACGGGAGCTTCTATGTCACGCGTTACCGATGTGCTCGTCTCGATCGATACCGAAACCATTCTCCAGAAATATCCGAATCCCAGCCGGGATCCGAAAAACCCGACGCTGATCGACTGGAAGCACGTCTACATGGTCACGAACCAGGACAACGTCGTGTCCGGGCAGGCGGGCGGCGAACTCGACCTGAAAGCGCAGGTGGGCGACCTGATCCGATGGCGTGAAACGAGCCTGTCGCTGGGCTTCGAGAAGCAGGTCGTGTTCTACGGCTTCATCGCCAACCAGGGCCGCGACCTGATTTCGACGCCGACGCCGCGCAAGGCCACCGCATCGATCCCGATTCCGAACCCGAGCTCGCCGTCGACGCCGACCTGCCAGAAGGTGGACAACTACTACTGGTCGTCGGAAACGCTGTCGGAAGGCCGCGTCACCTACCACTTCTACTTCCAGATCATCGACCGCAATTGCCAGTCGCTGGGTTGCTATCAGTGGGACCCGTTCATCTCGATCCACAACTGATCTCGGCAGGCGGGCGACCATGCGACGGTCGCCCGCGTCATTGTCCCGTTCCGGAGGAAGCGCCATGCCTGGTCTTCGTTGCGACGTGCTTGCGATCGTCGATGCCGTCACGCTGCTGTCGGCCTGTCCCGATGCGAGCCGGAACGCGGATGCGCCGACCGTGATCGACGGCCGGCACATCTACGTGGTGAGCCCCGGCGACACCGGGCCGCTCGGCCGCAACGACAGCCGGCTCTTTGCCGGCCTGTCGCCGGGCGACCAGCTCCGCCTGCGCGAAACGGCGCTGGCGCTGCGTGCCGAAGTGAGCGTGCTGTTCATCCGGTTCGCCTTGCGAGACGCCGGCATTGTCGCGCCGATCGAAGCGCAGGTGCGCGACGCCGCGACGCCGGTGCCGTCCGACGACGACCTGCTCCATCCGCAGTGCCGGCCGATGCCGGACCATTACTGGCGCAGCGACGTGCTGGCTGCGGGCGCCACCACGTGCACGGCCGATTTCGCCGTGCTCGACCGTGGCGGTGCGGTGTCCGGCTACTTTCGCTGGGAGACGTCGATCGAGATCGCCGGCGGCCGCGCGGATTCGTAGCAGCCCGATTGCAAGCCGTCGCCGGACCGCGACGGCAACGTCGACCTTGCGTCCGATACCGGCTTCGGGCGATCTTCTGCGCGAATGCCGATTTCAGGCAGGATGCCGAACCGTTTGACTCACGGGCCGCTCGCGTTTCATCGGCAGCCGGCCCGCCCGAATCAGTTTCGTTCCCGTTCGAGCCAGCGTCGTTGCGAGGCGTGACCACCCGAGCGCGCCGCGTCCGTCGCGGCCCGGGTTCCCCGCATTGCCGCCCGCTGATCCAATCCGGAATTTGTCTAGTCATCCTTGCGAATGGATCGTACGAGATGCACCAAACGCGTGCCTGAATTCCCCAAGACGAGGCACGTCAGAGCCCCGAAATTAGGGGATTTCCCGCGTTTCCCCGGTTTTTTTTGATCGCTGCTTGTCGCGCTGTTTTTCTTCTTGCATGCTTGTATAGACAAATTCCTGAGGCGGCTTGCTGCAGCACCGAAGGGATGACGAACCTCAACGCAAGGAGAAATCTCGTGAACGGCAAGCGGATCAAGTGGGCAATCAGGACGATCGGTGTCATCGCGGCCGCGGCGGCAACGCTCGCGGCGCCGGCGCAGGCGAAGGAATGGAAGACGGTGACGGTCGCGCTCGAAGGCGGCTACGCACCGTGGAACCTCACGCTGCCGGGCGGCAAGCTGGGCGGTTTCGAACCGGAGCTGCTCGCCAACGTGTGCGAGCGGATCAAGGTGCAGTGCAACATGGTCGCGCAGGACTGGGACGGGATGATTCCCGGCCTGCAGGCCGGCAAGTTCGATATCCTGATGGATGCGATCTCCATCACGCCGGAGCGCGAAAAGATCCTGCTGTTCTCGCGTCCGTATGCGGCGACGCCCGCGACGTTCGCCGTCACCGATACCAAGATCCTGCCGAAGGCCGCGCCCGGCGCGCCGATGGTCAAGCTGACGGGTGACGCGAACGCGGACAAGCCCACCGTCGACGCGCTGCGCAAGCAGCTGAAGGGCAAGACGATCGGCATCCAGTCGGGCACCGTCTATACGAAATTCATCAACGACAGCTTCAAGGACATCGCGTCGATTCGCGTGTACAAGACCTCGCCCGAACGCGACCTCGACCTCGTCGCCGGGCGCATCGATGCGTCGTTCGACGACGTCACGTACTACGCGGCGAACAACACGAAGAAGGACACCGCGTCGATCGTGCTCGCGGGGCCGAAGCTCGGCGGGCCGATCTGGGGGCCGGGCGAAGGGCTCGCGTTCCGCAAGCAGGATGCCGACCTGAAGACGAAGTTCGATACGGCGATCGGCGCGGCACTCGCGGACGGCACGGTGAAGAAGCTGGCCGACAAGTGGTTCAAGACCGACGTCACGCCGTAAGCACGCCGCCGCCGCGCGAGCGACCCGAACGACGCGCGGCGGCAGGCATCCTGCCGATTCACTCAACGCTTGCCGGGAGGCACGCATGGCGATTCTCGAAATGCTCGGCTTCGGAACCGAAGGCTGGGGCGGTGTGCTGCTGCTCGCCGCACTGATGACGGTCGCGCTGACGCTCGCCGCGCTCGCGGTCGGCGCGGTGATCGGCGCGGCGATCGCGGCGGCGAAGCTGTCGCGCTACCGCAGCGCGCGCCTGCTCGGCGACCTGTACACGACGGTATTTCGCGGCGTGCCCGAACTGCTCGTCATCTATCTGTTCTACTTCGGCGGCTCGACGCTCGTCACGGCCGTCGGCCAGTGGTTCGGCGCGGAAGGCTTCATCGGCGTGCCGCCGTTCGTGATCGGCGCGCTCGCGGTCGGCATGATCTCGGGCGCCTACCAGGCGGAGGTGTATCGCGCGGCGGTGCTCGCGGTGTCGAAGGGCGAGCTCGAAGCGGCGCGCGCGATCGGCATGCCGCGCAGCATGGTGCTGCGGCGCATCCTGGTTCCGCAGGTGCTGCGCTTCGCGCTGCCCGGGATCGGCAACGTGTGGCAGCTGAGCCTCAAGGACTCGGCACTGATCTCGGTCACCGGGCTCGCCGAGCTGTTGCGCACGAGCCAGATCGCCGCCAACTCGACCCACCAGTACTTCGTGTTCTTCGTCGCGGGCGGGGCGTTGTATCTGCTGATGACGGGCGTGTCGAACCGCGTGTTCAACCGGGCGGAAGCGATCGTCGGCCGGTCGTTCCGCCGCAATTTCGCGCGCAACTGACGGAGAACGTGCATGTCCCTCGATTTCGCTTTTCTCTTCGATACGCTGCGCCAGCTGCTCGCGGCCGTACCGACCACGCTCGGCCTGTTCTTCGCCTCGCTCGTGCTCGGCGGCCTGCTGTCGCTCGTGATCGTCACGATGCGCGTGTCGCCGCGCTGGCTGCCGAACCGTTTCGCGCGGGCCTACATCCTCGTGTTTCGCGGCTCGCCGCTGCTGATCCAGATGTTCCTCGTGTATTACGGGCTCGGCCAGTTCGGCGTGATCCGCGAAAGCTTCATGTGGCCGCTGCTGCGCGAGCCGTACGTCTGCGCGGTGCTGTCGCTCGCGCTGTGCACGGCGGGCTACACGGCCGAGATCCTGCGCGGCGGGCTGATGGCCGTGCCGGTCGGGCAGATCGAGGCCGGCTATTCGATCGGCCTGTCGGGCTTCGCGCTGCTGCGGCGCGTGATCGGCCCGATCGCGTTGCGCCAGTGCCTGCCCGCGTATTCGACCGAAGCGGTGCTGCTCGTCAAGTCGACCGCGCTGGCGAGCCTCGTCACGGTATGGGAAGTGACGGGCGTCGCGCAGCAGATCATCCAGCAAACCTATCGGACGACCGAGGTGTTCGTCTGCGCCGCCGTGATCTATCTGGGCCTGAACTTCATCGTCGTGCGCCTGCTCGGCGCGCTCGAATGGCGGCTTTCCGGGCACCTGCGTGCGCCGAAGCCCACCGGTGCGCCCGCCGCGGCGACGCGCAATCCTCAACGCGTCGCGCCCTGAGCGTCCCCGTCCTTTCCAGGAGAATCCGATGAACACCGCTGCTCCCGTTGCGCTGTCGGTCAAGAACATCCACAAGTCGTTCGGCGACCATCATGTGCTGAAGGGCATTTCGCTCGACGCGCATGAGGGCGACGTCATCTCGATCCTCGGCGCGAGCGGCTCGGGCAAGAGCACGTTCCTGCGCTGCCTGAACCTGCTCGAGACACCCGACGACGGCTCCGTCGCGCTCGCCGGGGAAACGCTCGCGATGAAGCGCGCGCGCGACGGCAAGCTGCATCCGAGCGACCGGCGCCAGGTCGACCGGATCCGCTCCCAGCTCGGCATGGTCTTTCAGAACTTCAACCTGTGGTCCCACATGACGGTGCTCGACAACCTCGTCGAGGGGCCGCTGCGCGTGCAAAAGCGCAGCCGCGCCGAAGCGGTCGAGGAGGCCGAGGCGCTGCTGGCGCGCGTCGGTCTCGCCGACAAGCGCGGCTACTATCCGGCGCACCTGTCGGGCGGCCAGCAGCAGCGCGTCGCGATCGCCCGCGCGCTCGCGATGCATCCGAAAGTGATGCTGTTCGACGAACCGACGTCGGCGCTCGATCCCGAGCTGGTCGGCGAAGTGCTGCGCGTGATGCGCTCGCTGGCGGAAGAGGGGCGCACGATGCTGGTCGTCACGCATGAAATGGGCTTCGCGCGGCACGTGTCGAATCGCGTGCTGTTCCTGCATCAGGGCGAGGTCGACTCGGACGGGCCGCCCGACGCGCTGTTCGGCGGCCAGTGCTCGGAGCGCTTCCGGCAATTCGTGTCGAGCCACCACGACCGCACCACCAACTGAGGCTGCCATGACCGTATTCCGTGCGGCCCGGCCGCTCGACTGGCGACAGGTTGCGGCGGTGGCGGCCGGCGAGCCGCTGGCGCTGGCCGACGAGGCACGCGCGCGTGTCGTTGCCGCGCGCGAACTCGTCGACGAGATCGTCGCGCGCGGGATTCGCGCTTACGGCGTCAATACCGGCGTGGGCGCGCTGTGCGACGTGATCGTGTCGCCGGCACAGCAGAGCACGCTGTCGCGCAACATCCTGATGAGTCACGCGGTCGGCGTCGGCATGCCGCTCGGCGCGGCCGAAACGCGCGCGATCATCGCGGCCGCGATCAACAATTTCGCGCACGGGCATTCGGGCGTCCATGCCGACGTCGTCGACCAGCTCGTCGCGCTGCTCGAGCACGATTGCCTGCCGGAGGTGCCGGCGCACGGCTCGGTCGGCTATCTGACCCACATGGCGCACGTCGCGCTCGTCTGCATCGGGCACGGCCATGCGCGCCATCGCGGCGAACGCATCGGCGGCGCCGAGGCGCTGCGCCGCATCGGCCGCGAACCGCTCGTGCTCGGTGCGAAGGAAGGGTTGAGCCTGGTCAACGGCACGCCGTGCGTCACGGGGCTCGCCGCGCTCGCGCTGGCCCGCGCGGAACGGCTGCTCGATTGGGCCGACTGGATCGCGGCGGCGAGCTTCGAGAATCTCGGCGGGCAGCTCGCCGCGTTCGACCCGGCCTCGCTCGCGTTGCGGATCTCGCCCGGCATCGGGCACGTCGGCGCGCGCTTGCGGACGATGCTGGCCGACAGCCCGATGCTCGCCGCGGCGAGCGGGCGGCATACGCAGGATCCGTTGAGCCTGCGCACGATTCCGCACGTGCACGGCGCGGCGCGCGACGTGTTCGCGGTCACGGCGGACGTCGTCGATCGCGAGCTCGCGTCCGTCACCGACAATCCGATCGTCGCCGGTACGCGCGATGCGCCGGCCGTTCATTCGCAGGCGCATGCGGTCGGCGCGGGCATCGCGCTGGCGATGGACAGCCTCGCGGCCGCGATGGCGCAGGTGGCGGCCATCGCCGAGCGGCGGCTGGACCGTCTCGTCAATCCGCTCGTGAGCGGCCTGCCGGCGTTTCTCGCGGCGCCGGGCGGCACGTGTTCGGGCTTCATGATCGCGCAGTACACGGCGGTCGCGCTGGTCGCGCAGAATCAGCGGCTCGCGGCGCCGGCGAGCCTCGACGGCGGCATTACGTCGGGGCTGCAGGAAGATCACCTGTGTCATGCGACGCCGGCCGCGCTGAAGGCGCTCGACATCATCGAGAACGCGACGCGCGTGCTCGCGATCGAGCTGCTCGCCGCCGCGCAGGCATACGACTTGCAAGCGAGTGAAACCGGGCGGGCCGCGTCGACCGACGCGCTGTGGCGACACGTGCGCGAACGCGTACCGGCGTATCGCGACGACCGGCCGCTCGCGGACGACATCGCGATCGCGGCCGGCATCGTCGGGGGGGCGCCGCCGCCGTTGCAGTGACGACCGGCGACGATTGGCGACGACTGGCGGATCATCCAATATTCATTCGGTCGAGGGTGCATGAACGAGACGGAGCGACAACTTTCCGCACGACCGGCGAGGGCATCGGGCGAGGCCGTGCCGGCGCGCGCACTGCCGGCCTATCAACAGATCAAGCGCTACGTCGTCGAGCGGATCGCGAAGGGCGACTGGAAACCCGGCGGCGCGATCCCGACCGAGGCCGAGCTGGTCAAGGAATTCGGCGTGGCCCGGATGACGGTGTCGCGCGCGCTGCGCGAACTGACGAACGAACGCGTGCTGACCCGCATCCAGGGTGCCGGCACGTTCGTCGAGCGCCGGCATTACGAATCGACGGTCCTGGAGATCCGCAACATCGCGGACGAGATTGCGGAACGCGGGCATCGGCACAGCGCGCGCGTCGTGCTGATCGAGCGCAGCGTCGACCCGGACGCGATCGATGCGCTCGGGCTTCGCTCGGGGCCGGTGTTTCATTCGCGCATCGTGCATTTCGAGGAAGACGAGCCGATCCAGTTCGAGGATCGCTACGTCAATCCGGCGTTGTTTCCCGACTACCTGGAGCAGGATTTCACGATCGAGACGCCGAACCACTACATGGTGCGGCTCGCGCCGATCCAGCGCGCCGAGTTCCGGATCTATGCGGAGAAACCCAATGCGCAGGTGCGCCGGCATCTCGTGATGGAAATCGGCGAGCCGTGCCTGGTGTTGAAGCGCCGCACCTGGGTCGGCGAGCACGTCGCGACGTCGGTCAGGCTGTGGCATCCGGCGTCGCGGTTTCACCTGGCGGGGAAGATGTAGGGACGCGGCGAGCGGCGCGCATCGAGCCGAGGCAATCGGCATGGATGTCCTGCGCGTCGGCGAATGATGCGGCCCGGCCGCTGACGCCACCCGGCGCGTGACGATCGCGAAGAACGCGTCGTGCGGGCACCGGGCGTGCCCATCGAACCGTTCGTTCCTTCGCCCGTCGGCATGCGTACGCGCATTCACCGACCTGAATACCGGCAGAGAGTGGCGCATAATGTTTCGAGGTCGACCCTTGGCTGGAAGAGGGTTTTATGCGCTGCACAATTTGCGGATCGGAGAATCCTCCCGGTGCGGGGTTCTGCCAGGAATGTGGTGCCGTGCTGTCCCGCACCTGCCCGCAGTGCGGGCATGACGCAGCGCCGGCAGCCCGCTTCTGCAGCCATTGCGGTGCGCCGCTGGCGACACCTGCCGCCGCGGCGCCATTGTCCCGACCGTCGGCTCACGCGCCGTCGCCCACCCCGATTCATTACACGCCCGATCATCTGGCCGAGCGCATCCGTGCCGAACACGCGGCGATGGAAGCGCGCGGCGAGCCCGCCGGCGAGCGCAAGACCGTTACCGCGCTGTTTGCCGACATGGCCGGGTCGACCGCGCTGATCCACGACCTCGATCCCGAAGTGGCGCATCGCCTGATCGTGCCGGTGGTCGAGCTGATGATGGAGGCGGTCCACTACTACGAAGGGTACGTCGCCAAATCGCTCGGCGACGGCATCCTCGCGCTGTTCGGCGCGCCGATCGCCCACGAGGACCACGCGCAGCGCGCGCTCTTCGCCGCATTGCGCATGCAGCAGGCGATGCGCCAGCACGGCGACCGGATTCGGCTGCAGGAAGGCATTCCTCTGCAGATTCGGGTCGGCGTGCATACGGGCGAGGTCGTCGTCCGTTCGATCCGCACCGACGACTTGCACACCGAATACGACCCGCTCGGGCATACGATCCACATCGCGTCGCGGATCGAGGGCATCGCCACGCCCACGTCGATTCTCGTCAGCGAATCCACCCACAAGCTGGCCGAAGGCTATTTCGAGTTCAAGGCGCTCGGGGCCACGCAACTCAAGGGCATTCCCGCGCCGCTATGCGTCTACGAAGTGCTGGGGCTGGGTGCGTTGCGCACGCGCCTGCAGCTGGCGGCGCACCGTGGTCTCGCGCGGTTCGTCGGGCGCGAAACGGAACTGGAACACCTGAACCGGGCCCTGGAGACCATGCGGGCCGGGCACGGGCGCGTGGTCGGCGTGGTGGGCGAGGCCGGCGTCGGCAAGTCTCGCCTGTTCCACGAGTTCAAGGAGCGTTCACGGCGCGGCGCGCTGGTGCTGGAGACGTTTTCGGTATCGCACGGCAAGGCGTTTTCCAATTTGCCGCTGATCGAACTCCTGAAGAACTATTTCCAGATCACGCCGCAGGACGACGAGCGGCGCTGCCGGGAAAAGGTCATCGGCAAGGCGCTCGCGCTGGAGCGCGATTTCGAGGACCTCGTGCCGTACGTCCTCTATCTGCTCGGCATCGGCGAGGGCGGCTCGGTGCTGGTCGAGATGGACCCGCAGATCCGCCGCGAGCGCACCTTCGACGCGATCAGGCAGCTGTTTGTGCGCGAGAGCCAGAATCAGCCGGTTCATTTGCTGTTCGAGGATCTGCAATGGCTGGACCGTGAAACGGAAGCATTCCTGAGCTACCTGATCGACCACGTGCCGGACGCACGCATCCTGCTGTTGGTGAACTACCGGCCCGAGTATCGGCCGGCGTGGGCCGGCGCGGTTCATTGCAGCAGGATCCGGCTCGAGCCGCTCGGCCCGTCCGATGCGCAGGGGCTGCTCACGGCGCTGCTCGGCGAGGATCGCACGCTCGTGCCGCTGAAGCAGCTCATTCTGGAGAAGACGGAGGGCAATCCGTTCTTCATGGAGGAAGTGGTCCAGACGCTCGTCGAAGAGAAGTCGCTGCTCGGCGAGGCCGGGCGTTATCGCATCGTGGAGACGCCGGCGACGCTGCATATCCCGACCACCGTGCAGGGCGTGCTGGCGGCCCGGATCGATCGGCTTCCCGTCGAGGAAAAGGAACTGCTGCAGGCGCTTGCCGTGATCGGCCACGAGTTTCCGTTCAGCCTGATCCGGCGCATCTGCGGCGAGGTGGCGGCGCGGGACGACGAACTGCGTCGCCTGCTCGCGCATCTGGAAGCCGCGGAGTTCATCTACGAGCGGCCCGCCTTTCCCGAGGTCAATTATTCGTTCAAGCACGCGCTGACCCAGGAAGTGGCCGGGCGCTCGTTGCTCACGGAGCGGCGCACCGCGCTGCACGAGCGCACCGCGCAGGCGATCGAGGTGCTGTTCCCGACGCGCATCGCCGATTACTGCAGCGAACTCGCGCATCACTACGGTCAGAGCGGCAACATTCCGAAGGCGGTCGAATACCTGCATCGTGCGGCCCAGCAGGCGCTGCGCCATGCGGCTCATCACGATGCGATGAATCACCTCGGCGCGGCGCTTGCGTTGCTGAAGGGCTTGCCGGACACACCGATGCGCGCGCATTGGGAACTGACGCTGCTGCTGTCCCTCGGGCCGGTCCTGATGGATGTGCGCGGGTATGGCGCGACGGAGGTGGGCGCCACCTATACGCGCGCGCTCGAGTTGTGCGAGCGCACGGGCGAGGTATCGCAACGCTTCGCGACGCAGCTGGGATTGCGGATGCACCACGTGGTGCGCGGCGAATATGCGCTCGCGACCGACCTGGGCCGGCAGATGCTCGGTACGGCCCGCGATGCGAACGACCCCGGCTTTCTCATCGAGGCCCATAGCGCGCTGGGTTCGTGCTTCTTCCTGCAGGGCGATTTCACGGCCGCCCGCACCCACCTGGAACAGGCGATCGCGATCTACGATCCGGAGCAGCATCAGGCCCACGTGTTCGCGCACGGGGTCGATCCTGGCATCCGGGCGCTCAGTTTCCTGGTGTTGACCCTGTGGATCCAGGGGTATCCCGACCAGGCGCTCAGGCGCAGCGTCGAAGCGCTGGCGCTCGCACGGCGCCTTTCCTATGGGCCGTCCCTGGCGTTCAGCCTGACCTACACGGCACACCTGCATCAGCTGCGGCGCGAGCCGACGCTTGCCGCCGAGCGCGCGGAAGCGGTCATTGCCGTATCGACCGAGCACGGCTTGCCGTACTGGCTCGCATGGGGGACGCTCCTGCGGGGCTGGGCGATGAGCGCGCAAGGCAACATCCGGGACGGCATCGCGCAGATGCGGCTGGGCCTCGATGCGCAGCGGGCCGCCGGCGGCGAAGACCAGCGGCCCTATTCCCTCGCGCTGCTGGCCGACAGTTACTGGCGCGCGGGCGACCGGCGGGCAGCGCTGGACCTGCTGGAAGAGGCGACGACGCTCGTCGAGCAAACCGGTGAGCACTGCTTCGAGGCCGAGCTGTACCGGCTCACGGGCGTCTATCTGGCCGGCGGGGCGAGCGAGCAGGGGGCCGTCGCGGCGAGCGAAGAGGGGGCCGTCGCAACGTGCGACGAAGGGGCCGTCGCGGCGCGCGACGACAAGGCCGCCGGCTGCTTTGACCGGGCGATCGAGCGCGCGCGCCGCCAGGGTGCCCGAGCGCTGGAATTGCGGGCGGCGTCGGACCTTGCGCGGCTGTTGCAGCGGCAGGGGAAAACCGTGGAGGCGAGGCGAGCGCTGTCCGAGGTGCTCGCCTGCTTCACGGAAGGTTTCGATACGAGCGACCTGCGCGACGCGAAAGCGCTGCTGGATGCATTGGACGCGCGCGCAGGATGAATGGAACAACGGCGCACGGCGACGGATCGCGTGACGACGTGCGCTCGATGACCTGCCGCTGCTCCGCCTGCGCGGAGCGCCGAGGAGACGGGCATGGCAACCACGCACGCAAGACGCGGCAACGATGGCCCGCGCAAACCGATTGCGCTCGCGTTGCAGGGCGGCGGAATGCACGGCGCCTTCACCTGGGGCGTGCTCGACCGCATGCTCGAAGACGGCCGGCTCGACATCGAAGGCGTCAGTGCAACCAGCGCCGGCGCGATGAACGCCGCGGTACTCGCATACGGGCTGCACAAGGGCGGCGAAGACGGCGCGCGTCAGGCACTCCACGACTTCTGGCACGCGGTCGCGCAATCGGCGGAGCGCTACAACCCGCTGCGCTGGATGCCCTGGCTGAAGGGCACGCACAGCTTCGGGCTCGATCATTCGCCGCTGTATGCGTTCGCCGACATGATGCTGCGGGTCTTTTCACCCTATCAGTTCAATCCGAACAACCTGAATCCGCTGCGCGAGGTGCTCGAAAGCCAGGTCGATTTCGACGCGCTGCGCAAGCACTGTCCGATCCGGCTGTACGTGTGCGCGACCAACGTCGAGACGGGGAAGATCCGCCTGTTCACCGGAGCGGACCTCAGTGCCGACGCGGTGCTGGCATCGGCATGCGTGCCGACCCTGTTCCAGGCGGTCTCGATCGACGGCGAGTACTACTGGGATGGCGGGTACATGGGCAATCCTGCCATCTATCCGCTCATCTACAACTGCGCGACGCGCGACGTCGTGATCGTGCACATCAATCCGCTCGTGCGTCGCGGCGTGCCGATCACGGCCGCGGAAATCCTCAACCGGATCAGCGAGATCAGTTTCAATTCGTCGCTGATGCGCGAGATGCGGGCGATCGCGTTCGTCACCGACCTGATCCAGCAAGGCACGATACAACGCGGCGAGATGAAGGAAATGCTGATTCATTCCATTCGCGCCGACGATGCGCTGTCCGCGCTGAGCGTATCGAGCAAGTACAACGCGGATTGGACATTTCTGAGCGAACTGCATGACCACGGGCGACGCGAAGCGGATGTGTGGCTCGCGCATCACTACGGAAACATCGGGCAGCGCTCGAGCATCGACATCCGCAGGGAATTTCTCTGAGCGCATCGCAGTCATGTCGGCATGGGGCGATTCCGCGCGGGCGCCCCGGTCCAAGGAGCGAACGTGAACCGGATGCAGGCGCGGTTCGTCGCGTTGTGGTCGTGCAGCGGCGGGACCCATGCCGAGGAGGTCTATCGCAGGCTCGCGCAATGCTACGCGGAGCCGGCGCGCCATTACCATACGCTCGTGCATGTACGGCGATGCCTGCGTCATCTCGACCTGGCGCGCGACGCGATTCCCGCGCCGGACGCCGTCGAACTCGCGCTCTGGTTCCATGACGTGATCTTCTTGCCCGGCGCGAAGGACAACGAGCAGCGTAGCGCGGACTGGTTCCGGCACCAGGCCGGGGGGCGAATCCGCGCGTGCGACCCCGTCTGCGCGATGATCCTCGCGACGACCCACGCGGGCATTGCCGCGCAACCGGATACCCGCTTCACGTGCGACATCGACCTGGCCGCGCTCGGCGCTTCCCGCAGCCGGTTTCGCGAAGACGGCCGGCGTTTGCGGGCAGAGCGTCCCGATCTCGACGACCGGGCCTACGATTTTCATGAGCGGACCATTCTGCGCGGGCTGCTCGTGCGTCCGCGCATCTATCTGACGGAATTCTTCTACGCGCGCTGCGAGAGGCAGGCGCGCAGGAACCTGAGCTGGCGGCTGGGGTTGCCGGTTCCTGAACCGGAATGACGACCCGCCGCGCTGGCGCAATGATCGATCGAAGCGGTGCCCGGGCGCCAGGGCAACCTGACCCGACAGACCCGCCGCGCGTGCGTCGCGCGCCAAGGGAACCGGTGCGCGCCCGCCGGTCGGGACCACGTTGCGGCGAACGGCGGCCCTCGGGCACTCTAGAATTGGCATGTAACGTATTGCAGTGGCCTGGCCCGGACAATGTTCCAGGTGTCGTTTCGATATCGCTTTGCCAGGCGATCTGCTCATTCCAACGGATACCAACATGCGCATCCCGCCGCTCAAGGCAATCATCGCGTTCGAAAGCGTCGCCCGGACCAAAAGCGTCAATCGTGCCGCGGAAGAACTGGGCCTGACCGCGTCCGCCGTGAGTCACCAGCTCAGCAACCTCGAATCGCAGATCGGCCAGCCGCTGTTCCAGCGATCAGGGCGCGGGCTCGTCCTCACGCCGACCGGCGAGCGCTATCTGGCGGACGTCACCGGCTCGCTGGCCGACCTGAGCCGCGCCACCGAGCGCGCGTCGAGCCGCGCCGAGGTCGATATCCTGCGCGTGCATTCGAGCCCGAGCTTCGGGCTGATGTGGCTGTTGCCGCGGCTGTCGTCGTTTCAGGAAGCGAACGGCGATATCCAGCTGAACCTGGCGTGTTCTTACGAAAACGTATCGTTCTCGAACGGCTTCTACGATATCGACGTCCGCCACGGCTACGGCAACTGGGACAACCTCGAGGTGAAGACGATGCGCGGCGAGTTCATCGCGCCGCTCGCGTCGCCGCAGTACCTCGAACGGCATCCGGTGAACGCGCCGGAAGACCTCCTCGCGCATCGGCTGATCTATTCCGAAACGCCGCTCGTGCAGTGGAAACAGTGGTTCGGCCGGGCCGGCGTATCGCTCGCGGCTCGCAAGACCTTCGACTTTTCGTTCGACCGGTCGTACATGTCGCTCGAAACCGCCGCGCTCGGCCTCGGCATCGCGCTCGAAAGCCTGATGCTCGCGTCGGTGAAGATTCGCGAAGGCGCGCTGGTGCCCGTGTTCGACGAGACGCATGCGGTGGAAGTCGGTGCGCATCATCTCGTTTACCCGCGGCAGAACGCGGAACTGCCTCGCGTGAAACGCTTCCTTGCGTGGATCGAGCGGGAAGTCGCGGCGCAGCGCCGCGCGAACTGAGCGTCGCGCGTCCGGGCCGCGTGCAATATTGCGTTGCAGCACGCCGTGACGGCCCGCGCGGCGTCATCTGAAATTTTCTCAACCATGCCTGAGCGTTTCCGCGTTGATGCGGGTGTCCGGAGAGCCGACACTCTGCACACACATCAACACAGGAGACGAACGATGTTGCTCGACAACAGGACCATCATCGTGACCGGCGCGGCATCGCCGCGCGGTATCGGCAAGGCCACGGCCCGCACGCTGGCCGCCCAGGGCGCGCGCGTGGCGATTCTCGACCTGCGTCGCGAGGACGCCGAAGCGGCCGCCGCCGAGCTCGGGCCCGACCACCTCGGCCTGGCCTGCGACGTGACCGATCGCGACGCGTGCGTGGCCGCGGCCCGCGCGACGCTGGCGCGTTATGGCCGTATCGACGGCCTCGTGAACAACGCCGGCATCACGCAGCCGGTGCGCACGCTGGACATTTCCGGGCGCGACTTCGATGCGATCGTCGACGTGAACCTGCGCGGCACGCTGTACATGTCGCAGGCGGTGCTGCCGGCGATGAAGGAGCAGCGCGGCGGCAGCATCGTGTGCATGTCGTCGGTGTCCGCGCAGCGCGGCGGCGGCATCTTCGGCGGCCCGCACTACAGCGCCGCGAAGGCCGGCGTGCTTGGCCTCGCGAAGGCGATGGCGCGCGAGTTCGGCGCCGACCGTATCCGCGTCAATTCGATCACGCCGGGCCTGATCCAGACCGACATCACCGGCGACAAGCTGACGCCCGACATGCGCGAGGAGATCGTCAAGGGCATTCCGCTCGGCCGCCTCGGCGATGCCGCCGATGTCGCCAATGCGTGCCTGTTCCTGCTGAGCGACCTGTCGAGCTACCTGACGGGCATCACGCTGGACGTCAACGGCGGGATGCTGATTCACTGAGAACGGCGCCGCGACACGCGCGGCGCCGACCATCATGCACCCGGGACAACCCGGGGCCATGGCAGGAGACAAAGATGAGAGCAAAGTACCCCGCCTCGCCGGTTCAGGGCGAGCTGCTGCAACGGGACGACGCGCAGACGTTCGAAGCGGCGACCTATGCGAAGGTCGCGCGACGGCTGATCCCGTTCCTGATGTTGTGCTATCTCGGTGCGTATCTCGACCGCGTCAACGTCGGCTTCGCGAAACTGCAGATGCTCAACGACCTGCGTTTCAGCGAGACCGTGTACGGGATGGGCGCAGGCATTTTCTTTCTCGGCTACTTTCTGTTCGAAGTACCGAGCAACCTGATCCTGCATCGCGTCGGCGCGCGCCGCTGGCTCGCGCGCATCATGCTGACGTGGGCCGTGATTTCCGCGAGCTTCGTGTTCGTGAAGTCGCCCGCCGCGTTCTACGTGCTGCG
>NZ_QTQN01000054.1:0-36174 GCF_003853755.1 Burkholderia sp. Bp8984
TGGTGCGCGGCGTCGAGCGCGCGGTATTCGGCGGTCGAGCGTGCCTGCGTCGTGCGCGGTGCGGTGGCCGGCGCGGCGGGCTGGATCCACGCGGGTTCGTTACGGTAAGTCATGTTTCCTCCGTCGTTCCTTGATGCGGTCGTGCGCACGCTCACACGTGCAGCAGCAGATGGCGACGTTCCCACGAACTGATCACGCGGAAGAACGCTTCGTATTCGGTTTCCTTCAGCGCCAGGTACGCCTTCACGAACTTGTCACCGAGAATGCCGGCGAGCGGCGTGCACGCCGCCATCAGCGAGATGCCTTCCTCGAGGTTGCGCGGCAGCTGGTACGGCAGGTCGTAGCCGTCGGACGCGATCGGTTCGGTCGGCGCGAGCTGCTGCGTGAGGCCGAGATAACCGGCGGCGAGCGTCGCCGCGAACGCGAGGTACGGATTGCAGTCGACGCCCGGAATCCGGTTCTCGATGCGCCGCGCGACCGGCGTCGACTGCGGGATGCGAAAGCCGACCGTACGGTTGTCGTAGCCCCACTGCACGTTGATCGGCGCGGCCATGAAGCGCGACAGGCGGCGATACGAGTTGATGTACGGTGCGAAGATCGGCATCAGCGCGGGCGTATATTTCTGCAGGCCCGCAAGATAGCTTTGGAACATCGGCGACACGACGCCGCCGTCGTCGGCGAACAGGTTGCGGCCGGTGTGCACATCGGCGAGGCTCTGGTGGATATGCATCGCGGAGCCCGGCTCGTTTTCCATCGGCTTGGCCATGAACGTCGCATACATGTTGTGGCGCAGCGCCGCCTCGCGCACCGTGCGCTTGAACAGGAACACCTGGTCGGCGAGCGACAGCGCGTCGCCGTGCACGAAGTTGATCTCCATCTGCGCGGCGCCGACCTCGTGGATCAGCGTCTCGATGTCGAGGCCCTGCATCTCGCAGTATTCGTAGATGTCCTCGAACAGCGGATCGAACTCGTTGACGGCCTCGATCGAATACGACTGACGGCCGGTTTCCGCCCGCCCCGTGCGCCCGACCGGCGGACGCAGCGGCAGGTCGGGGTCGGCGTTCATGTCGACCAGATAGAACTCGAGTTCAGGCGCGACCACGGGCTTCCAGCCCTTTTCCTTGTACAGGTCGAGCACGCGGCGCAGCACGTAGCGCGGCGAGATCTCGACCGGCGAACCGTCGAAATGCACGCAATCGTGGATCACCTGCGCGGTCGGGTCGACGGCCCACGGAATCAGGCAGATCGTCGACGGATCGGGCACGCACACCATGTCGGGATCGGTCACGCCGGTCAGCGTGCCGTCCTCCGGATAGTCGCCGGTGACGGTCTGCACCATCACGGCCTGCGGCAGGCGCATCGATTCGCCGGACTCGAATTTGTTGCGCGGAATGATCTTGCCGCGCGCGATGCCGGCCATGTCGGGAATGATCGCCTCGACTTCGGTGATGCGGTGCTGGCGCAGGAATTCGCTCAGTTCGGGTTGCATGATCGGCCTCGTTCAGTCGATGTCGGATGCAGCCGGCGACGGCATGGTGCCGCCGGCCGCATAAATGCGGTGTGTCATGCGCGCGCGGCACGCCGCGCCGAATGCCGTAAAGATGTCGCGCGACAGCGGTTGCTCCGCGTGGCGCCATTCGGGATGCCACTGCACGCCGAGCGCGAACGCACGCGCGCCGCGCACGCTCACGGCCTCGATCAGCCCGTCGGGCGCGCTCGCCTCGACCGCGAGGCCCGCGCCGAGCCGCGCGATACCCTGGTCGTGCAACGAATTGACGATCGCGTCGTGCGCGCCGTGCGCGATCCGTTGTAGCAGCCCGCCCGGCGCGAGCTGCACGCGGTGCGCGGGGCCGTACTGCCGCTCGAGCGGATCGCCGTCGCGCTCGCGATGATCGTCGAAGCCCGCGCTCGCATGCAGCCGCTGATGCAAGGTGCCGCCATACGCGACGTTCAGCTCCTGCATGCCGCGGCAGATCGCGAGCACCGGCACGCCCGCATCGATCGCCGCTCGGATCAGCGGCAGCGCGGTCGCATCGCGCGCGGGATCGTGCAGGGTATCGGGCGCGCTCGCCGGGCCGCCGTAGTGATGCGGCTCGACGTTCGAATAGCTGCCGGTCAGCAGCAGCCCGTCGATCGCCGCGACGATCGCGTCGACCGGCTGCCGCGCACCCAGCGCGGGCAGCACGAACGCCAGCGCGCCGGCACCGTCGACCAGCGCGACGAGATACTTCTCCCCGGCCGTGTGGTTCGGATGGGCGCCGCGCATGACGCGATCGGCGGTGACGGCTACGAGCGGGCGCGGTCGCATGATCGCCTCCGCGATAAATGCGCGACGCGTGCGGACGCGCAGGACGATGGCGGCCCGCGATGGCGCTGCACGCGTCCACGCGCGATCGTGCCGCTCGGACGGTGCGGCAGCAGGCGGTGCGATCCGACGCGAAAGCGGAAAAGGACGCTAGGGCAACAATGAAGCGCTGCCGTCGCACTGCACCGCGCTGAACACGTGTGCGGTGACGACATTGAAGCGGCGCAGGCCGCGATGGGGCACAGCGAAGAAGCGGGGCTCGCGTATGGGGGCGGCGCGCGTGCCGCGATCAGCATGCCGGATCGGCCCGGCCTGAGGCGGCGCGCCCGCCGACGGACTTCGGGTCCGGCGTATCGAAGGGCTGGCGGCTTTCACGATCGTACTCGACTGACTGATGAAGGCAGGACACGTGTCGCGATGAAGCGGGGGCGGCAATGCCGCGCGACGACACGTCGGCAAGGTGTCTCGCAACGGATTCCGGCGCGGTGCGGCGCTGATCGACGCCGTCGCGGCCGGGGCGCGCGTGACGACTTCCTGACATTCAGCTTATATCACCTAAAAATTGCGTCAAATTTTCAGGTACCGATCCCGACATCGATCAGACGAAAAAAACGGCATCGACCGCTCGGGTCGATGCCGTTGTGTGCGATGCACCAATGTGCGCCTTGCCAGCCGGCCGGCCGTGGCGCGACATCGCGCCGTGCCGCCGCACGCAGCGCGCGCCGACGGATCAGCGATGCGCGAGCGCGGTTTCGACGAGCGTCTGCAGCAGGGGCACGATCCGCGCGGCGCGCGCTTCGTCGTACGCATACGGACGCGTCTCTTCCATGTAAGTGATCTGCGACAGCTCCAGTTGCACGGCTTCGACGCCGGTCGCGGGCACGCCGTAGTGGCGCGTGATGTAGCCGCCCTTGAAACGCCCGTTCGCGACGGCCGTATAACCGCCGTGCGCGCTCACGCATGCGGCCAGCGCCTCGGCAAGGCCCGGCGCGGCGCTCGCGCCGCTCGACGTGCCGAAGTTGAAGTCCGGCAGGCGGCCCTCGAAGAAGCGCGGCACGTGCGAGCGGATCGAATGCGCTTCCCACACGAGCACGCGGCCGTGCTCGCGCTTCAGCCGCGCGATCTCGCCCTGCAGCGCGTCGTGATACGGGCGCCAGTAGCGGTCGCGACGGCGCATGATCTCGTCGTTGCCGGGCAGCGCGCCCGCCGGATACAGCGGTGCCTTGTCGAACGTATCGACCGGCACGAGCCCGGTCGTGTCCTGCCCCGGATACAGGTTCTCGTTGTCGGGCGGACGGTTCAGGTCGACGACGTAACGCGCGTGCGACGGCACGAGGATCGACGCGCCGAGCGTCGCCGCGAAACCGTACAGGCGCTCGAGGTGCCAGTCGCAATCGTCGACGAAGCGCGCGTCGGGCGTCATCGTCGCGGCGATGTCGTCGGGGATGTGGGTGCCTGCGTGCGGAATCGAGATCAGCAGCGGCAGCGTGCCCTGCTTCAGCGTGAATACAGCCGGTTGTTCAGTCATGTCGCATCACCGTAAAAGTCGGCCGGCGCACGCGCGCGGCGTGCGCCGGATGCCGCGCATTCAGCGCAGCAGTTGCGCCAGCGCGGCGCGGTAGTCGGCATAAGCTGCGGCTTCGTCGCGATGGCGGCGGCCGCTCACGACGCGCTCGCCGCCGGTATAGACGTCGAGCACCGGCGTGTCGCCGTGCTCGGCGAACACCGCGCCCGACAACCACGCCGTGCTGTCGTGCTCGGCAATCGCCGGATGATCGGGATCGAGCACGAGCCAGTCGGCGCGGCTGCCTTCACGCAGCGCGCCGATACGCCGCCCGCTCGCCTGCGCGCCGCCCGCGAGCGACGCGTCGAACAGCCGGTCGGCGACATGCGCCTGCGTGTCGCTCGCGAGCACGTTGCGCGCGCGATGCACGAGCCGCTGCCCGTATTCGAGCAGGCGCAGTTCCGAGCGCCAGTCGACCGACGCATGGCTGTCCGAGCCGACGCCGATCACGCCGCCCTGCGCGAGATAGTCGAGCGCCGGGAACACGCCGTCGCCGAGGTTCGCCTCGGTGGTCAGGCACAGGCCGGCCACCGCGCGACGCTTCGCGAGCGCGGCCGTTTCGGCCGCATCGACGTGCGTCGCGTGCACGAGGCACCAGCGCGCATCGACGTCGAAACGATCGAGCAGCCATTGCACAGGACGCGCGCCGTACGCGCGCACGCAATCATCGACTTCGGCCGTCTGTTCGGCGATATGGATATGCACCGGCGCGTCGTCGGGCAGGCCTTCGAGCAGCACGCGCAAGCCGTTCTCGGACACCGCGCGCAGCGAGTGCGGGGCGACGCCGTAGCGCAGGCCGCCGTGCTCGGGCGCGACGCGGCGCATCGCGTCGAGCAGCTCGAGCAGGCCGTCCGGCGTATTGATGAAGCGACGCTGGTCGTCGCGCGGCGGCTTGTTGCCGAAGCCGGCGAACTGGTACGACACGGGCAGCATCGTGATGCCGATGCCGGCCGAGCGCGCGGCATCGATCACGCGCGCACCGAGTTCCGCGATCTGCGGATAGCGTGAGCCGTCCTGCGCGTGATGCACGTAGTGGAATTCGCAGACCGACGTGTAGCCGCACTTCAGCATCTCGACGTACAGCCAGCGCGCGATCGCCGCAAGCGCGTCGGGCGTGATCTTCAGCGCGAAGCGGTACATCAGGTCGCGCCAGCTCCAGAAGCTGTCGGCGGGATTCGCGCGATATTCGGTGAGCCCCGCCATCGCGCGCTGGAACGCGTGCGAATGCAGGTTCGGCATGCCGGGCAGCACGGGCCCGGCCGCGCGCGCGACGCCGGCCGGCGCGTCGGTGTCGGGCGTCACGTCGGTCAGCGTGCCGGCCGCGTCCCAGCGCAGCAGCACGTTGCGGCGCCAGCCATCGGGCAGCCGGGCATGGTCTGCGAACAACATAGAGTCGGTCATCGTGAGTCCTTGTTGGCCGGATTCGGCGAGCTAACGCGCAGTCCGGTCCCAAGCCCCGGATGGCAGGAGGCGGCGCGTCGGCGCCCGCTTCCGCTCCGTGGCGATCGACCGGACCGACGCTTCAGCGCCGCGTCCGGCCCTCCGCAAAAACTAGCCGTTCATCCGGCGAAACACCGTCGCGCCGCCGCGCACGACCTGCTCGCACAGCGGCCGGCCGATCCAGTACGCGAGCTCCGACAGCGAGCCGACCGACCAGACCGCGAAATCGGCCTGGCGGCCGATCTCGAGCGCACCGTGACGATCGGCGCGACCGAGCGCCGCGGCCGCATGGCGCGTCACGCCCTGCAGCACCTCGGGCACCGTCATGCGGAACAGCGTGCAGCCCATGTTCAGCGTCAGCAGCAGCGATTCGAGCGGCGAGGTACCGGGGTTGTGATCGGTCGCGAGCGCGATCGGCACGCCATGCTTGCGCAGCAGCTCGATCGGCGGCAATTGCGTTTCGCGAATGAAGTAATACGCGCCGGGCAGCAGCACGGCGACCGTGCCGGCCGCCTTCATCGCCTCGATGCCGGCTTCGTCGAGAAATTCGAGGTGGTCAGCCGACAGCGCGCGATAACGCGCGGCAAGCGCGGTGCCGCCCGCGTTCGACAACTGCTCCGCGTGCAGTTTCACCGGCAGCCCGCGCCGCGTCGCGGCCTCGAACACGCGCTCGGTCTGCGCGAGCGAAAAACCGATGCGCTCGCAGAACACGTCGACCGCGTCGACCAGGCCTTCGTCGGCGAGCGCCGGCAGCATCCGGCCGCACACTTCGTCGATGTATTCATCCGCACGGCCCGCATATTCCGGCGGCAGCGCGTGCGCGCCGAGGAACGTGGTGTAGACCGTGACCGGGAAGCGCTCGCCGAGCTGGCGCGCGACGCGCAGCATCTTGCGCTCGCTCGCGAGGTCGAGCCCGTAGCCCGACTTGATCTCGATCGCCGTCACGCCGTCGGCGAGCAGCGGCTGCAGGCGCGCGGCGGCCTGCACGAACAGCGTCGTCTCGTCGGCCGCGCGCGTCGCGCGCACCGTCGACACGATCCCGCCGCCCTGCCGCGCGATCTCCTCGTAGCTGACGCCGGCGAGGCGCTGCGCGAACTCGTCGGCCCGCGTGCCGCCGTACACGAGGTGCGTATGGCAGTCGACGAGGCCCGGCGTCACCCACGCGCCGTGCAGGTCTTCCCGCTGCCAGTGCGCATAACCGTGCGGCAGCGCGGACAACGCGCCGAGCCACACGATCGTGCCGGTTTCGTCGACGGCGATCGCCGCGTCGTCGATCGTTTCGTCGGGATGGCCGTGCGGACACAGCCTCAGGTGATGCCAGACAGTCGGTTTCATGCGTTCAGTCTCGTTCGCCGACGGCGAGCGACACGGCGAGCAGCGCGCCGCCTCCGCTCACGACGACGTCAAACGCACGCTGCGGCCCGTCGAGCCGCAGCGTGTCCATTTCCTGCAGTGCGTAGTGCGCGCCGTCGATCTCGACGCCGACCGCGCCCGTCGCGCAGAACAGCAGCACGGTATCGGCGCGCTCGGCGCGGTGCGTGCCTTCGGGCCACACGTCGAGCGTCCCGCGCGCGGCCGAACGGCGCGTCATCAGGTTGAAGTCGCGCGTCGCGCCGTCGTGCAGCGTCGCGTCGATCGCCGTCTCGCCGGCGAAGTCCGCACGCGCGAGCGGCGCGTCGAGCACGTGGCGCGCGCCCCCTTCTTCGGCGAGCGTCATGCCCGCGCCGGACAGCAGCACGAGCGTGCGGTCGATCCCGTCGAAACGCGAGAACGGGCCGGCCGCGCCGACGTCCGCGACGCTCACGCGCCATGCGAACCTATCGAGCGCGGCGCCCGGCGGGAATGCACCGATCTCGCGCGTCACGCCGCCGCCGTTCTTCCACGGCGACGCGACGAGATCCGCCGCGCGGATCATCGTCACGCTCACCGGCGCCTGGTCGAGCGCCGTCATGCTCAGCGGCCGAGCATCGGCAGCTTCAGGCCGGCTTCGCGGGCCGTCTGCTGCGCGAGTTCGTAGCCGGCATCCGCATGGCGCATCACGCCCGTCGCCGGATCGTTCAGCAGCACGCGGCCGAGACGCTCGTGCGCTTCGGCGGTACCGTCGGCGACGATCACGACGCCCGAGTGCTGCGAGAAGCCCATGCCGACGCCGCCGCCGTGGTGCAGCGACACCCACGATGCGCCGCCTGCGGTGTTCAGCAGGGCGTTCAGCAGCGGCCAGTCGCTCACGGCGTCCGAACCGTCCTTCATCGATTCCGTCTCGCGGTTCGGGCTCGCGACCGAACCGGTGTCGAGGTGGTCGCGGCCGATCACGATCGGGGCCTTCAGTTCGCCGTTCTTCACCATCTCGTTGAACGCCTGGCCGAGGCGATAGCGATCCTTCACGCCGACCCAGCAGATCCGCGCCGGCAGGCCCTGGAACGCGATGCGCTCACGCGCCATGTCGAGCCAGTTGTGCAGGTGCGGATCGTCGGGGATCAGCTCCTTCACCTTCTGGTCGGTCTTGTAGATGTCTTCCGGATCGCCGGACAGCGCGACCCAGCGGAACGGGCCCTTGCCTTCGCAGAACAGCGGGCGGATATAGGCCGGCACGAAGCCCGGGAAGTCGAATGCGTTCTCGACGCCCATTTCCAGCGCCATCTGGCGGATGTTGTTGCCGTAGTCGAGCGTGGCGGCGCCGCGCTCCTGCAGCGTCAGCATCGCGCGCACCTGCACGGCCATCGACTGCTTCGCGACCTTCACGATGCTCTGCGGATCGACCTTCTGCGCTTCGCGCCATTGCGCGACGGTCCAGCCTTGCGGCAGGTAGCCGTTGATCGGGTCGTGCGCGCTCGTCTGGTCGGTCACGCAGTCCGGCGTGATACCGCGCGTCACGAGTTCCGCGAACACGTCGGCCGCGTTGCCGAGCAGGCCGACCGACACCGGCTTGCCGGTGCGCTTCGCTTCGTCGATCATGCCGAGCGCTTCGTCGAGCGTCGTCGCCTTCTTGTCGACGTAGCGCGTCTTCAGGCGGAAGTCGATGCGCGTCTCGTCGCATTCGACCGCGATCATCGAGAAGCCGGCCATCGTCGCGGCGAGCGGCTGCGCGCCGCCCATGCCGCCGAGGCCGCCCGTCAGGATCCAGCGGCCCGACGGATCGCCGTTGAAGTGCTGGTTCGCGACCGAGAAGAAGGTTTCATAGGTGCCCTGCACGATGCCCTGGCTGCCGATGTAGATCCAGCTGCCGGCCGTCATCTGGCCGTACATCATCAGGCCCTTGCGGTCGAGCTCGTGGAAGTGATCCCAGGTCGCCCAGTGCGGCACCAGGTTCGAGTTCGCGAGCAGCACGCGCGGCGCATCCTTGTGCGTGCGGAACACACCGACCGGCTTGCCCGACTGGATCAGCAGCGTCTCGTTCTCTTCGAGATCCTTCAGCGACGCGAGGATCTGGTCGTAGCATTCCCAGTTGCGCGCCGCGCGGCCGATGCCGCCGTACACGACGAGCGCGTGCGGATGCTCGGCGACTTCCGGATCCAGGTTGTTCTGGATCATCCGGTAGGCCGCTTCGGCCAGCCAGGTCTTGCAGACCTTCTCGCGGCCGCGCGGCGCGCGGATCGTGCGGGTCGGATCGAGACGGGGATCGATGTGTTTCGGATGGTTCATGACGACTGCTCCCGAAGGAAAATGACTATCAAATAGGTATCAGAAATGCCCGGTGAAGCGATAACGGCTGCCGGGGTGCCACAGATTCGCCACCGAGGCGACGACGCCCTGCGACCAGGTGCGCCGATGTAAAACCAGACACGGCTCGACGTCGTCCATCCGCAGCTGCTCGCGCCGCCCGGGCGCCGGAGCCGCCGCTTCGATCCGGTACTCGACGCGCTGCAGCGGGGCCGCGCGCATCAGGTACAGGTTCGGCGTCGTGTTCGTAAAATCCTGCTCGGCATAATCCGGCGCGACCGCCGGATTCACCCACCGTTCTTCGAGCTGGACGGGTTCGTCATTCTCGAAGTGCAACACCTGCGAATAAAACAGCTTCGCGCGCACGGCCATCTGCATCTCGTCGGCGAGCGCCTCGTCGGCGCGGATCGTCTCGAGGCCGAGTACGCTGGCGCGGTACGCATGGCCACGCGCGTCGACCTCTTCCGAGATGCTGCGGATCGCGACGAGCGTCGACTCGTACTTCGGCCGCGCGACGTAGGTGCCGGCGCCCTTCATGCGCGTCAGCACCTGCTCGGCCGTCAACTCGCGCAACGCGCGGTTGACGGTCATGCGCGCGACCTTGAACTCGCGGGCCAGTTCGTTCTCGGAGGGCACCTGGTCGCCCTCCGCCCACTCGCCGGCGTGAATGCGGCCCAGGATGAAATCCTTGATCTCCTGGTAGACCGGCGCGCTCATGGGCTTACTGTTCCGATGCGAACGAGAACGGCGCGACCTTCGCGAACGCGCGCTCGCCGACGAGCTTCGCGATCACCGCGATGTCCGGTGCGAAGTAGTGGTCGAGCTCGTAGTGCGCAACCTTGCCGCGGATCGTTTCCATCACCGGCGCGAGCTTCGGGCTCGTGTGGTACGGCGCGCGCAGGTCGACGCCCTGGGCGGCGGCCAGCAGTTCGATCGCGAGGATGTGCTTCGTGTTGTCCGCGATGTCGGCGAGCTTGCGCGCGGCGAACGTCGCCATCGACACGTGGTCTTCCTGGTTCGCCGAGGTCGGCAGCGAGTCGACCGACGCCGGGTGCGCGAGCGTCTTGTTTTCCGATGCCAGCGCGGCCGCCGTCACGTGGGCGATCATGAAGCCCGAGTTCACGCCGCCGTCCTTCACGAGGAACGGGGGCAGGCCCGACAGCGTCGCGTCGATCAGCAGCGCGATGCGGCGCTCGGCCAGCGCGCCGATTTCCGCCGCGGCAAGCGCGAGGTTGTCGGCCGCGAATGCGACGGGTTCGGCGTGGAAGTTGCCGCCCGACAGCACTTCGCCGGTATCCGGGAAGATCAGCGGGTTGTCCGACACGGCGTTCGCTTCGACCAGCAGCACGTCGGCTGCATGGCGCATCTGGTCCAGGCACGCGCCCATCACCTGCGGCTGGCAGCGCAGGCTGTACGGATCCTGCACCTTGTCGCAGTCGCGGTGCGACTGGTTGATCGGCGAGCCTTCGAGCAGGTCGCGGTACGACGCGGCCGCGTCGATCTGGCCTTGATGGCCGCGCAGTTCGTGGATGCGGGCGTCGAACGGCTTCACCGAGCCGGCCGCCGCGTCGACCGACAGCGCGCCCGCGACCAGCGCGGTGCGGTACAGGTCTTCGATCGCGAACATGTTGTCGAGCGCCAGCGCGGTCGACGCCTGCGTGCCGTTCAGCAGCGCCAGGCCTTCCTTCGCCTGCAGCGTCAGCGGCGCGAGGCCCGCGACGCGCAGACCGTCCAGCGCGCTGGCGCGCTCGCCGCGGATGAACACTTCACCGACGCCCAGCAGCACGGCCGACATGTGCGCGAGGGGTGCCAGGTCGCCCGATGCGCCGACCGAGCCCTTCACCGGGATCAGCGGCAGCACGTCGGCGTTGAACAGCGTGATCAGCGCGTCCATCACTTCGCGACGGATGCCCGAGTGGCCGCGGCCGAGGCTCGACAGCTTCAGTGCCATCAGGAGACGCACCGACGAGCGCGCCATCGGCTCGCCCACGCCGACCGCATGCGACAGCACCAGGTTCTTCTGCAGCAGCTCGAGCTGGTCGTGCGGGATGTGCGTGCTGGCCAGGCGGCCGAAACCCGTGTTGATGCCGTATGCGGGCTCGCCCTTCGCCGCGATGTCGGCGACGGCTTTCGCGCCCGCGTCGATCTTCGCGAAGCTCGCCGGGTCGAGCTTGAGCTGCACGGATTCGCGAGCGATCTTGCGCAGTTGCGGAAGGGTCAGGTGGCCGGGGGTCAACGTAATCATGTGAGCAATCCTGTCTAGACAAGTTCGGGATGGATTGCAGTGTAGCCACCGCGACTTGTCTAGACAACCTGTTTTTCATAATTCCGACTCGGGAGTTTCCCTGATGTCCGGCGCGGCGCGCCGGAGCGGCCCGACAGGCTTCTCAATTAACATATGTTGCAATTATTTTGTCTTTGGCAACATACGAATCGACGCTTCCCTACGATCCGCCCACGGAGATCCGCCATGACCACCCCGCCCCGGTTGACCACCCTTCTCGGCCGCGGCCTGCTCGTCGCCGCGTGCGCGCTCGCGTGCGGCGCATCGCTCGCCGCGGAGCCGCTGTCCGGCACGCTCGAGAAGGTGCGGCAAAGCGGCCTGATCTCGATCGGCCATCGCGAGACGTCGGTGCCGTTCTCCTATGTCGACGCGAGCGGCAAGGTGATCGGCTTCTCGCAGGACCTGTGCGACCGCGTGATCGCCGCCGTGAAGGCGCGCACCGGCAAGCCCGACCTGCAGGCGCGCTTCATCCCGGTCACGTCGCAGAACCGCATCCCGCTCGTGCAGAACGGCACCGTCGATCTCGAATGCGGGGTGACCACCAACCTCGCCGCGCGTCACGCGCAGGTCGCGTTCTCGACCACCTTCTTCGTCGCGACGACGCGCCTGCTCACGCGCACGAACTCGGGCATCCGCGACTTCCCCGATCTCGCCGGCAAGACGGTCGTGACGAATCAGGGCACGACGTCCGAACGCCTGCTGCGCAAGATGAACGAGGAAAAGAAGATGAACATGCAGATCATCAGCGCGAAGGACTACGGCGAAGGACGCCTCACGCTCGAATCGGGCCGCGCGGCCGCGTACATGATGGACGACGTGCTGCTCGCCGGCGTGCGCCAGCTCGCGGCGAAGCCGGCCGACTGGGCGATCGTCGGCACGCCGCAATCGTCGGAAGCGTACGGGTTCATGCTGCGCAAGGACGATCCGCAGTTCAAGGCGCTCGTCGACGGCGTGCTCGTGCAGCTGATGAAGAGCGGCGAGATCAACGCGCTGTACGACAAGTGGTTCATGAAGCCGGTGCCGCCGAAGGGGCTCGCGTTCGAGTTCCCGATGAGCGACGTGATCAAGGCGCGCTACGCGGCGCCCAACGACGTACCGCTCGAATGAGCGTCGCGCGCTGAAACGGGGTCAGCGCGCCCACGCGACGCACGCCGCGTAGCCGGGCGCCGCGTCGAGCCAGCCCGCGTCGAACGCGGCCACGCCGGCGGCGGGCGCGGCCGGCTCGACGATCGTCGTCGCGGGCGTCGCCGCATCGCGCGGCGGCACGACCGCGAACGCGCGCAGCCCGCCGACGATGCCGGTGCCGAGCGCCTTCAGCAGCGCCTCCTTCGCGGCCCACACGCGCATGAACGCGTCCGCGCGGGCGGCGAGCGGCAGGCCGTCGAGATACGCAGCCTCGGCGGCCGCGCACACTTCGCGCGTCAGCGCACGCCAGTCGGTCGTGCGGTTGCAGCTTTCGATATCGACGCCGACGCGCCCCGTCGCCGCCCACGCGATGAGCGCGTGATCGCCCGCGTGCGACACGTTGAAATCGAGCGACACGCGATGCGCGGAATCCAGCGACGGCCGTCCCGATGCGTCGACGACGATCGCGACGTCCTTCGGCGCGACGCCGAGCGCCGCACCGAGCACGTCGCGCAGCGCGGCGCGCGTCGCGGCACTGCGCACCGCATCCTCGTGCCGCAGATAGCGCCCGGCACGCGCCCGCTCCGCGTCGCTCAGTGCGGCGTAGGCGGGCGATGCGAGCGGCACGCGCCAGTCGAAATCGACGCGCGCGACCTGCACGCCGGCACGCGACGCGGCCGGCGGCACATCGAGCAGGTGCACGCGCCACGCGCGGGACAGGTCGTCGGCAATCTCGGAATCGGGTGGAATGGACATCGGCACGCGGCAGCCAGGCGAACGAAACGTTCGATGTTAATCGATCGTACGGGACGGAGACCGACGCATCGCGACCGAGATCGTCGGCAGCGGCAGCAGCGGCAGCCGGTGCAACCGTCTCATCGACGCGATGGCCGGGTTGCGCGCGCGTTCACCCGTGCGCGACGGCACCCGGCACGCCGCTTCCCGCCAGCCGCGCACGCTGCGCCGGATGGCGCGCGTGGACGCGGCCCGGCGCATCGGCCGGCAGCGCGCCGTGTTGCAGCCAGTCCAGCGCGACGGGCCACAGCGTGTCGGTGAAGCGGCTGTGGAAGAACGCGAAGTGGCCTATCGCGTCGACGCCGATGTCGCGCGGCGCGATCCGCAGGTGCGTGACGTCGCTGCCCGTGTAGTAGCCGACCAGCCGTTCGATCGCGTCGACCGTGCCGAACCCGTCGTCGTCGAGGCCGATCGCGAGCATCGACGCCGGCAGCCGCGCGAAGCGGGCCGGCAGCGCGGCGCGGCTCGCCGCGGGTTCGGCGAGCAGGCCGTGCGTGAAGGCGTCCTCGAAGCGCGGTTGCGCGCGCACCCACGACAGCGCGACGCCGCGCGGCGTGTCTTCCATCCAGCCGAGCCGCTTCGCGGGCACGTAGCCGAACACGGCCGCGAGCGCCGGCATCGCGACGTGCCATTTCCACCACATGCGCCGCCGCTCTTCCGGCCGATAGTCGCGCCAGTACGCATACTGCGCGCCCACCGTCACCACGTGACGCACGTACGCGTTCGACGCCGCGAGCCCGAGCACGCAGCCGCCGATGCTGTGCGCGACGACGTCGAGCGGCTGGCCCGGAAATGCATCGCGCGCGTATTGCAGCGCGGCCTCGCAATCGAGCCGCCCCCAGTCGAGCCAGTTCGCGCGCAGCTTCGCGAGCCGCGCGGGGCGCGAGCCGCCGATCCCGCGATAGTCGTAGACGAGCACGTCGCGCCCCCGCGCGAACAGCCAGGCCGCGAAACGGAAGTAGTAGTCGCAGCGCACCGACGTCGCGCAATTGACGACCGTCACGGGCCGCACGGTGCTGCCGCGATGCCGCCACACGTAGCCGCGCAGCACGTAACCGTCGGCCGCGGTCAGCGTCACGACCTCCGGCGGCAACGCACCCGCCGGGCGCCCCGCTGCCTGATCCGCCGCGCACGCGGCCCCGCCTGCTTCGTTCGAAATCGTCATCGTGTCTCCTGTGCGGCACCGCCTGCCCGGCGCCCGCCCGATCGGCCAGCCTCCATTGAACTTGACGCGCCGGACGTTCTCAACCAATCTTGCTGCTCCGTTCGCATGAGCCCTACGCATGTCAACGCCGCTCGTCCGTCTCCCGTCGCTGGACCTCGTGCGCGGCTTCGTCGCCGTCGGCCGCCGCATGAGCATCACGCTCGCCGCGCAGGACCTGTGCGTCACGCAGTCGGCGGTCAGCCGCCAGGTGCACGCGCTCGAGGCGCATCTCGGCGTCGCGCTGCTGCAGCGCGGCTATCGCAAGATCGCGTTCACGCCGGAAGGCGAGCGGCTGTTCCGCGCCGCCGATGCGGCGCTGCTCAGCCTGCAGGACACCGTCGCATCGCTCGCCGCCGCACGCGAGCGGCAACCCGTCACGATCACCGCGAGCATCGGCGTCACCGCGCTGTGGCTGCTGCCCAGACTCGGGCGCCTGCAGGCGCGCCTGCCCGACATCGACTTGCGCGTGGCCGCGAACGACAAGGTACTCGATTTGCGCGCGGAAGGCATCGACCTCGGAATCCGCTACTGCCCGCGCGAGCGCGCGCCGGCCGGCGCGCTGCACCTGTTCGACGAGATCGTCGTGCCGGTCGCGCACCCCGCGCTGGCCGCCCGGCCCGTCACCGACGCGGCCGCTATCGCCGAGCACGTACTGCTCGAATTCGACGGGCCGCCGCAAACCCGACTGCAGTGGCGTGCGCACCTGCACGCGGCCGGGCTCGGCGACGCGCGCCCGAAGGGCGTGCTGCGCTTCAACCAGTACGACCAGGTCATCCACGCCGCGATCGCCGGCCAGGGCGTCGCGCTCGGCAGGCTCGCGCTCGTCGCGCCGATGCTCGCCGACGGCCGGCTCGCGGTGCTCGGCCCGCACTCGCAGGCGTTGTCGGATGCGTACGGCTACTGGCTGTTCCGGCACGATCCGGCACCGCGCCGCGAAGTCGCCGACGTGCGCGACTGGATCCTCGCGGAAGCGGCCGAGTGCGACGCCGCGATGCGGGCGTACGACGTGGCGCAGCGGTAGCCGCGAGCGAAATTCCGCATCGAGCCGGCGCCGGCGCGGTCTTGCGCACGTACATGAACGCCGCCACGGGCAATGCACCGACGCCCCGTCCCCGCTGCATCGGCCGCCTGTCACGCCGGCTGCATGCGGCGCAGCGGCTTCACGCATCCGGCGCGTGCAGCCCCCGTCACCGACATCGCGTCCGCGCCGCATCACATTCCCCGCACGCATGCGAACGCGACCGAATGATTGCTTGAGCGGCCGGCGGCCGGATCGTCTAATCGGATCGAACGCGGCCGCCGCGCCGCACGCATCCATCCGGAGACACGCATGACCCCGATCGAACAAGACGCCCGGCGCCGCTGGCTGCCGGTGCTCGCGGGCGGCCTGATCATGGGCGCCGCGCTCGGCATCCGTCACGTGCAGGGACTGTTCCTCGCCCCCGTCACGCTCGACCACGGCTGGTCGCGCGAAGCGTTCGGCCTCGCGCTCGCGCTGCAGAACCTGATCTGGGGCATCGCGCAACCGTTCACCGGCATGATCGCCGACCGCTTCGGGTCGGTGCGCGTGATCGTCGCCGGCATGCTGCTGTACGCGGCCGGGCTCGTCACGATGGCGTTCGCCGCGTCGGCCGGCGTGTTCACGGCCGGCGCGGGGTTCGTGATCGGCGTCGCGCTGTCGGGGTCGGCCTTCGCGTCGATCTACGGCGCGCTAAGCCGCCTGTTTCCGCCCAACCGGCGCGGCTGGGCGCTCGGCGTCGCCGGCGCGATCGGCGGGCTCGGCCAGTTCTGCATGGTGCCGGTCGCGCAGGTGCTGATCGGCGGCATCGGCTGGCAGCATGCCTTCGTCGCGCTCGCCGTCGTCACCGCGCTGCTCGCACCGCTCGCCGTGCTGGTGCGCGACCGGCCCGCGCAGGCCGCGAGCCGCGCGGACGGCCCCGACCAGTCGATCGGCGCGGCGGTGCGCGAAGCGTTCGCGCATCGCGGCTTCTGGCTGCTGAACGCAGGATTCTTCGCGTGCGGGTTCCAGCTCGCGTTCATCGCGACCCACCTGCCCGCCTACCTGCTCGATCACGGCCTGCCGGCGCGCCACGCCAGCGTCGCGCTCGCGCTGATCGCGCTGACCAACGTGGCCGGCACCTACGCATGCGGCCATCTCGGCGGCCTGCTGCGGCGCAAGTACGTGCTGTCCGTGCTGTACCTCGTCCGCGCGCTGGCAATGGCCGCGTTCGTTGCAGCGCCGTTGTCGCCCGCGAGCGTCTACGTGTTCGCGGCCGTGATGGGCTTCACGTGGCTCGGCACGGTGCCGCTGACCAACGGCGTGATCTCGCAGGTGTTCGGCGTGCGTTACATCGCGACGCTGTTCGGCTTCGTGTTCTTCGGGCACCAGCTCGGCAGTTTCTTCGGCGTCTGGCTCGGCGCGCTCGTGTACGACGCGACGCATTCGTACCTGCCGCTGTGGATCGGCTCGATCGCGCTCGGCGTGCTGGCCGCGCTGCTGCACCTGCCGATCGACGACGCGCGCATCGCGCGGCCGGTGCCGGGCAAAGCCGCATGGGCGTGATGCGTGCGGCGCTGGCCGCCGGCGCGCTCGCGTTCGTCGCGTGGTGCGGCGCGGCCTACTTCGATTCGGGCGTCGCGCTCGCGCTGCTCGAGCACGCGGCGTTCTGCGACTGACGCGGCGAACCGTGCCGCGCGCAGCGACGGCCGGTCACGCCTGGCGACGCTTCGGCAACGAGGCCAGCGCATCGAGCGCGCGACGGCGCGCGCCGTCGTGATCGACGATCGGCGCCGGATAGTCGACGTCGAGCCGCACGCCGGCCTCCGCAAGCTCCATCGGGGATGCCTCCCACGGCGCGTGGATCGTCACCGCGTCGAGGCCCGCGAGTTCCGGCACCCAGCGGCGCACGTACGCCCCTTGCGGGTCGAACTTCCGGCCCTGCGTCACCGGATTGAAGATGCGGAAATACGGCGCGGCGTCGGCGCCGCAGCCGGCCACCCATTGCCAGTTCGCCGGGTTGTTCGCGGCATCCGCGTCGACGAGCGTGTCGTGGAACCAGCGCTCGCCGGCCCGCCAGTCGATCAGCAGATGCTTGACGAGAAACGATGCGACGACCATCCGCACGCGGTTGTGCATCCAGCCGGTCGTCCACAGCTCGCGCATCCCCGCATCGACGAGCGGGTAACCGGTCAGCCCGCGCTGCCACGCGCGCAGCGCGGCAGGATCGTCGCGCCACGGCATCGCGTCGAACTGCGCCCGGAAGTTGTCGGTCGCGAGCGCCGGAAAGTAATACAGCAGCACATGGCTGAATTCGCGCCAGCCGAGTTCGCTCAGGAACTTCTCGGCGCCGGCCGCGCAGGCCGCACCGCCCGCCTGTGCCGCACCCTGCACCGCATGCCACACCTGTCGCGGCGACAGGTTGCCGAAGCGCAGGCACGGCGATAGCCGGCTCGTCGCCGACCGGTCGGGCCGGTCGCGCGTATCGGCATAGCCGGTCAGCGACTCGACGGAAAACGTATCGAGCCGCGCCTGTGCGCCGGCTTCGTCGGGTGCCGGCCACGCGTCGCGCAGGCCGCCCGCCCAGTCCGGCGCGTGCGGACGCAACCCGAGCGCGTCGAGCGGCAGAGCGCGTTCGCGCACGCCGGCCGGCCACGGATGAAACGCGATCCGCTCAGGCTCCGGCAGCGGCGCCGCCACCGTGCGATCGCGCCGCACCGCGCGCCAGTACGCGGTAAACACCTGGAACGGCGTGCCGGCGCCCGTCAGCACGTCCCACGGTTCGTTCAGCAGGCTGCCGTTGCTGCTCTCGACCTCGACGCCGCGCGCCTTCAGCGACGCCTTCAACGCCGCATCGGCATCGCGCTGCGGCTGCGCATAGCGGCGGTTCCAGTACACCGCTGCCGCGCCCGTGTCCTGCGCGACGCGTTCGATCTCGCGCGGCGCATCGCCGCGCAACAGCAGCAGGCGTCCGCCATGACGCGCGAGCGCCGCATCGAGTCCGGCGAGCGACCCATGCAGCCACCAGCGCGCCGCCCCGCCGAGCGCGCGCCCCGCGCCTTCGCCCGTGTCGTCGACGTACACGCATACGAGCGGCCGGCCCGACGCAACCGCGCGCGTCAGCGCGGGCTGGTCGGTCACGCGCAGATCGTCGCGGAACCACACGATGGCAGGAGCAATGGTCGACTTCGCTGGCACGGGCACCTCGAGCAGGAAACTGAAGAGTGACCGGTATTGTCGCGGCAGGTTCGCGCGATGTCGACGTTCGAACCGCACGGCGTACCGCGCGCGTGCGTCGCGTACCGACGCCGACACCGGATCGCCGGCCCGGTGAAACGCCTTAGTCCGTTCCGACGATTCTTCGCCGCACGCACCGGCCTACGCTCGATGTGGGGTTCGCCGCGATGTGCGACGCGCGCCGGCCGCCGCTCAGCCCCATGCATTGCGCGGCGCGTCCGCCATGCCCGCCGGCGCCGGCGCGACCCGTTCCGGCTGTCGCGGCGCGTACCCGCCCGTGCGGGCGCAGCCGCGGCCCCCTCCGCTCCCTCACTCACATTCGATACCCGCCATGACCAAACCAGCCAATCTCGTCACCTCGATCACCGTCGCGATCGACGCCCCCGCTGCCGTCGTCTGGGAAGTGCTGACCGACTTCCCGCGCTACGGCGAATGGAACACGTTCTGCGTCGGCCTCGAGACGACCGGCCGGATCGGCGACTTCGTGCACATGCAGGTGCGCATTCCCGGCACGGAGACGGTGATTCCCGTCAACGAAATCCTCGTCGCATACGAGCCCGAGCGCCTGCTGTCGTGGGAGCAGCGCCCGACCGACGACAACAAGGACGCCGCGCGCCGCGACCAGTACGTCGAAGCCGACGGCGCCGAGCGCTGCCGCTACTTCACGACGGACCAGTTCCTCGGCCTCAACGCGGAAACGATCATGCGCGAGCACGGCGGCTGGGTGAAACAGGGGTTCGACCAGTGCGCGCGCGACGTGAAGCAGCGCGCGGAAGCGCTGCATGCGGCCCGCCGGCGCAAAAGCGCGTGACGGAGCGCAACCGATGCCAGACCTGCAGACCCTCTCCGATCATCACGACATCCGCGAGCTGATCGTCGCGTACTCGAGCGCGATCGATGCGCGCGACTTCGACGCGCTCGATACCGTGTTCATGCGCGACGCGACGATCGACTATCGCGCGATGGGCGGCATCGCCGGCACGTATCCGGACATCAAGGCTTGGCTGCGCGCCGTGCTGCCGCAGTTCCCGCAGTACCAGCACATGGTCGGCAACCTGTCGATCACGCTCGACGGCGACACCGCGCGCGGCCGCACGATCTGTTTCAATCCGATGGAAGTCGCGCTGCCGGACGGCGGCACGCAGGTGATGTTTCTCGGGCTGTGGTACGTCGACCGGTTCGTGCGCACCGCGCAGGGCTGGCGCATCGCCGAGCGCGTCGAGGAACGCTGCTACGGCCACAACGTGCCGGCCGTGCTTGCGAACGCGACCGGCTGAACAGCGACACGTCGCACGACGCGCGCGCCGTGGCATCGTTGCACGGCGCGCGTGTCGCAGGCCCTCGGGTCAGTCGAGACGGAACGCCGCTTCGAAGCGCGCGGCGAACGCGTCGAATTCGGTTTCCGGCAGATGATTGATGCCGCCCGCGCGCTTGCGCCCGCCACCGGTCGGGAAGCCGCGGCAGAATTCGTCCGCGCCGAGCGCCCGGCCGTCCGGCACGCGCACGCTGACCACGAACCCGCCCTGCGCGCGCGGCGACAGCACCGCGAGCGCCGCATGCGGCGCATTGCGCATCCGCTCGTTCGCGAGCATCCCCGTCGCGCGCCGCGCCCACGGATGATCCGGCATCCTGATCAGCGTCGCGCCCGGCACGTCGCGCAACGGCGCGAGTGCGCCCGCGAGCGCCATGTCGTCGCGATAGCCGTCGCGCAACGCGGCGAACACCGGCGTGTCGCGCACGAAGTCGAGCGGATCGACGCATGGCAGCATCGCGTCGGCCAGCACCGCCGGATCGAAATGCAGGTCGCCGACGCATTCGCCGTAGGCGTTGTAGTTCAGGTAGAGGCCGAGTTCGGCCAGCGTGCCGCGTTCGGCTGCGTCGATCCCGTATGCGCGCGCGAGCGCGTCGCCGAGCGCCGGCAGTTCGTCGCCGAACGCCGCGACGATCGCCCAGCGCACATGCCGGCCGCCGAGACGGCGGTTCACGAGCGCGCTCGTGCAGACGTCGGCGGCCGTGTCGATATACGCGTCGAAACGCGGATCGCCGGGCAGCTCGCCCGCGAAGTGATGGTCGAAGTAGCGAACCGCGGCGCCGTCGCGCAGCAGCCGCGCGCATGCGTCGCGGTTCTGGTCGTGCGACACGTCGAGCACGGTCACGCGGTCGCCGGCCCGCGCGTCGATGCGCTCGAGCAGCCTGATGTCGCGCTTCACGCCGGTCACGAGCGTGCCGCGTTCGCCCTCCGCGAGCCGCAGCTGCTGCAGCGCGCAGAGGCCGTCCGCATCGCCGTTGAACGCGAAGAAATGCCGCCCCTGTTCCTGTTGTCGTTCCTGCATGATCCGTTGCTCCGTCCTCAGGGCATGAAATCGCCGCCGTTCGCGTCGAGCGTCGCGCCGGTCACCGCGTTCGCGTAATCCGACGCGAGGAACAGCGCCGCGCGCGCGCAGTCGTCATCGGTCGGCAGCTTCGCGAGCGCGATGTTCGACGCGATCGGCGCGATGATCGCCTCCTCCGTCGTGCCGTACTCGGCGGCCGCCTGCCGGAAATACGTCTGCGTCGGCACGCCCCACATCCAGCCCATGTGGATGCTGTTCGCGCGGATTCCGTGCACGCCAAGCTCGCGCGCCAGGTATTTTGCCGCAACCGCGAGCGCGCCCTTCGATACAGCGTAGCCCGCTTCCCCTGCAAACGGCTTGCGGGTCGCCTGCGTGTTGATCATCACGATCGCGCCGCGCTTCTGCCGCTTCATGTGCGGCACGATTTCCTGCGTGAGCGTCATCGTGCCGAACACGTTGGTGTCGAACACCGCGCGCCAGCCGTCGAGATCGGCTTCCTCGACCGGCTCCGGGAACGTGCCGTGCGCGAACGCGCTGTTCACGAGCGCGTCGATCCGGCCGAAGCGCTCGACCGCCTGCGTCGCGAGCTGCCGGCACTGCGCGCGCTCGGCGATGTCGGTGCGTACCTTCAGCACGTCGCACGCGACGCCGAGTGCGCGGATCCGTGCTTCCGCGTCGTCGAGCTTGTCCATCGTGCGTGCCGCGACGACCACGCCGCGCGCGCCCTCGCGTGCCGCCTCGACGGCGAGCTTCACACCGAGCCCCGGCCCGATCCCTGAAATCACGACGATCTTGTCCTTCAGCAACATGGGTTGTCTCCTGGTTGTCGTTCGTCTCGCGGGCGCGCCGTCAGCCGGCCGCCCGCAAGTGCCGCGCGCGATACGCGGCGAAGTCGTGCGCCAGTTGCGCATCGGTGAAGCCGAAGCGCGCGATCGAGTAATCGTGCGCGGCGCGCTTGTCGCGGCCGTTGCGCGCCATCCAGGCCGTCATCGCCGCGCGCTGCGGCGCATCGAGCGACATGCCCGCGAAGCGATACACGGCTTCGGTCACGCCGAGCGGATCCGACACCGTGTCCTCGAAACGCACGTCGAGAAAGCGCTCGGCCGGCAGCGCGTCGCGCGCCGTCATCGCCGCGCCGATCGCGCGCGCCATGCCGGCGTTCCACTGCGCGCCTACCGTGCGCGGATCGGGGTCGTCCGCATACATCTGCCACAGCGTGTGCGCCATGCTCGCCATCGACGGAATCGTCTGCTCCGGGTCGCGATGCGTGAGCACGACCTGTGCCCGCGGAAACACGCGGCACAGCACGTCGAGCGCATGCAGATGCTGCGGCGTCTTCAGCAGCCAGCGCGCGGCCGCTGCGACGCCGCGTTGCGCCTTCTGCCACTGCAGGAACTGCAGCATCCGCTTCAGGTACGTATAGACCGGCGTCAGGTCCTGCTTCGCGAGCCACGCCGTATAGCCCGGCACGTTCGCGTACGAATCCATCGCGCACACGAACGAATGCTCCATCAGCATGAACTCCTCGTCGGCGAGCATCGCGTCGAGCGGATGGATCGCGAGGATCTGCGGAATGCAGTCGATCATCGTCGCGACCTCGGCCTGCGCGCGCGCGATGCGCACGCTCGGCGCGTCGAGCGTCTCGCCGGCGAGCGGCGCCGGATAGCGCGTTTCCCACCACGCGGCCGAATAAAAGCGCGGATCGACCGCGAGCAGCCGCTGCAGCAGCGTCGTGCCGGTGCGCGGCAGCCCGACGATCACGAGCGGATCGTCGATCTCGATGTCGGCGATCTCCGGATGACGGCCGAAGTAATCCTCGATAACGAGCCGGTTCACGAGCTGGCCGACGAGTTTCTCGCGCATCATCGCCACACCGCGCGCCGACAGCTTCGCTTCGTCGATCAGCGATGCGCACATCACGTCGAGCGCCTCGCGATACGGGCCGTCGCCGAACGCGGTGAGGCCGCCCGTGCGCGACACGGCCTCGGCGATCAGCGCGTCGGCGTCGAGCTGGGTGCGGATCGGGTCGAGCGGCGCGTTCATGCGGCCTCCTTCAGCGCGGCCAGCTTGACGACGCGCGTGCGCGGATGCACCGGCTGCGCGGCGCCGACCCAGCGCCAGCAGATCGTGCCGGTGCGATGCCCGGCCGTATCGAGCCAGTTCGCGCCAACCGGCCGCGACGCGGCGACCACCACCGTCACGCCGCCATCCGCATTCAGCCGCGCGCTGTGCTTGTTCACGCAGATGTCGAAGTGCCGATAGTCGAGCGACTCCATCCAGTAATTGTTGATCTGCACGTTCCAGAAATCGCAGTCGGGCACGGTGTCGACGACGATCACCAGCGCCTCGTCGTCGGCGAGCGACCAGCACGAGTGGTAGTAGTAGATGTTCGGATCGCCACCGACCGACTGGCACAGCGCCTGGTCCGCAGGCGGCAGCGCGTTTACGTGCGAGCCGTAGCTCGCGGCCCAGTCGGCGAACAGCTTCGCCGTCTGCTCGACGAACTGTGCGGCGCGCGTGAGGCCGCCCTGCAGCACGAGCGGATCGAGCGGCGCCGGGCGATCGTGCGCGCCGATGCGTTCGATCTTCAATTGCGCGGGCGTCTCCGCGCGCCGGTCGAGGAAAGTCTGACGCACCAGCAGCGCGTTCGTGCCCGGCTCCATGCGCACCCAGTTGCCCGCGCGCGGCGTTTCGCTCAGCACGATCTCGAAGCTGCCGTCCGGCGCGAGCTCGAGCTGCTTCGCGTCGAGAAACCCGGTCTGCAGCATCTTGCCGTCCGTCTCGTAACCGCCCTTCTGCGTGCCGAAGCTCAGGTATGCGACCGTGCCGCGCCGCCCCGTCACACGATATTCGCAGCGGCCGTCGAGGCGCGCGTACTGGTACAGGTTGTCGGGATTGTCGGCGCCGATCTTCGCGGTCTCGTGCGACGGCGAGAAGAAGCCGGGCCACGCGCCGTCCGCGAACTCGACGTGCATTTCGAGCGCGATGCGCATCAGCCGGCTCAGGTAGCGGAATCCTTCCGCGCGCGTGAGCGGATCGTCCGGCGCCTCGGCGCGCAGGATCTGCTCGCCGCTGCGTTTCAGGGTGTCGCAGAAATCGGCCCAGGTCTGGCCCGAAAGCAATTGCGTGGCGCGTGTGTCGTCCGTCATGTGTCGTCTCCGCCGATGGTCGAGCGCTCACCTTAAGCGAGCGCCTCGCGCGCCACTTCGTCCGGGTGGACTAAGGAAAGATCCGCTGCCCGCCGCGCCGCGTGTTAGTCCACCCGGACGAAGAACGGCACCGCCCTCGCTCGATACCGTTGGCGTCATGCACGAAACGCCGCACATGTCGCGCGGCGCCGGCATGCAACAAGGAGACGAACGATGTTGACCCACTTGGAGCGACTGGAGGCCGAAAGCATCCACATCATGCGCGAGGTGGTCGCGGAAAGCGAAAACCCGGTGATGCTCTATTCGATCGGCAAGGACAGCTCGGTCATGCTGCATCTCGCGATGAAGGCCTTCTACCCGGCGAAGCCGCCCTTTCCGCTGCTGCACGTCGATACGACGTGGAAGTTCCGCGAGATGATCGCGTTTCGCGACGAGACGGCCGCGCGCCTCGGACTCGACCTGCGCGTGCACGTGAACCCCGACGGCGTCGCGAACGACATCAATCCGTTCACGCACGGCTCGGCCGTGCACACCGACGTATGGAAAACGCAGGGGCTCAAGCAGGCGCTCGACCACTACGGTTTCGACGCCGCGTTCGGCGGCGCGCGCCGCGACGAGGAGAAATCGCGCGCGAAGGAGCGCATCGTGTCGCTGCGCTCGGAGCAGCACCGCTGGGATCCGAAGCGCCAGCGTCCCGAACTCTGGTCGCTGTACAACGCGCGCAAGCGCCGCGGCGAAAGCCTGCGCGTGTTCCCGATTTCCAACTGGACCGAGCTCGACATCTGGCAATACATCCGGCTGCACGACATTCCGATCGTTCCGCTCTACTACGCGAAGGAGCGGCCGGTGGTCGAGCGCGACGGCGCGCTGATCATGGTCGACGACGAACGCCTGCCGCTGCGCGACGGCGAAGTGCCGCAGACGCGCAAGGTGCGCTTTCGCACGCTCGGCTGCTATCCGCTGACGGGCGCGATCGACAGCGATGCGAGCTCGCTCGACGACATCCTGCAGGAGATGCGCGACACGCGCACGTCCGAGCGCCAGGGACGACTGATCGACAGCGATTCGGCCGGTTCGATGGAAAAGAAGAAACAGGAGGGATATTTCTGATGGCACACGTTCTCACGGCGCGCGACACGCGCGCACACGCGACATCCGCGACGCCCGACACTCACGCCGACGATGCGCAAACGACGGACCTGCTGCGCTTCATCACGTGCGGCAGCGTCGACGACGGCAAGAGCACGCTGATCGGCCGCCTGCTCTACGAATCGAACCTGCTGTTCGACGATCAGTTGACCCAGCTCGAAGCCGATTCGAAGAAGGTCGGCACGCAAGGCGGCGAACTCGATTTCGCGCTGCTCGTCGACGGCCTGTCGGCCGAGCGCGAACAGGGCATCACGATCGACGTCGCGTACCGCTTCTTCGCGACCGCGCGACGCAAGTTCATCGTCGCCGATACGCCCGGCCATGAGCAGTACACGCGCAACATGATCACTGGCGCGTCGACCGCCGATTTCGCGGTGATCCTGATCGACGCGCGCAAGGGCGTGCTCACGCAAACGCGCCGCCACAGCCATCTCGTCGCGCTGATCGGCATCAAGCGCGTCGTGCTCGCAATCAACAAGATGGACCTGGTCGACTACGACCGCGCCGTGTTCGAGCGTATCGACGCCGACTACCGCGCGTTCGCGGCCGAACTCGGCCTCGACGAAATCGTCAGCATTCCGATGTCCGCGCTGCGCGGCGACAACGTGATCACATCGAGCGCTCGGATGCCGTGGTACGCGGGCCCGTCGCTGATGCGGCATCTCGACACGCTGCCGCTCGTCGAGCGCGTGACGCGCGACGAACCGTTCCGCCTGCCCGTGCAATGGGTCAACCGTCCGCACCTGAACTTCCGCGGTTATGCCGGCAGCATCGCATCGGGCGAAGTGCGCGTCGGCGAACGCGTGCGCGTGCTGCCGTCCGGCAAGGAGAGCCGCGTTGCGTCGGTGATCACGCCGGCCGGCGAAGCCGATGTCGCGCGCGCCGGCGAAGCGGTGACGCTCACGCTCGCCGACGAGATCGACGTGAGCCGCGGCGACATGCTCGCGCGCGCCGACGCGCCGCCGGAAGTCGCCGACCAGTTCGAGGCGACGCTCGTGTGGATGCACGACGAACCGCTGCTGCCGGGCCGGCCGTATCTCGTGAAGCTCGGCACGCAGACGGTCGGCGCGACCTGCGCGACGCCGAAGTACAAGATCGACGTGAACACGCGCGAGCATCTCGCCGCGCGCACGCTCGCGCTGAACGAGATCGGCGTGTGCAACCTGAGCTTCGACCGGCCCGTCGCGTTCGATCCGTACGACCTGAATCGCCACACCGGCGGCTTCATCGTGATCGACCGCTTCACCAACGACACGGTCGGCGCCGGGATGCTGCACTTCGCGCTGCGCCGCGCGCACAACGTGCACTGGCAGGCCGTCGACGTCGACCGCGACGCGCGCGCGGTGCAGAAGGCGCAGACGCCGCGCATCGTATGGCTGACCGGGCTGTCGGGCGCGGGCAAGTCGACGATCGCGAACCTCGTCGAGCGGCGCCTGCATGCGCTCGGCAAGCACACGTACCTGCTCGACGGCGACAACGTGCGGCACGGCCTGAACCGCGATCTCGGCTTCACCGAGGCCGATCGCGTGGAGAACATCCGGCGCGTGGCCGAAGTCGCGCGGCTGATGCTCGATGCCGGGCTCATCACGCTCGTGTCGTTCATCTCGCCGTTCCGCGCGGAACGCGACATGGCGCGCGCGCTGGTTCGTCCCGACGAGTTCGTCGAAGTGTTCGTCGACACGCCGCTCGCGGTCGCCGAGGAACGCGATCCGAAGGGGCTGTACAAGAAGGCGCGCAAGGGCGAACTGAAGCACTTCACGGGAATCGACTCGCCGTACGAGCCGCCGGCGCAGCCGGAACTGCGCATCGATACGGTGGCCGAGTCGCCGGAGGCCGCGGCGGAACGCATCGTCGCGTACCTGCTGCGCGAACGCACCGCGTAAGCGGCGCCGGGGGCTACGCACGCTGCGTCGCTCCGGCACGGCCCGCGTCGTCTACTCCGTTCGGATGACGCGGGCGGCTGGCCGGTCGGTATGCTGGCTCGGGAGCATTCACCCCGACCCAGGAGAACACGAGCATGCGGATCGCGCTGGCGCCCGGCGACACGGCCGCACACGACAGCTTCGACGACGCGGCATGGACGGCCCGCGAACTCGGCGCGTGGCTCGGGCTCGTCTATCAGGGCCCGTCCGAGACGACGCCTTGGGCGGGCTTTCTCGAAGCGATGCGCGTGCGGCTCGACGCGAGCTTCACGACGCTCGTGCTGCGCAGCCCGCGCGGCACGCGGCGCGGGCTCATCATCAACGCATCGACCCACGGCCCGCTGCTGCCCGGCGAACCATCGTACAGCGAAGAGTTCTACGCGCTGTGCCCGTTTCTCGACCACCCGCCCGGCCAGGTGTTCACGGCCGACACGCTGTTCGGCGCGACGCGCTGGTGCGCGCACGATTTCTACCGGCAATACCTGCAGCCGCTCGACCTGCGCTTCATCCTCGGCGCGAATCTGCGCGGCGAGCGCGGCGTCGAGTGCGCGTTCTTCGTGAGCCGCCCGCATCATGCGCGCGACTTCGACGCGGCCGAACGCGCGCAGGTCGCGACGCTGCTGCCGCACCTGCAGCGCGCGGTCGAGCTGCACGCGGCGCTCGACGTGCTCGACGCCGAACGCGCGCTGTACGCGGGCACGGTCGACCGGCTCGACGTCGGCACCGCGATCCTCGACGAGGACGGTCGCGTGATCAAGCACAACCGCATCGCCGAGCGGCTGTTCGAGCAGCAGGACGGCCTGTGCCTGCGCCAGGAGCGGCTCCATGCATCGTGCCCGCTCGACGAGCGCCGGCTGCAGAAGGCGCTGCAGGCCGCGCTCGAGCATTTCCGCGCGGGTGCGCTCGGCCGCATCGAGGCCACCACGCTGTCGCGCCCCGGCGGCGCGATGCCGTTGAACGTGCTGCTGCGCCCGCTCGCGCCCTTTCACGGCGCGGAGGACCGCCAGCACCGGCCGGCCGTCGCGGTGTTCGTCCGCGATCCGGCGTCGTCGCCGCAGACCTCGCGCGACATGCTGCACCGGCTGTTCCGCCTCACGCCGATGGAAACCGAGATCGCGCTGCTGCTCGTCGACGGCCTGACGCTCGACGAAGCGGCCGCAGCGACCGGCATCACGAAGAACACCGCCCGTGCGCATCTGCGCGGAATCTTCGCGAAGACGGGCGCGACGCGGCAGGCCGTGCTCGTGAAGATGCTGCTGAACAGCGTCGTGTCGATGGCATAGCGGGCCGCGTAAGAAGCCGGCAGGTTGCCGGGGCGAAGGGCGCCGCAGGGCAGGACCGAACGGCACGCCTGCCCACTCATGTCATCCGTCATCAGATGTGATTGCGCACGGAGACAACCTCCCGGCATTTCCCGATATTCGGATATATTCCGGGTAAACCCGCGACGTCATATCAGGATCTTAGGCGTAGCATGTCATACGACAACATACTACCTAGATCCCCACCCGACGCGAACGCGGGCCGCTGCCCCGTTCGCCGCCCGCCCGGAGACTCCCTTGACCTCGCCCGCCCTGCCCGGCCGCGCCCCGCTCGCATCCGCCACCTCGAAAGTGAAATGGCACGTGCCGCCGCTCGTGCCGATCATGTTCATCGCGAACGATATCGACCGCTGCCGACGGCCTTCGGCTATCTGAAGCAACATACGGGTTCGATCGCGGGCGGCCGGGATGCGCTCGCGATCGCGTTCCTAGTCGCCACGGTCGCCGCGCCGTTCGCGCGCACGCGCCGCGCAGCGATCCGCCGCGCGGCCTGCCGACCGACGAGTCCTTCACGCACACCGCAATGCTCCGCCATGCCGAACACTGACCGCCTGACCGTCGTCGTCCCGAATGCCGTCGACGGCGACCTCGCCACGTTCTCGCTCACGTCCGACGGCACGCTCGCGCCGCTCGCCCGCTACCCGGCCGGCGACGTCGCGATGCCGGTCGCGGTGCAGCCCGATCGCGCGCGGCTGTACGTCGCGACGCGCGGCGAGCAGCCGACGATCGTCGCATTCCGCGTCGCCGCAGCCACCGGCGCGCTCGCCCGCATCGGCGCGACCGCGATCGACGCGAGCCTCGCCTACCTGTCGCTCGACCGCAGCGGCCGCTGGCTGCTCGGCGCGTCGTACGGCGGCCATTCGTTGAGCCTCTACGACGCCGCGCGCGTGCGCGACGGCGACGGCGCAGCGCTGCAGGTCGCGCACGGCATCGCGAACGCACATGCGGTCGTCGTGTCGCCGGACAACCGCTTCGCGTACGTGAGCTCGCTCGGCTCGGACCGGATCTTCACGTTCGCGCTGATCGAGGATGCCGGCGGCCTGCGTGCGGTCGAGCACGGCGAAACGCGCGTGCCGGGCGGCTTCGGGCCGCGCCACCTGCGCTTCGCGCGCGACGGCCGGATGCTGGTCGCGGTCGGCGAATTCCAGGCCACGCTCGCGACCTTCGCGCGCGACGCCGACAGCGGCCGCCTCGGCGACGCACGGGTCAGCGCGCGCCACCCGGCCGTCGCCGGCCTCGCGCAAGGCCATGCGCGCCCGCCCGCGCCGACCGGGCCCGCCGTGTGGGCTGCCGATCTCCACCTGACGCCCGACGAGCGCTTCGCGTATGTGAGCGAACGCACGTCGAGCCAGTTGCTCTGCTATCGCCGCGATGCGGACGGCGCCTTCGACCCCGTACACGCGACGGCCACCGAAACGCAGCCGCGCGGCTTCGCGATCGATCCGTCGGGACGCTGGCTCGTCGCATGCGGCGAGCAGTCGGAATACGTGTCGGTGTACGCGATCGCGCCGGACGACGGCACGCTGGCGTTGCACGCACGCGTGCCGGGCGGCCGCGGGGCGAACTGGGTGGCGATCGTCTGACGGGGCCATCGACCGATGGATCCAATGATCGATTCATCGACGCCGGGCGCACGACCGGCACCGGCCCGCGCCGCCCGGCGCGGCGTCAGCGCCGCTCGCTCGGCGCGACGCCGGTCCAGCGCTTGAACGCACGCGTGAAATTCGCGCGGTCGGTATAGCCGACCCGCGCCGCGATCTCGTCGACCGGCAGGCGCGTGCCCTCGAGCAGCCGGAGCGCATCGCGCAGCCGGATCTCGTCGAGCAGCGCCGAATAGGTCGCACCGAATTCCGCGAGCTTGCGTTTGAGCGTGCGCGCTGACACATGCAGTTCGCGCGCGATTTCGTCCACCGACGGATAACCGGTCTCGCCGCAGATCAGCAGGTTGCGCACGCGCTCGACGATGCTTTCCGCATAGCCGAGCCGCGCGAGTTCGGCCTCGCATTGCTGGACAATCATCTGCGCGGTCTGCGCGTTCGCGGTGCCGATCGGCTCGTCGAGCAGCGCGGCGTCGCAGCGGATACGGTTCGCGCTCGCGTCGAAATGACAGCGTGGCAGCCGCGCGCGATAGCGCTCGAACCACGGCGGCTCGGGCCATTCGAAATGCAGCTCCGCACGCGACTGCAGCGTGCGCCCCGGCGCGGGATCGAGCAGCGAGTTGAACAGGACCGCCGTCTCGACCAGGAAGTTCTCCACCGCGAACTGGCGCAACCGGCCGAGCGGAAACGCCTCGAGCACGTCGATGTCGACGATCCCGTCGAGCTCAGCGAGCCGCACCGAAAAGAACGGCACGCGCGTCGGCAGGTAGCGGATGCCGAGCGCGATCGCCTCGCCGAGCGTTGCGCAACTCATCAGCCCGAAGCCGATCAGCCCCGATTTCGTGAGGCTGCTGCGCAGGCCGATCTCGATCGCGATCGACGGATCGTCCGTCGCCTCGAGCAGGTTGAAGACGATCGCCGCCTGCTGCTGCGGCGTGATGCGTGCGTCGGGCTGCGCGAGCCGCTCGCGCTCGACGCCCGAGCCGGCGAGAATCCGGCCGCCATCGATGCCACGCTCCTCGGCGAGCATCAGCATGAACAGCGCATACGCGGACGATACCGTCGCCTTGTTCAGCTGGCGCGCGGCATCCGGGGCGGACAGGGCCATGCGGCGGACTCCGGAGCGGTTTCGGCGGATTGTAGCGCTGCTGGCCCGTAATGACACCGCAGCGGCATTCTAGCCGCCCGATGCGGCATCGCACGCCCGTGCACCGGCCACCGTGACCCGAAATGACACCATCATTGGCACCGGCGGCCCTCGCGTGCGCTCCGGGGCGCGCCTATGCTTGTCACATCGGCATTGCGCCCCACTCTTTCCGCACGGATTCCGGTCGATGAGCCAACCCGCACGAACCGTCTTTCGCCACGACGCCGACAAGGTCGCGTATGTCCGCCGCGAGGTCAACGCCGCGAGCGACGCGATCCGCGCGCGCTTTCCGCTGCTCGACAACCAGAACCTCGTCGGCGCGACCGTGATGGCCGTGTCGGTGGGCGCGATGCTCGCGATCGCGTGGCTGTATGCGCGCGGCGCGATCGCGTGGTACGTCGCGTTGCCGCTCGCCGCGTTCGTCACGTCGCTGATCCACGAACTCGAGCACGACCTGATCCACCTGATGTACTTCAAGAAGACGCCGTGGGCCTATCACCTGATGATGGCGCTGTGCTGGCTCACGCGGCCGGGCACGATCAACCCGTGGACGCGCCGGCGCATGCACCTGCATCACCACAAGGTATCGGGCGGCGAATCGGATCTCGAGGAATTCGGCATCACCAACGGCGAACGCTGGGGCGTGAAGCGCCTGCTGATGATCGCGGACGGCATGGTCGCCGTCGTGCTGCGGCCGGATGCGATGCGCCGCAAGGTCAAGCAGTACGTGGCCGCGCAGCCGGTGCAGGATGCGGCCGAGCGCGCGCAGTTGCGCATCGAGCAGGTATCGTCCTACATGCCGGTCGGTCACGCGTACTACGCGCTGTGGCACGCGTTCATCGTGTATCACGCCGGCCTGTTCGCGCTGCATGCGTTCGGCTACGCGGTGACCGTGCCGGCCGTCGTCGAGCGCGTGATGAGCGTCGTCGATTTCCTCGCGGTCGTGTGGCTCGGGCCGAACTTCGTGCGCAGCTTCTGCATCAACTTCGTCAGCTCGAACATGCATTATTTCGGCGACATCGATTCGCGCAACGTGATCCAGCAGACCCAGGTGCTCAACCCGTGGTGGATGCTGCCGTTCCAGCTGTTCTGCTTCAACTTCGGCAGCACGCACGCGATCCATCACTTCGTGGTGCGCGATCCGTTCTACATCCGGCAGCTGACCGCGCGCACCGCGCATGCGGCGCTGCGTGAAGTCGGCGTGCGGTTCAACGATGTCGGCACGTTCAGGCGCGCCAATCGCTGGGGCGCGTATCGTCCGATTCGCGGTGCGCGCGGCGCGCAGCGCGCCGACGCGTAACGGCGGGCGGCGCGGCTCTCCGCGCGGGTCCCGTCAGTCGGTCAGTCGGTCAGTCGATTAGCTGGTCAGTCGGTCAGTCCTTCAGCGCCGATCGCCGGCATCGGTCCCTGCCCGCGGATCCATGCCCGATTCGCGAGTTCGGCCATTTCCTTGTCGCCGCGGCTGTCGCCGTACGCGAACAGCTTCGCGGGCGGCTGATTTCCCCACCAGCCGCGCAAGCGCACGACCTTCTGCGGGCCCCAGCAGTTCTCGCCGTTCAGCCGCCCGGCAAACGCGCCGCGCTCGAACGCGAGGCGCGTCGCGAGCACCGTGCCGATGCCGACCGTCTTCGCCCACTTCTCCAGATACAGCGACGGCGACGCGCTGACCAGCACCACTTCATGCCCGCGCGCCTGATGCTCGCGCACCCGTTCCAGCATGTCCGGACGCACGAGGTTCGGCAGATAACCATCGACGAAGCGGCGCGCGAGCGCGTCGAGCGCGTCCTCGCGGATCGGCCCGAACGCGAACCAAGCGAACTTCGCCTTCGCATCGCCGCGCGACAAGAGGCCCGCCTTCATCGCGACGATCCACGGCAGCGCGCGCAGCCCGGCCCATGCGAAACGCGGCGTGCCGACCGCGTAGCGGACGAAATGACGGAAGCTGTCGGTGGTCGTGATGGTGCCGTCGAAATCGAATGCGGCAACGATGCGGTCGGTCATGGAGAGGCGGGGAAAGCGGTGAGATGCCCGGGAAGATAGCAGAGTCGGGACGCCGTGCGTGCGGGCGCGGGCGTGAGTTGAGGGCACGGCTCTTCCGCGGCGGCTGCATTCGGACGACGCAGGGCCGCCGCGCGAGCCGCGGGAGGCGGCTTCCCGGTTAATTTCAGTGGCTCGCCAAAGAGAGTGGCGGGAGGCCGCCAGAGTTTGCTATACTTTCGGTCTTCCGGAGAGATGGATGAGTGGTTTAAGTCGCACGCCTGGAAAGCGTGTATAGGTTAATCGCCTATCGGGGGTTCGAATCCCCCTCTCTCCGCCAGAACGCAGGAAGCCCCTTGATTCCCCTGAGAAATCAAGGGGCTTTCTTTTTCCCGCCACGATGCCCCCCATCCAGCGCCTTCGCGTCACGGATGCCGAATGTAATCCACCAACGCCCGCGTATACTCATCCGGCTGCCGATCTAACAGGCTGACTGCGATCGCCACCGCGAACCCCGCCGGCACGCCGAACACGCCTGAACTGATCGGCTCGATCCCGAACCACGTCTGCCCGGCGAATCCGGTGAGCTGCGTGAAGTACGGATAAGTCGACACGATGTAGTACACGCACACCGCGAGCCCCGTCACCATCCCGGCGATCGCACCGCGCGTCGTCGTGCGTTTCCAGAACACCCCAAGCACGAGCACCGGAAAGAAACTCGACGCCGCGAGCGAAAACGCCGCCCCGACCAGAAACAGGATCTTCCCGGTATTGAGCGACGCGACATACGACGCGAACAGCGCGACACCGAGCAGCAAGACCTTCGAGATCGTCACGCGCCGCTGGCTCGACGCATCCGGCGCGACCATGCAGTAATAGACGTCGTGCGACAACGCATTCGCGATCGTCAGCAGCAACCCGTCCGCGGTCGACAGCGCGGCAGCCAGCGCACCGGCCGCGATCAGCCCCGACACGACATACGGCAACCCTGCGATCTCCGGCGCGGCGAGCACGACCATGTCCGGCTGCATCTGGATCTCGGACCAGTGCACGATGCCGTCGCGAACCACCTCGACGACGCTGATCAGGTCCGGCTCGAAGTGATGCCACTGCGTGACCCACGCGGGCAATTCAGCGGTCGGCCGCCCGACGAGGTTGGTCAGAATCTCGTACTTGATCATCACCGCGAGCACCGGCACGCTCAGGTAGAACAGCGCGATGAAGAACAGCGTCCAGCCGACCGAGCGCCGCGCGGATGCGACCGACGTCGTCGTGTTGTAGCGCGTGAGGATGTGCGGCAGGCTCGCGGTGCCGAGCGACAGGCACAGCAACAACGCAAGGAAATTCCGCTCGCGCGGCTTGCGGTCGTCGTCGTTCGCCGCGGGAAACGGCTCGTGCATCGGCACGGGCGGCTCGGCGCGTGCCAGCAGGTCGTCGCGTGCCTGTGTCCACGTCACGCGCGCCGCCGTCGGGTCGCGCGGAAAGTCCGCCAGTTCGCGCTCGCGCTGGTTGATCTCGCGCAGCGGCCCGTTGTGGCGCCGCAGGTCCGCGAGCTGGTCGACGAGTTGCCGGCGTGCATCCGCATACGATGCGGGCAAGCGATCGAGCTGCGCCTGCACGGCCGCCGCCTGCCGGCGATACGCATCGCGCACCTGCTGCTCCTCGGCCGCGTCGCGCAGCTGCGCCTCACGCGCCGCCACGCGTTCCATCAGCTTGCCGTAATTGAACTGCGGCACCGGCCCGAGCCCGTTCTTCATCGCGATCAGCGACACGGGAATCAGGATCGCGCTGATCAGGATGATGTACTGCGCGACCTGCGTCCACGTGACCGCGCGCATTCCGCCGAGAAACGAACACACGAGAATGCCCGCGAGCCCGCAGAAGATCCCGATCGCGAAATCGACGCCGATGAAGCGCGTCGCGATCAGCCCGATCCCCTGGATCTGCGCGACCAGATAGACGAACGAGCACAGGATCGCCGCGCCGGCCGCGAGCGCGCGCACGGCGGTGCTCGAAAAGCGCGTGCCGAGGAAATCGGGAATCGTGTAGCGCGCGAGCTTACGCACGTACGGCGCAAGCAGGAACGCAACGAGGCAGAACCCGCCGGTCCACCCCATCACGTACGCGAGCGCATCGTAGCCGGTTGCGTAGAGCGAGCCGGCAAGGCCGATGAACGACGCCGCCGACAGCCAGTCGGCCGCCGTCGCCATCCCGTTGAACGCGGATGGGACGCGCCGCCCGGCCACGTAGTATTCGACGAGATCGGACGTGCGCGACAGCAGCCCGATCACCGCATACACGGCGATCGGCACGAACAGGAACACATAGCCGATCCACACGCCGGAGCCGGTCGCGCGCTCGATCCGCCACAGCAGCAGCACGAACCCGAGAAAGCCGAGTGTGTAAAGCGCGTACGCGCGAATCAGTCGATGCGTCAGCATGGATCAGCGAGCATGGTGCGCATTGCCCGCGTGCGCGGCATGTTCGTCGTACGCGCGCCGCAGCATGCGGTCCGCGCGTTGCATCAAGCCGATGTAGACGACGATCAGCACGAGATACACGAGAATCGCGCCCTGCGCACCGACATAGAACGGCAGGCTGAAACCGGCGAAGCGAATGCCCGCGAGCGCGGGCGCGAAGAACGGCACGACGAACGACACAGTGAAGCCGATCGCCATCAGCACCAGGATCAATGCGACGTTGAAGCGCCAATAGCGCGCATGCGCACGCGCGAGCGGCTCGGGAACGGGCGGCGGCGCGGCAGGCGCCGGACGGTGCGGAACGGTCATGCCGTTATTTAGCAAAAAGCCCCTGCGCAGGCAATCGGGATTGCCGCGCAGGGGCCCGTGCGCGCAACGTGCGCAACAGGCGCGATCAGCGCACTTCGGCGAGCTGCTCGAGGATCGCCGGGTTCTCGAGCGTGGACGTGTCCTGCGTGATCGCCTCGCCCTTCGCGAGCGAGCGCA
>NZ_QTQN01000055.1:0-35514 GCF_003853755.1 Burkholderia sp. Bp8984
CCGGCGGCTTGTAAGCGATGCAATCGACCTCGACCTTGCAATCGATGACCATGCTCGACTGCACGCACGCGCGTGCCGGCGGATGCTCGCCGAAGTACGACACGAACACCTTGTTGAACGACGCGAAATCGCGTGCGTCGTCGAGCCACACGCCGCAGCGCACGACGTGCTCGAGGCCGTAGCCGGCTTCCTTCAGGATCGCGATCACGTTCTCGATCGTCTGCTTCGACTGCGTGACGATCCCGCCTTCGACGACCTCGCCGTTCACCATCGGCGTCTGGCCCGACACGTACAGCCAGCCGTCGGCCTCGACCGCGCGTGCAAACGGCATCACCTGCCCGCCGGTACCCTTCGCTTCGCCTACGCCATATCGCTTCATCGTTTCACTCCTGGTTGGTCGACCGGCCTCGGCGCGCAGGCGCCGGCGCCGGTCCCATGCAACACACGGTTGCGGATGCGCGCGCCGGCATGGCGCACGCGGCAAATCGGATCAGAACCGCGTTCAGAACGCGGCGTCGGCACTCGCCGCCACGCGCTCGCCGCGCGCGACGAAACCGCCGGCGCGCTCGCCGGTCGGCTGGCCGTTCTCGTAGGTCAGCACGCCGTTCACCCACACCGCGTCGATCCCGTGCGCGGGCTGTTGCGGCTTCTCGAACGTCGCGGCGTCGATCACGCGCGCCGGATCGAACAGCACGAGATCCGCGTGGTAGCCGACGTGCACTTCGCCGCGCCGCGCGATCCCGTAGCGGCGCGCGGACAGCGACGTCATCTTGCGGATCGCCTCCTCGAGCGGCAGCAGGTTCGTGTCGCGCACGTAATGGCCGAGCACGCGCGGGAACGCGCCCCACAGCCGCGGATGCGGCAGCGGATCGTTCGGCAGGCCATCCGAGCCGACCATCGTCGCCGGATGCGACAGGATGCGGCGCACGTCGTCCTCGGACATGTTGTGGTACACGGCGCCGGCCGGGCGGATCCGCTGCGCGGCCTCCTGCTCGGTCACGCCCCAGTCGGCCGCGATCGCCTTCAGCAGCTTGCCGGCGACTTCCGGATGCGGCTCCGACCACGTGATCGTGATGTCGATGTCGCCCGTCACCTGCTTCAGGTCGAGCGTCGACGAACTGCGGCTGTACGGATAGCAGTCGCAGCCGACCGGCTGGTAGCGGCGCGCGCCTTCGAGCGACGCGAGCACCTCGGTGCTGCGCCCCCAGTTCGACGGGCCTGCGCACTTCAGGTGCGAGATCACGACCGGCACCTGCGCGTGACGGCCGACGCGGTACGCCTCGTCCATCGCGTCGAGGATCGCGTCGAATTCGGTGCGCATGTGCGTCGTGTAGAGCGCGCCCGCGTTCGCGAGCGGCTCGGCGAGCGCCATCACTTCCTCGGCCGGCGCCGCGAACGCGGAGCCGTACGCAAGGCCCGACGACAGCCCGAGCGCGCCGTTCGCGAGCGCTTCCTCGAGTTGCGTGCGCATCCCGGCGATCTCGCCGTCGGTCGCCGCGCGGTCGAGGCGGTCCATCTGGTTGTTGCGCAGCGCGGTGTGCCCGACGAGCGCCGCGACGTTCACGGCCGGACGCGCGTCGTTGACGGCCGCGACATAGGCAGCGAAGGTCGGATAGCGGAACGCGTCACGATCGCCGAGCAGGTTCATCGGGTCGGGCGGATCGCCCGCGAGCGTCACCGGCGACGCGCTGATCCCGCAGTTGCCGACGATCACGGTCGTCACGCCTTGCGAGACCTTCGGCAGCATCTGCGGCGCGCGGATCACGTGCGTGTCGTCGTGCGTGTGCACGTCGACGAAGCCCGGCGCGAGCGCGCGGCCGTTCGCATCGACGACGGTCTCGGCGAGCCAGTTCGACAGGTTGCCGATCGCCGCGATCACGCCGTTGCGGATCGCGACGTCGCGCGTGACGGGCGGTGCGCCCGTGCCGTCGTACAGCTGCGCGCCGACGATCAGCGTATCGGCGGCTTCGGGATGCGAATGCATGGTCAGTCTCCTACCGGTTGACGGTCTCCGCCGCCGCGGTGCGCATCGAGCGCATGCTTGATGCGGCGCAGCGATTCTCGGCCCGCATCGCCGAGCCGCAGCGCGACTCCGGTGACGAGCACGTCGATCGCCATCATCATCGCGTAGCGCGATGTCGATGGCTTGTAGATGAAATCGGTTTCGAACGCGACGACCGGGATCAGGTGGTCGGCGAGCTTCGCGAGCGGCGAAGCCGGCGCGGTGATCGCGATCAGCTTCGCGCCGTAGCGCTTCGCGAGGCGGCAGCTCTCGAGCAGCTCGGGCACGCGCCCGCTCACCGACAGCGCGACGACCACGGTGTCGCGCGACAGCGTCGCCGACACCATCCGCTGCAGCAGGCTGTCCTGGTAGCTCGCGACCGGCCGGCCGAAGCGCACGAGCCGGAAGCGCAGTTCGTCGGCGAGCGCGGTCGAGCCGCCGCCCTGCCCGTACACGTAGACCATCTTCGCGCCGGCGAGGAGATCGGCCGCGGCATCGAACGACGTGTTGCGCAGCAGCTGGTGGTTGTGCGCGAGCGCGACGCGGATCTCGTCGTAGACGACCGATGCCGGGCTCGCGTCCGCTTCCGCAGGCTCGCCGGACGGCACGAGAAAGCGCTGGCCGACCGCCGCCGCCTGCGCGACGAGCACCTTCAGTTCGCGCACGTCGCGGCAGCCGACGGCCTTCGCGAACCGCGTGACCGTCGCGACGCTGACTTCCGCGTCGCGCGCGAGCGCGCCGATGCTCGCATGCGCGGCGCGCGCGAGATCGGCGAGGATGAAGGCCGCGACCTTGCGTTCGGCCTCGCGCAACTCGGGCGCGCATTCGGCGATCCGCGCGACGATGTCGAGGACCGGCTGGGCAACCGGTTGCTCGGCGGTGAACGGAACGGACGGAGTGGCGGACGAATTCATCTGCGGAAAAGGGTGCGGCGCTTTATGTTACTAAATAACATCACCGCGCCGATGCTACTTTCTGTACCATCTGCATGTCAACTTCAGTGCAATGCATAGTGATGATGGAGCGGGATGACATGAAAGTTACAAACTATCAGGAACCGACAATCAATCCGTTGGGCAAGGGCCTCGGCAACCTGCCGAGCGCGAGCGTGCCGCTCGACGACGCAGGCCGCCTCGAGTGGAACCTGCTCGCGGAAGACGTCAGCCTGCCGGCAGCGGTGCTGTATGAGGATCGCATCGAACACAATCTGAACTGGATGCAGGCGTTCGTCCAGCAGTACGGCGCGCAGTTCGCGCCGCACGGCAAGACGACGATGGCGCCGCAACTGTTTCGCCGCCAGCTCGCCGCCGGCGCGTGGGGCATCACGCTCGCGACCGCGCACCAGACGCAGGCCGCGTATCACGGCGGCGTGCGCCGCGTGCTGCTCGCGAACCAGCTGGTCGGCCGCCAGAACATGACGATCATCGCGGGGCTGCTGTCCGATCCCGACTTCGAGTTCTTCTGCCTCGTCGATTCGGCCGACAGCGTCGACCAGCTCGGCCGCTTCTTCGGCGAAGCGAAGAAAACGCTGAACGTGCTGATCGAACTCGGCGTGCCGGGCGGCCGCGCGGGCGTGCGCGACGCCGCGCAGCGCACCGCCGTGCTCGACGCGATCGCGCGCTATCCGGACACGCTGAAGCTGGCCGGCATCGAACTCTACGAAGGCGTGCTGAAGGAGGAAGGCGAGATCCGCGCGTTCCTGCAGGACGCGGTCGCGTTCACGCGCGAGCTGGCCGAAGCCGGCCGCTTCGCGCGCACGCCGGCGATCCTGTCGGGTGCCGGCTCGGCATGGTACGACGTGGTCGCGGAGGAATTCGCGAAGGCGTCCGATGATGGTTTCGCGGAAGTCGTGCTGCGTCCGGGCTGCTACCTGACGCACGACGTCGGCATCTACAAGAAGGCGCAGACCGACGTGTTCGCGCGCAACCCGATCGCCCGCAGGATGGGCGAAGGGCTGCTGCCGGCGCTGCAGCTGTGGGCGTACGTGCAATCGGTGCCGGAAGCCGACCGCGCGATCATCGCGCTCGGCAAGCGCGACGCGGCGTTCGACGCGGGCCTGCCCGAGCCGGCGCGCCACTTCCGCCCCGGTCGCGACAGCGCGCCGCGCGACGTCGCCGCGAGCGAAGGCTGGGCCGTCACCGGGATGATGGACCAGCACGCGTACCTGCAGATCCCGCCGGGCGCGGACGTGAAGGTCGGCGACATGGTCGCGTTCGATATCTCGCATCCGTGCCTGACGTTCGACAAGTGGCGCCAGCTGCTCGTGCTCGATCCGCAGTTCCGCGTGACGGAAGTCGTCGAAACCTTCTTCTGACGCCTGGCGCGCCATCGCGCCGCCTCGCCGCCCCACCGCAGCGCGGGGCGGCCGTCACGCGCGCTTCAATCTGCCGGAGTACACTGCGCTTTCGTCCTCGGGGCTGCTTCGGCGCCGCAGCGCATGCCTGCCGCGCCCGGCGCGAACGGCCCCTCAACGCTGTTCAATGGAGAAAGCCATGGCCGCGAAGAAGATCCTGTTCCTGACCGGTGATTTCGCCGAAGACTACGAAACGATGGTGCCGTTCCAGGCGCTGCAGGCCGTCGGCCATCACGTCGATGCAGTCTGCCCGGGCAAGCGCGCGGGCGACAAGGTCAAGACCGCGATCCACGATTTCGAGGGCGACCAGACCTACACCGAGAAGCCCGGCCACAACTTCACGCTGAACGCGACGTTCGACGACGTCGATGCGGCGGGCTACGACGCGCTCGCGATCGCGGGCGGCCGCGCGCCGGAATACCTGCGTCTCGATGCGAAGGTGATCGCGCTGGTGCGCGCGTTCGCCGAAGCCGGCAAGCCGATCGCCGCGATCTGCCATGCGGCGCAGCTGCTCGCGGCCGCCGACGTGATCCGCGGCAAGCGCATCTCGGCCTACCCGGCCTGCGCGCCCGAAGTGAAGCTCGCGGGCGGCGAGTATGCGGACATCCCGGTCGACGCGGCCGTGACCGACGCGCCGTTCGTCACCGCGCCCGCGTGGCCCGCGCATCCGGCCTGGCTCGCGCAGTTCCTCGCGCTGCTCGGCACGCGCATCGAGCTGTGAACGAGGTGGAATGAATTGAAGTGAAACGCCGGCCGGCGGCGGGTTCGCGCAGCCCGCATGCCGTGCCGATCAAGACCGGCCGACGGGGCGCATCCCGTCGCGCCGCTTCCGCACCGCCCTTCAGTGCGATGCCGGCGTCGAGCCGACATCCGCAATCCGCGACTCCAGCATCGCCAGCGCGCCCGACAAGGCGGTCAGCACGTCGTCCGGCAGTTGCGCCATCGTCTGGTCGAGGAACGCCTTGCGGCGCGGCAGGCACGCGTCGAACGCGGCGCGGCCCTCGGCGGTCAGCGTGACGTTGGTCACGCGGTTGTCGCGCGCATCGGACGCGCGCTCGATCCAGCCGAGCGCGTCGAGCGACTTCAACTGGCGCGTGAGCGCGCCCGGATCGATGCGCAGCACCTCGACGAGCTTCTTCTGCGACGAATGCCCGTCCATCGTGTGCAGCGCGACCATGATGCGCCAGCGCGGCATCGGCTGCCCGACGTGCGTTTCGAACGCGGTCATGAACGCGCGATACGTGCGTCCGAATTGCTGCAAGATCGCGACGCGGTCCTGTTCTTCCATGCGCTGATGCCTACTCGTTCAATCGGTGAATCGTTCAATCGGCCGCGACATGCGGCTCGATCTTGTGCCGCAGCGCGATCGGCGGCACGCGGCGGGACTGCCACACCGACACCACGGCGACGACGGCCGCCATCGCGACACCCAGGTGAATCGCGCCGACCAGCGATTCGCGGGCCGTTTCCAGCAGCAGCGCGCCATTATGCCCGGCGCGGGTCAGCTCCGCGACCAGACCGCCTTGCGCGGCGCGGTCGATCAGGATCTGCGGATCGGCGAGCTGCGCGTGCCACTGCAGCGCGTGCTCGCCCGACAGCGCATCGCGCACGCCGCTCGAATACATCTGGTTGACCAGCGTGCCCGTGAGCGCGGTGCCGATCATCCCGCCGACCATGCGCAGCGATTGCAGCAGCGCGGTCGCGATGCCGAGGTGCTCGCGGCCGGCCGTCTGCTGCGCGAACACGGTGAGGTTCGGCAGCACGAAGCCGAGGCCGATACCGCCCGCGACCATCAGCGCCATCAGCATCCAGGTCGGCGTCGTGTGCGTCGACACGACGATGCCGGCGCATGCGATCGCGAACAGCACGAAACCGACATGCAGCATCGCGTTCGGATTGCGGATGCGCGTGACGACGCGGCCGTTCATGATGCTGCCGATCGTGATGAACACGACGAGCGGCGTGATCACGAGCCCCGCCGCCTTCGGCGACATCCCGAAGCCGCCCTGGAACAGCAGCGGCGCGTAGAACAAGAGCGAGAACATCGAGAAGCCGGCCAGGATCGCGAGCACGAACAGCGCCGACAGCGCGCGGTTGCCGAACATGTCGAACGGCAGAATCGGCTGCGCGCAGCGCTTTTCCCAATGCCACAAGCCGATGCCGGCGCCGACCGCGACGACCAGCAGCAGCGAGGCCCAGCTCATCACGCCGTACTTCGGCAGCCATTCGACGAACAGCTGCAGCGCACCGAGCGAGACCGCGATCAGCAGCGCGCCGGGCCAGTCGAGCCGCATCTTGCGGTCGTGCTCGACGTGCCGCAGGTGCGGCAGGTAGCGCCACACGAAGAACAGCGACAGCAGGCCGACCGGCAGGTTGACGTAGAACACCGAGCGCCAGCCGAACGACTGGGTCAGGATCCCGCCGAGCGACGGTCCGACCGCGTTCGCGATGCCGAACGCGGAGCTCATCAGCACCTGCCAGCGCAACCGCACGACGGAATCGGGGAACAAATCGGGAATGCACGCGAACGCGGTACCGACCAGCATCCCGCCGCCGATCCCCTGCAGGCCGCGGGCGAGCACCAGGAACAACATGTCGTTGGCCATCCCGCACAGCACCGACGCGCCGGTGAACACGACGATCGACGCGATCACGAACCACTTGCGGCCGTAGTAGTCGCCGAGGCGGCCGAAGATCGGCACGGTGATCACGGAACTGAGCAGGTACGAGGTCGCGACCCACGCGTACAGGTCGAAACCCCTCAACTCGGCGACGATGGTCGGCAACGCGGTGCCGACGACCGTCTGGTCGAGCGCGACGAGCATGGTGACGAACGAGATGCCGATCATCGCCAGCAGCGATTCGCGGAACGGCAGGACTTGCCCGCTCGAATGGTGGGCGGCAGTATGGACAGCCATTTTTTGTTGATGCAACTTTTGACGAGTCAAACAATCTCAAAATTCTAGCACGGCGGAGTAATCTAGGCCGGCGAAGGTGCGGGGCCCGTTCCCCACCGCCAAGGAGAAAGATGGAACCGATTTCGATCACGCCTGCCGCGACGCTGTCGCCGGAAGACCAGGATACGTTGCGACGCGCGAAACAGGTGCTGGAAAGCCCGTCGCTGACGATGAAGCTGACCGGCGTGCTGGGCGCGCCGGTCGAGAAGATGATCGCGCGGCTGCCGGACTTCGCGACCGGCAAGATCAACGACGCGACGCAGCTTGCGCTGCGCAAGTGCCTGAACATCGCGCTGCGCACGCTCGGCAAGCCGCAGACGCCCGATGCCGAGCCGGACAAGCCGAGCAACCTGCTGCACAAGCTCGCGGTCGCGACGACCGGCGCGGCGGGCGGCGCGTTCGGCTTCCTCGCGCTGCCGGTCGAGCTGCCGGTCACGACCACGCTGATCTTCCGCTCGGTATGCGACATCGCGCGCAGCGAGGGCGAGGACCTGGGCTCGGTGGACACGCAGCTGCAGTGCCTGGCCGTGCTCGGCATGGGCGGCAACCCGGACAAGCGGGAAGAGGACGCCGATCTCGGCTATTTCGTGCTGCGCGGCGCGCTCGCGCAGGCGATTTCGAAGGCGTCGTCGGACATCACGACGAAAGGGATCGCCGCGCACAGCTCGGCGGCGGTATTCAAGCTCGTGCAGACGGTGGCATCACGCTTCTCGGTGCAGGTCACCGAGCAGATGGCCGCGAAGTCGATCCCGGCGATCGGCGCGGTGCTCGGCGCGACCGTCAACACGCTGTTCATCGACCACTTCCAGCAGATGGCGCACGGCCACTTCACCGTGCGCCGGCTCGAGCGCAAGTACGGCTCGGTGGCGGTACAGGCCGCGTATCAGGCGATCGACGGCTCGCCCGCGCGCTGAACCGCCCGCTCGACCGCGACGCGGCGCAGGAATGCGGCCGCCCGGTCGAGCGCGGCGCGCGACTCCGGCACCATCGGCGTGTACAGCTGCCACACGTGCGGCATGTCGGGCCACACCTCGATCTCCACCGGCACGCCGGCCGCTTTCGCGCTGTCGGCGACGCGGCGCGCGTCGTCGAGCAGCACCTCGGTGCTGCCGGCCTGGATGAAGAGCGGCGGCAGCCCGGTGAAGTCCGCATAGAGCGGCGACGCGTACGGATGCGTCGCCGATGCGTCGCCCAGATACAGCTGCGCCGCCTTCGGCAGCGCCGCGGCCGCGAACATCGGGTCGAGGCCGTCGTTGCTGCGCATCGTCGCGCCGGTGCCGGCCAGGTCGGTCCAGGGCGAGAACAGGATCGCGCCGGCCGGCAACGGTTCGCCGCGATCGCGCAGCGCGACGAGCGTCGCGAGCGCGAGGCCGCCGCCCGCGGAATCGCCGCCGAACACGATCGACTCGGGCGGCGTGCCGAGCGCGAGCAATTGCCGGTACGCGGCCAGCGCGTCGTCGAGCGCGGCCGGGAAGCGGTTCTCGGGGGCGAGCCGGTAATCGAGCGAGAACGAGCGCACGCCCGCGCGCTTGGTGAGGCCGAACACGAGCGGCCGATGGGTTTTCGTCGAACAGAAGTAGTAGCCGCCGCCGTGGAAGTACAGCAGCGTGCGGCCGGGCCCGCGCGCGCCGACCGCATCGGTGCGTTCGAGCCATTCGCCGCGCAGCGGCGCGTCGCCGGGACGGTAGCATTCGCGCAGGCGGTAGCCCGACGGCGCGCGACGCGGCACGACCATTCTCAGGTCGGTGAAGCGCCGCGCGCGGGCGGGATCGAGCACCGGGCGCGTGGTCTCGGGACGAAACTGCCGGCGCAGCAGCCAGCACGCGAACTTGCTTTGCCAACTCATCGAACCTACTCCGTCATCGCAGTGTCACGATGGTACGTGCGATCGTTGCCGCGCCGCTCGACGGGAGCCTCTACATCAAACGCCAGCCTCGGTTTGCCGGCCTAGGTTCGCCGGCCTCAGTTCGCCGGCATCACCTGGCCGCGGATCTCGCCGGCCGGATGCTCCTTCGTGTGCACGTTGAAGTACCACTTGCCGCTCATCAGGTCGGTCACCTGCGCGTCGGTGAGCGCCTTCGATCCCTTGATCGGGCTCGCGAGCTCGTCCTTCGGGATCGGCACCTGCACGCCGGCGTTCTGGCCGACCGGCGCGGGCCCGTGGAAGTGCGCGGCGGTCGCCGGCCCCGTGAGGTGTTCGTAAGTCACCGTCCACTGCAGCAGGTGGCTGGCCGTGTCGTAGGTCGCATCGACGGCGCCGGCGCCCTTGGTCGCGGTGGGCGGCACTTCGCTCGACGGCTGCAGGTTGGCGGACAGGCGCACCGTTTCGGCAGCGGCGCTGCCGGCGGCCAGCACGCCCGCGAGCAACGCCACCTGGAGCAAACGCAGCTTCGGCATGAATTCTCCTTGTACGACGTGGTACGCCACCCGGCCGGGGGACGCTCCATGATGGTAGTCGATCGCCGCCGATCCGGCAGCCCGCGCGTCGCGCGCCAGCCTGACGGAACCTGGAAGAGACCTTTGCAGCACGCGCCCTGAATCTGCGCGCGGCCTTTCGCTACACTTCGTCTCACAGTTGCTTGTTTCCTTCGTCCGAAGGAGTCTGCGAGTATTCACGCGGCCATCCGGCCGCGTTTTTTTTTGCGCGTGCCGCACGGCATGCGGGCATCGTCCGGCACATTCCGCTGCGCTCACCATCAGGCCTCGCGAATCGATTTCGCCGCGGCGGTCTAGCCCGGCATCGCGCCGGCACCGCGCCTCACGCGCGATAGCCGGGATCGATGCGATCGACGATGCGCTGCAACGCGTCGAACGCGTCCTGCCCCGCACCGTGCTTCGGATCGAAATTCAGCGAATCGCGCACGCAGCCCTCCAGCACCGGCGGCGCGATCGGCAGTGCATCGCCGATCGCATGGGTCGCGACCTGCACCTCGCACGCGCGATTGAGCAGCCACATCAACGAGAAGGTCTGCGCGAGCGTCGCGCCGATCGTCACGGGCCCGTGGTTGCGCAGCAGCAGCACGGACCGCCCGCCGGCGCTCTCGACGATGCGCCGCCCTTCCTCGAGATGCACGGTGATGCCCTCGAAATCGTGATACGCGATCTTCCCGTACAGCTGCGCCGAATAGAAGTTCGAGAACGACAGCCCGTCGCGCGAGCAGCACACGGCCATCGTCGGCGTCGTATGCACGTGCATCACGCAGTGCGCGTCGGGCAGCGCCGCATGGATCGCGCTGTGGAAGGTGAAGCCGGCCGGATTGATCGGCCAGTCGGAATGGCCGATCACGTTGCCGTCGAGGTCGATCTTCACGAGGTTCGACGCGCACACCTCGCGGTAATGGAGCCCGAACGGATTGATCAGGAAATGACCGTCCTCGCCCGGCACGCGCAGCGAGATATGGTTGTAGATCAGCTCGGTCCAGCCGAGATGGTCGAAGATCCGGTAGGCGGCCGCGAGTTGCACGCGCGCCTGCCACTCGATTTCGGAAAAACGGGCGGGACGCGTGAACGGCTGGTTGGGTACACGTTGCATGGGGCACTCCGGTTGCGGGCTTGCGCGGCCGCGCGGGCGGCGCGCGTATCGTCCCTCGTCTCCTGGCGGCGCACGCGGCGTGCTTGGCGCACATGGCGCGTGCGGCGCGTCGTTCGGCACCGCTTCCGCCCGCATTGCGCGAGCTGTCCGGCGGCACCCTTCACGATACGCATATCGTTGCGCGCACAACCATATCACCTTTCCCCGCGCACCGGTATCGCGGGTTTGGCCCGAGCCGTTCCGGCCCTTACAACTGGTCGTCGACCGGCAGCAGCATGAAAAGGCCGGTCATCACGTTGCGCAGCAGCCCGGCATGCGGATCGACGTGATAGAGGGTCGACTGGCCGCCGTCGACGCCCGTCCATTCGAGTGCCGGCGGCCCGCCGTCCATTTGCTTCACGAGCGTGACGCGATAGCTTTCATCAGGCTGCGTCACCCGTGCGAAGATCTCCGCGGCCTGCTGCGCGAGCACCGGGCTGTGGATCACGAGCGCGAGCTCGGTGTTGAGGTGCGCCGAGCGCGGGTCGAGATTCAGCGAGCCGATCACCAGGATGTGCCGGTCGATCACGTACGCCTTCGCGTGCAGGCTCGCACGCGAGCGCGAGCCGAACAGCCGCGCGGACTGCTGGCCCGGCTGTGCCTTGAACTCGTACAGCTCGACGCCGCGCTCAAGCAACGGCACGCGGTACGGCGCGTAGCCGGCCTGCACCGCGACCGCGTCGGTCGCCGCGAGCGAATTCGTCACGATCGCGACGCGCACGCCGCGCCCGACCGTGTCGCCGAGGATCTTCACGCCGGCATCGTGCGGCACGAAGTACGGCGAAAACGCGAGGAATTCCTTCTGCGCGCCGCGCATCAGTTCGACGAGGCGCTGCATCGGCGGGCTCACGTATGCATCGGTCGGCTGCGCGACCTTGGTCGGCGCATCGACCTTGAATTCGGCCGGCGCCCACACGAGCGCGAGCTGGTCGCGCGCGATCTGCTGCGCGAGCGGTGTCGCGTTCAGCGGCTTCGCGTTGTACGGGTCGGCATTCTTGCGCCAGTGGTCGCGCAGCTCGTCGCGCATCGCGTCGAGATCCTTCGGAGCGAACGTCTGATGATTCAGCACGCGCAACGGATAGCTGCTCGCGCTCGCCCAGTAGCCGTCGAAGCTCTTCGAGACATCGTTCGTCACGGGGCCCGCGGCGAGCACGTCGAGATCGCGAAACTGCAACGTCGGGCTCGCACTGAAGTATTCGTCGCCGAGATTGCGGCCGCCGACGATCGCGAGCTGGTTGTCCGCGATCATCGCCTTGTTGTGCATCCGCCGCGTGAAGCTGTCGATCCGCGTGAAGTAGTTGGCCGTGCGCTCGACCATCCCGTATTGCGACGCGCCGAACGGATTGAACACGCGAATCTCGATGTTCGTGTGCGTGTTCAGCGCGGCCATGACGCGATCGATGTCGTGGAAGTTCAGGTCGTCGACCAGCATCCGCACGCGCACGCCGCGATCGGCCGCATACAGCGCCGCGCCCAGCAGCAGCTTGCCGGTCGTGTCCTCGGTCGCGATGTAGTACTGCATGTCGAGCGTCTTCGTCGCCGCGCGTGCGAGCGCGATGCGCATCTGCAGCGCGGTCGCGCCGTCGGGCAGCAGCCGGAAGCCCGACTGCCCCGGATGCGCGGCTTCCGGCGCGGCCAGCGCAGCGCGCAACGGCGTCGCGGTATCGGTCGGCAACGCGTGCGAGACGGGACGATCGAGCGTGGTGGCGGGCGGATGCGTCGCGCAGGCGGTGGCCAGCGACAGCAGCGCACACACGGCGAGCGCGCAGGCCGGGCGGCCGACGGCGCGCAACGACAATGCGGCCGGCGCGCACCGGATCAAGGACGTGAGCACGGAAACTCCCTCGACAGGCGGATCAACGGGTCCGCAATCGCCGCGGCGCGCGGCTGACGGGCGGGTTCAATCGATTCTAGGGGGCGCCCGATGAACCGGTCAATCGTGCGCCCGGCGCATGCGGCGCCGAGCCGCCACGCATGCCGCGCGCGGCCGCGGCCCTGAACCGCGGCCGGCGGGCGTCCTCGGATTCGACCGCCAGGCGGACCCGCCGCGCCCATGGTCCAACCAATCTCACGGCGCGTCGTCGCTTCGCTCGAAGTGACTGCGCACGTAGTCGATATGGGTCTGCATCGCCGTGCGCGCCTCCTCGGGCCGGTGCGCGCAGATCGCGTCGCAGACCACCCGGTGCTGCTGCAGCAGCAACTCCGATGCCTGCTCGTCGTGCGTGGTCATCCCCGCGACGTTGATCGAGATGTGCTCGCGCAGCATCCCGAGCACGCTCGTGTGCAGGTGCAGGAACATCGTGTTGTGCGACGCGAGCGCGATCGCCTCGTGCAGCTTCGCGTCGGCCGACGCCTCGAGGGCCGCGTCGTCGTTCGCGTGCGCGGTCTCGAGCTCGCGCAGCAGCGCGCGGATCCGGCGCCGGTCGTGCGCGTCGGCGCGCAGCGCGGCGAAATACGCGGTCGCGCCTTCGAGCACGCGGCGAAACTCGAGTATGTCGTCGCGCAGCGCCGGATGGTCGGCAACCAGTTGCCCCCACGGCGACGCGATGCCCGCGCGCAACTGGTCCGTCACGTAGACGCCCGCGCCGCGCCGGCTCTGCAGCAGCCCGCGCGCGACGAGCCGCTGGGTCGCCTCGCGCACCGTATTGCGCGCGACGCCGTACTGCTGCGCGAGCACGCGCTCGGCCGGCAGCCGCGCGCCGGCCGGCCACGTGCCGTCGAGCAGCGCCGTCTCGATCTTGCGCATCACCACTTCGGTCCGGCCCCGTGCCGTCATCGCCGCCATCGCCGTCTCCCCATCCGGAATACCCGTCACGCCGATTGGCCCAACCAATTTGAGCTGCGGCGCCGTCGCGGGAATTATGCAGCGAAATCGTCGTCCCGCATTCGCATGCCGGGCCGGCACCCCTGGAGCGAGACATGAACGAAAGGCACTACCCCGCCGCCGCCGCCGCGCACGTCTATCTGTTCGCGACCTGCCTGGTCGACCTGTTCGTCCCCGAAGCCGGGCTCGACGCGGTCCGCCTGCTGGAACGCGAAGGCCTGACCGTCCACTATCCGCGCGGCCAGAGCTGCTGCGGGCAGCCGGCCTACAGCAGCGGCAATCCCGACGAAGCGCGCCGCGTCGCGGCCGCGCAGCTCGACCTGTTCGCCGAGCCGTGGCCCGTGATCGTGCCGTCCGGCTCGTGCGCGGGCATGATCCGGCACCATTGGCCCGCCCTGTTCGCCGACGATCCCGTGCACGGCCCGAAGGCACGCGCGATCGCGGAGCGCACCTACGAACTCGCCGAATTCCTCGTCCATGTGCTCGACGTGCGGCTCGACGCCGTCACCGCCAACGCCGGCCCGGACGAGCGCGTCGTGCTGCACACGTCGTGCGCGGCCCGCCGCGAGATGGGCACGCGCGTGCACGGCGTCGCGCTCGTCGACGCGCTGCCGGGCGTCACGCGCATCGAACATGAACGCGAATCGGAATGCTGCGGCTTCGGCGGCACGTTCTCGCTGAAGCATCCCGACATCTCCGGCGCGATGGTGCGCGACAAGGTCGCATCGGCCTGCGCGACGGGCTGCGACCGGCTCGTGTCGGCGGACTGCGGCTGCCTGCTGAACATCGGCCACGCTGCGGCCAAGGCCGGCGCGGCGCTGCCCGTCGAGCATCTCGCGAGCTTCCTGTGGCGCCGCACGGCCGGTGCCGGCTCGCTGCGCGGAGACACGCAATGAGCGCGCGCGACGCCATCCTCGCGCGCCTGCGCGCCGCCGCCCCCGGCGTCGCCGTGAACGCCGCGCCCGCGCTCGATGCGCGCATCGACACGCATTACGCGGCGCGGCGCGCGGCAGTCGCGCCCGATCCGGATGCCCTCGCGCAGACGATGCAGGCCGCGCTCGCCGCGTCGCACGCCGAAGTCTGGTGCGCCACCGCCGACGCATGGCCCGCGCAGCTGGCCGCGCGCCTGGCCGAGGCCGGCGTGCGCCGCCTGCTGCTCGACCCGGCCCGCCCCGAAGCCGCGGCCCTCGCGCAGGCGCTGCCCGACGCGGTCGCGCCGGTGCCGTTCGACCGGCCGATCGACGCATGGAAAGCCGAGCTGTTCGACACGATCGACGCGGGCTTCACGGTTGCGCGCTCGGGCATCGCGGCGACCGGCACGGTCGTGCTCGCGCCCGATGCCGGCACGCCGCGCACGGTCTCGCTGGTGCCGCCGCTGCACGTCGCGCTCGTGCATGCGAACACGCTGCACGCGGACCTTCACGCGGCCGCGCACGCGGAGCGCTGGCACGCCGGCATGCCGACCAACGTCGTGCTGGTGTCGGGCCCGTCGAAGACCTCCGACATCCAGCAGACCCTCGCGTATGGCGCACACGGCCCGCGCAACCTCTGGGTCGTGATCGTCACCGAACCGACCGCAACCGCCTGCCAGGACCTGCCGCGATGAGCGACCAACCGCTGCAATTCGTCGCCCCCGGCGACTTCAAGGCCCGCGCGCGCGCCGCGCTCGACGATCCCGCGCTGCGCCGCAGCTTTCGCGGCGCGATGGATTTCCTGCAGGGCAAGCGCGCGACCCAGTTCCCCGACGACACCGAGCTGCAGCAGCTGCGCGATCTCGGCGAAGCGGTGCGCCAGCACGCGCTCGCGCAACTGCCCGCGCTGCTCGAGCGGCTGGAGGCGAAGCTCAACGCGGCCGGCGTGCACGTGCACTGGGCCGAGACGGCCGCCGACGCGAACGCGATCGTGCTCGGCATCGCGCAGGCGAAGAAGGCGCGCCGCGTGATCAAGGGCAAGTCGATGGCCAGCGAGGAAATCGAGCTGAACCATTACCTCGCGGATCACGGCGTCGACTGCATCGAGTCCGACATGGGCGAGTTCATCGTGCAGCTCGCGGGCGAAAAGCCGTCGCACATCGTGATGCCGGCGATCCACAAGACGCGCGGCGACATCGCCGAGCTGTTCGAGGAACACATCCCGGGCACGCGTTACACGGAGGACGTCGACGAGCTGATCCAGACCGGCCGGCGTGCGCTGCGCCGCGCGTTCGCGGAAGCCGACATCGGCCTGTCCGGCGTGAACTTCGCGGCGGCCGACACGGGCACGCTGTGGCTCGTCGAGAACGAGGGCAACGGCCGGCTGTCGACCACCGTGCCCGACACGCACGTCGCGATCATGGGGATCGAGAAGGTCGTCGAGAAACTCGAGCACATCGTGCCGCTGTCGAGCCTGCTCACGCGCTCGGCCACCGGCCAGGCGATCACGACCTACTTCAACCTGATCTCGGGCCCGCGCCGCGACGGCGAACGCGACGGCCCGCGCGAGCTGCATCTCGTGCTGCTCGACAACGGCCGCACACAGGCCTACGCCGACGAGCAGCTGCGCGCGACGCTGCAATGCATCCGCTGCGGCGCGTGCATGAACCACTGCCCCGTCTATACGCGGATTGGCGGCCACGCATACGGGACGACCTACCCGGGCCCGATCGGCAAGATCATCTCGCCGCACCTGCTCGGCCTCGACGCGACGGCCGACCTGCCGACCGCATCGACGCTGTGCGGCGCGTGCGGCGAGGTGTGCCCGGTCCGGATTCCGATCCCGCAATTGCTGGTGCGGCTGCGTACCGAGGCGAACCGCAAGCCCGACGAACCCGTCGCGCATCCGCTGCGCGGCCAGGGCGCGAACTACAACCGCGCGGAAGACCTCGTGTGGCGCTTCTGGTCCGGCGCGTTTGCGCATCCGCGCGCGTATCGCGCGTTCCGCTGGAGCGCGACGCGGCTGCGCGCGCTGACGCCCGCGAAGCAGATGGGCTGGACCCAACATCGCACGCCGCTCGAGCCGGCGCCGCGCAGCCTGTCCGACCTGCTGCGCGCACGCGGCCAACCCGAATAGACCACCCCGCTTTCAAACCCGTACCGATAGAAATCCATGGAGGAGACAACCATGCAGGTTTGGCATCAGATCTACACCCCGCTCGGCAGCCTCGGGCTGTCGGCGTTCGTCGCCGCGATCCCGATCATCTTCTTTTTCGTCGCGCTCGCCGCACTGCGGATGAAGGGGCACGTCGCCGCCGCGATCACGCTGCTGCTGGCGCTCGGCGTCGCGATCCTCGCGTATGGCATGCCCGTGCCGCAGGCGCTCGCCGCAGCCGGCTTCGGCTTCGCGTACGGCCTGTGGCCGATCGCGTGGATCATCGTCGCGGCGGTGTTCCTGTACAAGATCGTCGTGAAGACCGGCCAGTTCGAGATCATCCGCGCGTCGGTGCTGTCGATCACCGACGACCAGCGGCTGCAGATGCTGCTGATCGGCTTCTCGTTCGGCGCGTTCCTCGAAGGCGCCGCCGGCTTCGGCGCGCCCGTCGCGATCACGGCCGCGCTGCTCGTCGGCCTCGGCTTCAAGCCGCTGCACGCGGCAGGATTGTGTCTGATTGCAAACACCGCGCCGGTCGCGTTCGGCGCGATGGGCATCCCGATCATCGTCGCCGGACAGGTGACCGGCATCGACGCGTTCCACATCGGCGCGATGGCCGGCCGCCAGCTGCCGCTGCTGTCGCTCGCGGTGCCGTTCTGGCTCGTGTTCATGATGGACGGGCTGCGCGGCGTGCGGCAGACCTGGCCGGCCGCGCTCGTCGCCGGCGGCAGCTTCGCGATCACGCAGTACTTCACGTCGAACCATATCGGGCCCGAGCTGCCGGACATCACGTCGTCGCTCGTCAGCCTCGTCTCGCTCGCCGCGTTCCTGAAGGTCTGGCAACCGGGCAGCGCGAAGCAGACGGCCGGCGGCCTCGTCGCGTCGGGCGGCGGCGCGGCGCTCGCGGGGTTCGGTGCGGGCGGCAACGGTGCGGGCGCGAGCCGCCAGGCGTCGCCGTACTCGCTCGCGCAGACCGTGCGCGCGTGGTCGCCGTTCCTGATCCTGACGGCCGTCGTCACCGTGTGGAGCATCGCGCCGTTCAAGGCGCTGTTCGCCGCGCACGGCGCGCTCGCGTCGACCGTCCTCAAGTTCCACGTGGCCGGGCTCGACCAGCTCGTCGTGAAGACCGCGCCGATCGCCGCGACGCCGAAGGCGCTCGACGCGGTGCTGAAGCTCGACCTCGTGTCGGCGGTGGGCAGCGCGATCCTCGTGACCGCGCTGATCTCGATGGCGCTGCTGCGGATGAAACCGCGCGACGCGCTCGTCACGTTCGGCGAAACGCTGAAGGAGCTCACGCGCCCGATCCTGTCGATCGGCCTCGTGCTCGCGTTCGCGTTCGTCGCGAACTACTCGGGGATGTCGTCGACGCTCGCGCTGATGCTCGCCGCGACCGGCGCCGCGTTTCCGTTCTTCTCGCCGTTCCTCGGCTGGCTCGGCGTGTTCCTGACCGGCTCGGATACGTCGTCGAACGCGCTGTTCTGCTCGCTGCAGCAAGCGACCGCGCACCAGCTCGGCGTGCCCGAGACGCTCGCGGTCGCCGCGAACACGACGGGCGGCGTGACCGCGAAGATGATCTCGCCGCAGTCGATCGCGGTGGCATGCGCGGCAACGGGGCTGGTCGGCAAGGAATCGGAGCTGTTCCGCTTCACCGTGCGCCACAGCCTGCTGTTCGCGGTGATCGTCGGCCTGATCACGCTCGTGCAGGCGTACGTGCTGCCGGGGATGGTGCCGTAAGCACGCGGCGCGGCCGCTTTCCGGCGGATTTCCGGCCGCTTTCCGCTTCCCCGGAAAACAAAAACCCCACGCCCGCAAGAGCGTGGGGTTTCGTTCATCCCGGGCGCCGGACGAGGCCGGCGCCATCCGGCGGCGCTCAGCTGCCCTTCGCGATGCGATCCTGGATGTGCTGCGCACGGCTCGTCGACGACGGGTGCGAGCTCATCATCGAGCTCTTGCCACCATCGAGCTGCGCGAGCTTCTGGAACGCGGTGACGAGGCCCTTCTGGTTCATGTTCTTCTGCTTCATCAGGTCGAACGAGTAGTCGTCGGCCGCGCTCTCCTGCGTCTGCGAGAACTGCGCGTTGATGAACTTCTCGGTGATGTCGCCGAGCTGCGAGCTCGTCAGGGCCGCGACGCCAGGCGATGCCGCGCCGGCCGCGGTGCGTGCCGCGCTGACCGCGTAGGCAGTCTGCATCGCCTTCTTCGAGTGACCCAGCGCGACGTGGCCCATTTCATGGCCGATCACGCCGCGCAGCTCGTCGTCGTTCATCATGTCCATCAGGCCGCTGTACACGCGCACGCAGCCGTTGCCCATCGCCCACGCGTTGACGTCCTTGGTCATGTAGACCTTGTAGTTGATCTTCTGGCCGTTCAGCGTCATGTCGCCGAAGCCCTTCATCACCTTCGTCAGGCGCTTCGCGTACGCGCTGTTCGGCGCGGCGATCTTCGATTCGGCGTCGCTCGCCTTGCACGAGTCGTTCGACAGTGCCGCGATGTCGCTGTCCGACAGCGTCGCCGCCTTGAACAGGTTGGTCCCCGCCGACGTCAGGCTGTTCGCGTCGAGACTCTGCACGCCACCGCATGCGCTCAACAGGAAAACCATGCCGCACGCGGCCGCCGCTTTCTTGATATGCATCCCGGATCCCTCGGTAGTTGTATTTGGGAGCGGCGATTTTGCATAATCCGGCAGAAAATTACCAGATGTTTACATCGAATGACAGCTTGATTACTGACAAATACGGAATGAACGGCGCGATTGCTCAGCCGATTGATGACAATCGGACCGTCAATCGCCGCGGCCGGACGACCGGCCGAACGCGGAACGCGACCGGCGCGTCAGCCGCCGCGCGACCAGCATCGGCAGCCGCACCAGGAAACCGGCGAACAGCCGCAGGTGCATCCACGCGAGCAACGCGTTGTCGCGGCCGTAGTGGAAATGCGACACGCCGCCCTCGTGCGCGCCGAAGTAACGCACCGGCGCTTCGATGCGGATCGGCCGCACCCCGGCCCAGCACAGCCGCACGGCGGCTTCCGGATCGAAGTCGAAGCCGCGCATCCACGGCTGGCGATGCATGATCGCGGCGAGCGGCGCGACCGGGTACACGCGAAAGCCGTACAGCGAATCGCCGATCCCGGCCCACAGAGTCTCGAGGTCGGCCCATCCGTTCGACAGCCGCCGGCCCTGCACGCGCAGCTGCGGCGCGCTCGCGTCGAACTTCGGCAGGCCCAGCACCATCGCATCCGGCGCCCCCTGCGACGCGGCCATGAATTCGGGAATCAGGTCGGCCGGATGCTGGCCGTCGGAATCCATCGTCAGCACGTGCGTGAAGCCGCTCGCGGCCGCCGCGTCGAGCCCGGCCAGCACCGCGGCGCCCTTGCCGCGGTTCGCCGGCAGCACGATCACGCGCAGCCCGGGGTCGCGCTCGGCCATCGCCTGCAGGCGCTCGGCGCTGCCGTCGGTGCTGCCGTCGACGACGACCCACACCGGATTCCACTGCGCGCGGGCGTTGCGCACGGTCGTGTCGACCTTGACGCCCGGGTTGTAGCTCGGAATCAGTACGAGATGGGTGGACGAGGCCTGCAGCGTGGACATGGGAACGGCCGATTGCGAAGACGAGGATCCTGACAAAAGTTTATGACCTGCAGGCGACTGCCGACAGGCTTCGTCGACGCCGCCCGCGTGCGGCGACGGTTCGCGCAGCGACAGGCCCGCGCGCTTCACGACAGGTGCTCCAGAGGATGGCCGGCGCTCGCCTCGATCTCGACCAGCAGATCGTCGCGGCACACGTCCGCGTGGACGAACAGCGGCCGCACGCCGGGGCCGGCCGCATCGCGCAACGTGCGTTCGATCGCGGCGAGCGCCGCGGCATCGCCGGCGTCGCGCACGTAGACGCGGTAGCTCAGGTCGGCAAGCGTGAACGGGCCGTGCCCCTGCCGCGCGGCCTGCTCGAGCACGGCGGCCAGGTTCGCGAGCGTCTCGCGCGTTTGCGCGACGACGTCGCCGTGATGCACGGTGCGATGCCCGACGATGCTGGCGGTGCCCGACACGAACAGCAGCGGCGCGGCAGCGTCGCCCGGCCATGCGGCCGCGCGCGCGAACGTCGGCGCACGCGGGCCGTACTCCGCCGGGTAGTGATACGCGCTGACCTGGCGCGGGTTCTCGACCGGATCGGCCGGCGCACGGCTCGCGATGAAATGGATCGCGAGCGGCGCGGCCGGCGGCATGTCACCCGCGACCGGCACGACGGAACCGAGCGCGCAGGCGGCCGGCACGCCGCCCGTCAGCGCGCGGCGGCACGCGTCGAACGCGCGCTGCCTGCCGATATTGAACTGACGATAGCGTTCGATCCCGAACTGCTGCGCGTTGATCGCAGGCACGGTGTTCCAGATCCGCAGCGGATGCGGGATGCCGAGCGTATCGAGTACGTCGAACAGCGCGCGGTACGCGTCGTAGGTCGTGCGCTCGAGCGGCGTGCCGCCGTCGCGATCCGCATCGGCCGATTCCTGAGCTTCATGCGCTGCCTGCGCTTCCTGCACGACGATGCTGCCGAACACGAGCCCCGCCGTTGCGCTGTAGCGGTACTGCAGCGCGCCGCGTCGCTCGCTGCGCAGGTCGCGCGCGTCGCACTGCCAGATTTCGCAGACCGCACCGGCGCGTGCATGGCTGCCGGCATCGAGCAGCGCCATCTGCACCGGTGCGAGCGGGAGGTCGGGCGCGGCGGCGGCGAGCACGCGCGCCATCGCATCGGCCGGCGAGCCGGCCGCACCGATGCAGACCGCGCCCAGCGCGCCGGGAAACACGCGGTCGAATGCGTCGCCCCGCTGCTGCGCATCGTGCAGCAGCGCAGCCAGCCGTGCCTGATCGATCTGGACGAGCCGCAACGCACGATTGCCGCCGTTCGCGGTGGACGTGGCCGCCATGGGTCCGCGTGCGACCGCGCTGGTGGCGGACGACGGGGAACACGCTCGCCGTTCGGCGTCGACTGGATGCACTGACACTTCGATTTCCTCACTATGCGGCGCGGGCTCGCGGCATCGTGGCCACGCGCCGCGTTGCGCGCCGTTGCTTCGCGTCAAGCCGACGCGGCGCGCGTCGTCATGCGAGGCCGCCGTTGACGGACAGCACTTGCCCCGTCACATAGGCGGCCGCATCGGATACCAGATACGCGACCATCGCCGCGACTTCGTCGGGCCGGCCGGCGCGCTGCGCGGGCACGAGCTGCTTGATCCGTTCGGCGGGAAACGCATGTTCCGCCATCGGCGACTCGATGATGCCGGGCGCGACCGCGTTCACGGTAATGCCGCGCGACGCGAGCTCCAGCGACAGCGACTTCGTCGCGCCGATCAGCCCCGCCTTCGCGGCCGCGTAGTTGACCTGTCCGCGGTTGCCGGTCACGCCGGCGACCGACGCGATGTTGACGATCCGGCCGCGCCGCGTGCGGATCATCGGCAGCAGGAGCGGTTGCGTCACGTTGAAAAAACCGTTGAGCGTCACGTCGATCACGCTGTGCCATTGCTGGCGCGACATGCCGGCCATCGGCGCGTCGTCGTGAATGCCCGCGTTGTTGACGAGGATCTGCACCGGCGCGTCGTCGACGAACGGTGCGAGCGCGGCGAGCGTCGCATCCGCGTCGGTCACGTCGAATGCGATCGCATGCGCGATGCCGCCGGCCGCGACGATCTGCTGCGCGACGGCTTGCGCCTGCGCGAGATTCCGGTTCGCGTGTACCCAGACTTCGTGGCCGGCCTGCGCGAGCGTCGTGCAGATCGCCTGCCCGAGTGCGCCGCTGCCGCCCGTTACGAGCGCCCGCATCGAATTGCTCCGTTCATCGCGTTCCTCCTCGATCGACGCGGCGGCGGTGCATCCAGCCGCCGCCGCCGCGTGCCGTCATCCTCTGCGTGCCGCGTCGCGCCCGCGCGCGCCGCCGTCACTTCGTGCGATGCGCGGCGACATACGCGGCAAGCGCGCCGAGCGTCGCGAAGATCTTCTGGTTGTCCGGATTGTCCGAGCGCAGCTCGAAGCCGTACTTCTTCGAGATCAGCAGCGCGATTTCCAGGATGTCGATGGAGTCGAGCCCGAAGCCCTCGCCGTACAGCGGGGTCCCGGCCGTCACCGTTTCGAGCGGGACGTCTTCGAGATTCAGTTCGCCGATGATCAGCGTGGCGAGCTCTTGTTCCAGTGCGTTCATCATGCTTGCGGGCAGGCGGCCCATGGCAGCGGGAGGCGCCCGGAAAACGGCAGCCATCGTGCACGCCCGGCGCGGTGCGAGGCGCGCGAATCTCCGTCCCTCCGGCGTCTGCCGGCTTCCCCGCCTGCGTTATTGGGGATCGTTTGTAAAAGTTACGCGGATTCTAGACGATGGGTATCGGCACGTATACGGGGAATGGTTACAGACTGAAGGGCCCCGCCACGGCCGGTTTCGGGACCCGATCGCAGCAGACGCTTGAGCCGCTTCGGATGGAAATGGATCGTCGCCGCAAAAGCTTCAGTGCGCTGCCATACATTCGGTTACAAAACCCGGCTGCACCTGCCTCGAACCGCCGCGCCGCGGCCCTAAAATGTGCGTGCACGACAGCCGGCCCGGACTAGCGTCCCGGCCGCCATTCATATGATGTTTGACGGCCCGACGCACGCGTCCGGCCCCGATCCGCCCGATGTTTCCAGCAACCATGCCGCGCCCGTCCGCTCCCCTCGTTCCGGTTTGTCCGTCCGTTTGCCGCCGTGCCGCGGCAGCCGGCGGCAACGCGCACCCGCGCCGCGCGCCCGGAGCGCCGCGATGAGCACGCCGCTCGGCATCGTACGCGGCGCCGGCGCGGTCGCCGCGGTGGCGGCGTACCAGATCGGCGCGCACTACGCGGCCGCGACGCCCGGCGCGCACGGCTTCGGCCTCGCGATGGCGCTCGTGCCGCCGCTGCTGCTCGCGCTCGGCGCGGCACTGCGCTCGCCGCGGCGCGCCTGGCTCGTGCCGGCGTGGCTGCTGGCCGCCGTCGCGCTGTGGGCCGTGCGCATCCCGCTCGCGCGCCATTTCGAATGGGGCCTGTATCTGGAGCACGCGAGCTTCAACCTCGCGATGGCGCTGCTGTTCGGCCGCACCCTCGCGGCCGGCCAGGTGCCGCTGTGCACGCGCTTCGCGACGCTGATCCACGGCACGATCACGCCGGCCGTCGCGCGCTACACGCGGCACATCACGCTCGCATGGACGCTGTTCTTCGTCGCGATCGCCGCCGTGTCGACGCTGCTGTTCGCGACCGCGCCGATCGTCGCGTGGTCGACATTCGCGAACTACCTGTCGCTGCCGCTCGTCGCCGTGATGTTCGCCGCCGAGCATGCGTGCCGGCGCTTCGCGCTGCCGCACGACGCGCGGCCGCGGATGGTCGACGCGGTGCGCGCGTACCGCGCGTCGACGCAGCCGTCACGATGAATTCATGGCCGTCGCGGCGCCGCATCGCGGCCGCGCCGGTGACCGCCTTTCGCTTTGACCGATTTATGCCGACTCACCCGCTGGTATTCCATTCCTCGCCGGACCAGACGATCGCCTGGCGCGACGGCACGCCCGTCACCGTCCGCACGTTCGTCGCCGATGTCGCGCGCGTGGCCGCCGCACTGCCCGCCGGCCGCCACGTGTTCAACGTGTGCCGCGACCGCTACCGCTTCGCGGTCAGCCTGTGCGCGGCGCTCGTCACCGGCAGGATCAGCCTGCTGCCGTCGACGCACACGCCGGAGATGGTGCGCCAGCTCGCGTCGTTCGCACCCGACGCGTTCTGCCTGCATGACGCGCCGGACTGCACGATCGACCTGCCGCGCTTCGCGTATCCGGACGCCGCACCCGGCGAACTCCCCGACGACGCACCGTGCGTGGTGCCGCAGATCGACGCGTCGCGGATCATGGCGTACGTGTTCACGTCCGGCTCGACCGGCGCGCCGGTGCCGCACCGCAAGACCTGGGGCTTCCTGGTCGGCTGCGTGCGCGCGGCGGCCGAGCGCCTCGGCCTGCTCGACGGCCGCGCGGCCACGCTGATCGGCACCGTGCCCGCGCAGCACATGTACGGCTTCGAATCGACGGTGCTGCTCGCGCTGATCGGCGGCCTCGCGTTCAGCAACCGTCAGCCGTTCTACCCGGTCGACATTCGCGACGAACTCGCCGCGATCCCGCAGCCGCGCGTGCTCGTCACGTCGCCGATCCACCTGCGCGCGCTGCTGTCGGCCGGCCATGCGCTGCCGCCGGCCGCGCTCGTGCTGTCGGCCACCGCGCCGCTGTCGGAAAAACTCGCGTGCGAAGCCGAGGCCGCGCTCGAGGCGCCGCTCGTCGAAATCTACGGCAGCACCGAAACCGGCCAGATCGCGACGCGCCGCACGTCGCAGGGCGCCGCGTGGCAACCGTTCCCGGACATCCGGCTCGACGCGCGCGCGGCGCACGACGCGTCGGACCACGACGCCGCCGGCGACGACAGCGGCCCGACCGTGTGGGTGTCGGGCGGACACGTCGAAACCCCGGTGCCGATGGGCGATGCGCTCGAGCTGCTCGGCGACGGCCGGTTCCTGCTGCACGGCCGCAAGGCGGACCTCGTCAACATCGCCGGCAAGCGCACGTCGCTCGCGTATCTGAACCATCAGCTGAACGCGATTGCCGACGTCGTCGACGGCGTGTTCTTCATGCCGGACGACATCGCGCCGGCCGACGCCGATGCGACCCGCGAACCGGTCACGCGCCTCGTCGCGCTCGTGGTCGCGCCGACGCTCGCCGCGGCCGACCTGCAGCGCGCGCTGCGCGAACGGATCGATCCGGCGTTCATGCCGCGCCCGCTCGTGTTCGTCGACGCATTGCCGCGCAACGAAACGGGCAAGCTGCCGCGCGACGTGGTCGCCGCGCTCGTCGCACGGCACACGCGCGCCGCCGGGGCCGACGTGCGCGAGCGCGCCGCGACGGATGCGCCCGATGCGCCGCTCGCGTTCACGATTCCCGCCGATCATCCGGCGCTGCCCGGTCATTTCCCCGGTCGTCCGATCGTGCCGGGCGTCGTGCTGCTCGATCACGCGATCGCCGCACTCGGCGCATCGCTGAATCGCCCGCTCGATACGTGGCGGCTGGCTTCCGCGAAATTCCTGAGCCCGGTCGCGCCCGGCGAGGCGCTCGATCTCGCGTTCGATGCAGCGGCCGGCGGCGCGATCCGCTTCACGCTGCGCGTGGGTGCGCGCGACGTCGCGACCGGCGTGCTGTCCGCGCCGCCGGCCGCGCAGGACGGCGCGCAGCCATGAAGCGCACCGCATGGGCCGAGCGCCAGGAACGCAGCAACGCCGGGTTGCTGCGCGTGATGACCTGGATCTCGCTGCGTTTCGGCCGGCGGCCGTCGCGCATCGTGCTGCATGCCGTCGCGACTTATTTCGTGCTGTTCTCGCCGGTCGCGTGCGCCGCGTCGCGCGACTACCTGCGCCGCGTGCTCGGCCGTCCCGCGCGCTGGCGTGACGTGTACCGGCACGTGTTCACGTTCGCGGCGACGATCCACGACCGCATCTACCTGATGAACGGCCGCTTCGACCTGTTCGACATCCGGCTGCACGGCGAAACGCGGGTCGACGCCGCGCTCGCCGGCGGGCGCGGCGCATTCCTGATGGGCGCGCATCTCGGCAGCTTCGAAGTCGTGCGCGCGATCGGCCGCACGCGCCCGGACCTGCGCGTCGTCGTCACGATGTTCGAAGAGAACGCGCGCAAGATCAACGCGACGCTCGCCGCCGTCAACCCGGCCGCGAAGCCGGAAGTGATTCCGCTCGGGCAGGTCGACTCGATGCTGAAGGTGCGCGAACGCCTCGACGCGAACTGCATGGTCGGGATGCTCGCCGACCGCACGCTGCTCGACGACGCGACCGCGTCGCTGCGGTGGCTGCCGCTGCTCGGCGCGCCGGCGGCATTCCCGCTCGGGCCGCTGTACATGGCCGCGATGCTGCGGCGTCCGGTGCTGTTCATGACGGGCCTCTATCGCGACGGCAATCGCTACGATGTGCACTTCGAGACGCTCGCCGATTTTTCCGACGTGCGCCGCGACGCGCGCGCGGCGGCCGTCGACGCGGCGCTCGCGCGCTACGTCGCGCTGCTCGACCAGTACTGTCGCGCGGCGCCGTACAACTGGTTCAACTATTTCGATTTCTGGCAGACCGGCACGGCCGCCGCGCGCCGCGACGCGGCGCACGCATGCGCCGGCCTGTCCGCCACGAGGGATTCCGACGCATGACCGCCGTTCGCCGCTTTCCGCCGATGTCGCTGCCGATGTTCCCGCTGCCGCACCCGCGCGCGCTGCGCCGCGCCGCACGGAGGTTCGCCGTCACGGCCGCCGTCGCGCTCGCCCTGCCCGCGCACGCGGCCGACACCGGTTCGGCATGGACCCTCGACCGGCTGATGTCGACACTCGCGCAGCACAAGTCGGGGCGCGCGACGTTCACCGAGACGAAGACGCTGTCGATCACCACGCAGCCGCTCGAATCGTCGGGCGAGCTCGTGTTCGTCGCACCCGACCATCTCGAGAAGCACACGCTGAACCCGAAGCCCGAACATCTCGTGGTCGACGGCGACATGCTCACCGTCGAGCGCAACAACCGCAAGTACACGCTCGCGCTCGCGCGCTATCCGGAGCTCGGCGCGTTCATCGACAGCATCCGCGCGACGCTCGCCGGCAACCGCTATGCGCTCGAGCAGGTCTACAAGGTCGCGCTCGCCGGTCGCGGCGACGACTGGACGCTGACGCTCACGCCGCTCGACTCGCGGATGCTGAAGGTCGTCAGCACGATCACGCTCGAAGGCTCGCGCGACGTGTTGCGCAGCGTCGCGATCCGGCAGGCCGACGGCGACCGTTCGACGATGCGCCTGCAACCCGTCCCGGCGAACTGATGGACGATCGCACCCGGCCGCCCGCCCCCGTCACGCACCGCCTGCCCGCGTGGCGGCAACGCGCGGTGCTCGTGTGGCTGCTCGCGCTCGTCGCATGCGGGATCGCGATCGCCCGCGCGAACTTCACGGCCGACCTGTCCGCGTTCCTGCCGCGCGCACCGAGCGCGGGGCAGCGCGTGCTCGTCGATCAACTGCGCGACGGCATCGTGTCGCGGCTGATCCTCGTCGCGATCGACGGCGGCGATGCGGCCACGCGTGCCGCGCTGTCGCGGCGCGTCGCCGGCACGCTGCGCGCCGACCGGCAATTCTCCTCGATCAACAACGGCGAAGCCGTCGACGACACACACGACCGGCAGTTCGTGTTCGACCATCGCTACCTGCTGAGCCCGGCCGTCGCGCCGCAGCGCTTCAGCGCGGACGGCCTGCACCAGGCGCTCGGCGACAGCCTCGACCTGTTGAGTTCGTCGGCGGGCCTCGTCGCGAAGGCGCTGCTGCCGCGCGACCCGACCAGCGAAGTGACGGCGCTCGTCAATCAGCTCGACAGCGGCGCGCAGCCCGCCAGCCGCGACGGCGTATGGGCGTCGCGCGACGGCACGCGCGCGGTGCTCGTCGTGCAGACGGCCGCGCCCGGCTCCGACACCGATGCGCAGGCACGCGCGATCGACGCGGTGCGCCGCGCGTTCTCCGCCGCGACGCAGGCGCTGCCGAACCCGGCCGCGTACATGCTCGCGATGACCGGCCCAGGCGTGTTCTCGGTCGACATGCGCGACACGATCCGGCACGACGTCGAGCGGCTGTCGACGGCGAGCGTCGTGCTGATCGTCGCGCTGCTGCTGACGCTGTACCGCTCGCCGCGCACGCTCGCGCTGGGGCTGCTGCCGGTGCTGACGGGCATCGCCGCCGGCATCGCGGCGGTCGGCATCGCGTTCGGCACGGTCCACGGGCTGACGCTCGGCTTCGGCACGACGCTGATCGGCGAAGCCGTCGACTATTCGATCTACCTGTTCGTGCAATCGGCGCAGGCCGGCTCGCGCGGCACCGCACGGCCCGCCGGCGCGACGCGGGCATGGATCGCCGCTTATTGGCCGACGATCCGGCTCGGCGTGCTGACGTCCGTGTGCGGCTTCGCGTCGATGCTGTTCTCCGGTTTTCCGGGCCTCGTGCAGCTCGGGCTGTACTCGATCGCCGGGCTGACGGCCGCCGCGCTCGTCACGCGCTTCGTGCTGCCGCACCTGCGCGGCGAGCACGTCGCGATTCGCGACGTGTCGCGCGTCGGCGCGGTGCTCGCGCGCGCGGCCGCTGCCGCGCCGCGGCTGCGCTGGCCGCTCGCCGCGCTCGTGCTCGCCGCGTGCGCGACGCTCATGCTGCATCGCGACGGCCTGTGGAGCCGCGAGCTTGCGGCACTGAGCCCCGTGCCCGCTGGCGCGCAGGCACTCGACGCACGCCTGCGCGCCGATCTCGGCGCGCCGGACGTGCGCTATCTCGTCGTGATTTCCGCGCCGACCGAACAGGCCGCGCTCGAACGCGCGGAACGGGTCGCCGCGCAATTGCAGCCGCTCGTCGAGCGCGGCGCGCTCGCGGGCTTCGAAAGTCCCGCGCGCTACCTGCCGAGCGACGCCGCGCAGCGCGCGCGCCAGGCGAGCCTGCCGGACGAGGACACGCTTGCCGCACGCATGCGCGCGGCCGTCGCGAACCAGCCGATCCCGGTCAGGCCCGAGCTGTTCGCTCCGTTCATCGCCGATGTCGAGGCCGCACGCCACGCGCCGCTGCTCACGCGCGCGGACCTGCGCGGCACGTCGATGGCGCTCGCCGTCGACGCGCTGCTGACCGAGCGCGCGGGCCGCTGGCGCGCGATGCTGCCGCTGCGCGCGCCGGACGTCGCACGCACCGGTCCGGCGGCTCCGGCGCTCGATGCCGCGCCGATTCGCGCGGCCGTCGCGCGCGCCGGCGTGCCCGACGCGCTGTTCGTCGACATGAAGGCCGAGGCCGACCGCCTGTACGTGAACTACGTGCACGAGGACATCCGGCTGTCGCTCGCGGGTTTCGCGGCGATCGCCGTGCTGCTGCTGATCGCGCTGCGCTCGCCGCGCCGCGTCGTACGCGCGCTCGCGCCGCTGGTCGCGGCCGTGCTGGTGGTGACGGCCGGCTTCGCGCTCGCCGGCGTGCCGCTGACGATCCTGCACCTCGTCGGGATGCTGCTGATCGTCGCGGTCGGCTCGAACTATGCGCTGTTCTTCTGCAAGCGCGACGACGCGCAACCGGTCACGCCGCACACGCTCGTGTCGCTGCTGATCGCGAACCTCGCGACGGTCGCCGGCTTCGGCCTGCTCGCGCTGTCGCGGGTGCCGCTGCTCGAAACCTTCGGGCTGACCGTCGGCCCCGGTGCGATGCTCGCGCTCGCGTTCGCCGCGATTCTCGCGCCGCGCGCGGCGGCGGTGGCCGCTGGCAGCCCTCATCGTGAGCCGACAGGAGGTCGCGCATGAACGCGCCGTCGTCCGTTCCGCCTCGCCAGCCCGGCGATGCGCGCCGCTGGAAACCGACGCCGCTGATCGCGGGCACGGCCGCGCTGCACGCGGGCGCGCTCGCGGCCGTCGTCGCGCAACCGGCCGCATGGCCGTGGGCCGCCGGTGGCGTGGTCGCGTCGCATCTCGCACTGACCGCCGCCGGCCTGTGGCCGCGCAGCGCGCTGCTCGGGCCGAACTGGACGCGCCTGCCGGCCGGCGCCGGCCGCCGGATCGCGCTGACGATCGACGACGGCCCGGACCCCGACGTCACGCCGCGCGTGCTCGACCTGCTCGATCGCCACGACGCGCGCGCGACGTTCTTCTGCATCGGCGATCTCGCGCGCCGTCATCCGCAGTGGATCGAAGCGATCGTCGCGCGCGGCCACGCGGTCGAGAACCACAGCCAGCGGCACCGGCATACGTTCTCGCTGTCGGGGCCCGCCGCGCTGCGCCGTGAAATCGCGGCCGCGCAGCAGACGCTGACCGAGATCGCCGGCACGCGCCCGCGCTTCTTCCGCGCGCCGGCCGGCCTGCGCAATCCGTTTCTCGAGCCGGTGCTGTGCGAGTTCGGCCTGCAGCTCGCCAGCTGGACGCGCCGCGGCTTCGACACCCGCGCGCGCGATGCGGATACCGTCACGCACCGCCTGCTGAACGGCCTGGCTGCGCGCGACATCCTGCTCGTGCACGACGGCCACGCGGCGCGCGACGCGCGTGGCGAACCGGTCGTGCTCGACGTGCTGCCCGCGCTGCTGCACGCGGCCGCCGATGCGCAGTTGCACTGGACCACGCTGCGCGCCGCGCTCGCGCCCGCACCGTCCGATCCGCCCGCCGGGCCGGGCATGCCAGCCGCCCCGTTTGATAAAATCTGACCACGCCCGGCGCGCCCGCCAGCCTCGCTGCGGCGCCCGTTCCGGCCACCGGATACGACCCTCGTGAAACCTCTCCTGCTCTCGCACTTCACCGCCACCAGCTGCATCGGCCGCGGCCTCGACGCGACCGTCGACGCGCTGTGCCACGCACGCGGCGGGCTCACGCCGTGCGACTTCGAACGCGCCGATCTCGACACCTGGATCGGCGCCGTGGACGGCGTCGATGCGCAGCCCGTGCGCGCGGATCTCGCCGACTTCGACTGCCGCAACAACCGCCTCGCGCAACTCGGCCTCGTCCAGGACGGCTTCGACGCGCGCGTCGCGGCGGCCGTGTCGCGCCACGGCGCCGCGCGCGTCGGCGTGTTCGTCGGCACGAGCACGTCCGGCATCCTCGAAACCGAGCGCGCGTACGAGCAGCGCGATCCGGCCAGCGGAGCCCTGCCCGCCGGATTCCGCTACGCGCACACGCACAACCCGTATTCGCCGGCTGCGTTCGTACGCGCGTATTTCGCGCTGCGCGGGCCGGCGATGGCGATCTCGTCGGCGTGCTCGTCCGGCGCGAAGGTGTTCGGCTCCGCGCGCCGGATGATCGAAGCGGGGCTGATCGATGCGGCCGTCGTCGGCGGCGTCGATTCGCTGTGCCTGACGACGCTGTACGGCTTCAATTCGCTCGAACTGCTGTCGCGCCGGCCGTGCCGCCCGTTCGACGTCGCCCGCGACGGCATCTCGATCGGCGAAGCGGCTGCGTTCGCGTTGCTCGAACGCGTGCCCGACGCGCCCGCCGCGCTCGACGGCGACGCGATCCTGCTGCTCGGCATCGGCGAATCGAGCGATGCGCATCACATGTCGTCGCCGCATCCGGAAGGGCTCGGTGCGCGCATCGCGATCGAACAGGCGCTCGCGTCGGCCGGCCTCGCTGCAAGCGACATCGACTACGTGAACCTGCACGGCACCGCGACGCCCAGCAACGATGCCGCCGAAAGCCGCGCGGTGGGCGCGCTGCTCGCGCGCACGCCGTGCAGTTCGACGAAGGGCGCGACCGGTCACACGCTCGGGGCGGCCGGCGCCCTCGAAGCGGTCGTCGCCGCGCTGGCGCTGCGCGAACAGTTCGTGCCGGCCGGCGTCAACACGACGCAACCCGACCCGGCGCTGGCCGCCGACTACGTGCTCGCGAGCCGCGATGCGTGCGTGCGTGCGGTCCTGTCGAATTCGTTCGGCTTCGGCGGCACGAACTGCAGCCTGATCTTCGGCCGCGCCGGGCATGCGAGCCGCCGGGAGCCGACATGACCGTCACCGCCTTCATCGAAAGTGTCGGCCTCGTCGGGCCGGGACTGAACGACTGGCCGCACGCGGCCGACGTGCTCGCGGGCCGCGCGGCCTATGCGAGCGCGCGCACCGTGCTGCCGCCGCCTGCCGGCCTGCCGCCGGCGGAACGCCGCCGCACCGGCCCCGTCGTGCGCGTCGCGCTCGCGGTCGGCCTCGAAGCGGCAGCCGCGAGCGGGCGCGATGCGGCCACGCTCGCGACCGTGTTCAGCGCGTCCGGCGGCGACGGCCAGAACTGCCACGCGATCTGCGAGACCCTCGCCGGCGACGATCGCCACCTGTCGCCCACGCGCTTTCACAACTCGGTGCACAACGCGCCGGCCGGCTACTGGAGCATCGCGACCCGCGCGATGGCGACGTCAAACGTGCTGTGCGCGCACGACGGCAGCTTCGCCGCGGGCCTGCTCGAAAGCGTGTGCCAGGTCATGGTCGATCGCGTGCCGAGCCTGCTGATCGCCTACGACACCGACTATCCGGAGCCGCTGCACGCGGTGCGGCCGATCGTCGACGCATTCGGCGTCGCGCTCGTGCTCGCGCCCGACGCGAGCGAACGCACGCTCGCACGCATCGACGTGCGGCTCACCGACGCGCCGGCGACGACGCTCGCGAACCCCGAACTCGACGCGCTGCGCACCGGCAATCCGGCCGCGCGCGCGCTGCCGCTGCTCGACGCGCTCGCGGCGCGGCGCGCGGCGAGCGTCGTGCTCGACTATCTGGAAGATACGCGCGTGCAGGTCGATATCGCACTGCCGAATGCCGCGGCGGGGCACGCGCGATGACGACGCCCGTTTCGACGCCGATGCCTGCGCCGGCGCCGGCCACGCTCGACCGCGCATGGATCGCCACGCACATTCCGCACGACGGAGCGATGTGCTTGCTCGATCGGGTCGAAGCGTGGGACGCCGCGCGCATCCGCTGCAGCGCGACGAGCCACCGTGCCCCGCACAACCCGCTGCGCTCGCGCGGCCGGCTTGCGTCGGTCTGCGGGATCGAATATGCGGCACAGGCAATGGCCGTGCACGGCGCGCTGCTCGGTGCGCAGCAGGCGCAGGCGGAACCCGCGCGGCCGCGCGCCGGCTATCTCGCGAGCGTGCGCAACGTCGACGCGTTCGTCGACCGGCTCGACACGTTCGAGCTGCCGCTGATCGTCGACGCCGAACGCATCGGCGGCGACGACCGCTCCGTGCTGTACGGCTTCACGCTGCGCTGCGGCGAGCGCGTGTTGCTCGGCGGCCGCGCCGCGGTGATGCTCGATGCATCGGCAACCGGCGTGCGCGTTGCGCCGCCCGCGGGCCGCGCGGACCCTAGATGAACCAGCCCCAAGGAAACCAGGCCGTGAAAGCACGTCAGTTCATTTGCACCGCGTTCGTTCTCGCGCTGATCAGCCCGATCGCGCACGCGGACATGTCGGAAGTGAAGCAGGACATCAAGCGCGATTCGAAGGAAGCCGCGCACAAGACCGGCGAGGCCGCGCGCAGTTTCGGCCACGCGACCGCGAGCGCCGCGAAGACGGTCGGCCACGGCATCGCGCACGCGTCGCGCGAAGGCTGGGATGCCACCAAGCGCACGACGAAGCGGATCTTCCACAAGAACGATTCAGGCGAAGGCGCGCGAAAGAGCGATTGAGTGCGAACGTCCCGCGCACCGCAGACGGATGCGCGGGACGCGGCACGACGCGTGAACGCGGCGGTGCCGCACCGCCGCCGTCAGCGCGCGCCGCCGCGCGTGCGACGCGCCGGCCCGCGCGCGAAGCACTTGCCGTACGCGACCAGCCAGCAATCGCGATGATCGAAGTTGCGCAGCAGCCGCGCGCGGCGCCGCTCGAGCCAGTGAAGCGCGATCGCCATCGTCAGCGCGACGGCCAGTGCCGAGCCGCCGATCGCGAGTCCCATCCAGGTGTCACCCATGCCTCCTCCGGAATGCGAGGCCGGTGCGGCGTGCGTGCCGCGACGCGGTAGCCGGTGCGCGGGCGCGCCCGGCCCGCCGCATGCGCGGCGAACCTGCGTCCGTGTTCGGTCACCGCGCGCGGGCGCGCCGCCCCGGCGCTGGATACAGCGGGAGCACGGCCCGGACGCGCGCGCGAACGCCGCCCGGGCCGCCGCGCGTCAATGCATGTGCTGGCCGCCGTTGATCGCGATGTTGGAGCCCGTCACGAAACCGGCCTCTTCCGAGCACAGATAGGCGACCAGCGCCGCGACTTCCTCGGGTTTCCCGAGCCGTCCCGCCGGAATCTGCGGAAGGATCTTGGTATCGAGGATGTCCTGCGGGATCGCCGTCACCATCTTCGTCGCGAGGTAGCCCGGCGACACCGTATTCACCGTCACGCCCTTGCGCGCGGTCTCGAGCGCGAGCGATTTCGTGAAACCGTGCATGCCGGCCTTCGCGGCCGCGTAGTTGGTCTGGCCGACCGAGCCCTTCGAGCCGTTGACCGACGCGATGTTGACGATGCGTCCCCAGCCGCGCTCGACCATGCCGTCGCAGACCGGCTTCGTCATGTTGAACACGGAATCGAGGTTGGTGCGGATCACCGCATCCCAGTTGACCTTGTCGAGCTTGCGCAGCGTCATGTCGCGCGTGATGCCCGCGTTGTTCACCAGGATGTCGACCGGGCCGACGTCCCGGACGATTTTCTCGACGCATTGCTGGCACGAATCGTAATCGGCCACGTCCACCGGATACGCGTGGAATTCGCGACCGGCCGCGTGCATCTCGGTCAGCCAGCGATCGGCGCCGGTGTTGTTCGGCGAATACGTGACGACGACCTGGTAGCCCGCATCGTTCAACCGGATGCTGATCGCTTCGCCGAGACCGCCCATCCCACCCGTCACAACTGCAATTCGCTTAGTCATCCTATGAGTTACCGACAAGAAAAGTAGTCAAAGGTGCGGGGCGACGGCATGGCACATGCTGCCGCCCCGCCGCTGCGATGCGCTGGCGCCCGCAGGGCGGACGTGGCGCGCACCGGAACATCACGCTTGTTATTGGCAGCTTGTTACGCGCGAAGTTTGCTGCATATGTGTGCGGCGCTGGCCGGCGCCGCACGCGTGCACTATCGTCAGACCGTGTTCAACCGCGCTCGACCGCGAGCGCGACGCCCATCCCGCCGCCGATGCACAGCGACGCCAGCCCGCGCTTCGCATCGCGCTTGGCCATCTCGTGCAACAGCGT
>NZ_QTQN01000056.1:0-32892 GCF_003853755.1 Burkholderia sp. Bp8984
AGCGCGCGCACGGCCGGGAAGGTCTTGCTGATGCCGCGCATCTCGAGCAGCGGCCGGGGGGACTCAGAACGCGACATAAGCGACCTCTTGCGTATCCAGGCCTGCACCGCGCAGGATGCCGGAGCGTGGTGAGAAATTGAAGAACATCGGCAGCGTCGCGGCGCCGATCGCGCCGGCGTCGGCGCCGAACGAGCCGCGCACGAGTTCCGGCGCGCTGCGGGCTTCCGGCGTGATGTCGGCGAGCGCCACGCCCAGGCGTTGCATGAGCGTGTCGAGCAGGCCGGCATCGACGTCCGAATCAAGGACGACGACCGGCAAATCGAGTACGGATAGCGCCCCGCGCAGCGCGAACGCGAGCGCATCGACGCAATCGTCGATCCATTCGTCGACGGCCGGCACGTTGCGTGCGATGCAGTCGTCGAGATCCGCGCGGTTCTCGACCTGCTCGCCGCAATGGCGGAGATGGCGAATCAGCGCGCTCAACGACGCACGCGTCAGGAGGATGTCCCACGCGCCGTGCGGCGCGGGCGCCGAGCGCAGGCGGCTCGGGTGTACGGGCATCACGGCGAAATCGCCGGCGTTGCCGGTGCGGCCGTGCAGGCAGTCGCCGTCGATCGCGATCCCGCCGCCGATCACCGGTCCGAGGAACAGATAGACGAAATTGTCGCGTTGCCGGCCGCAGCCGTAAAAGAGCTCGGCGATGGCGGCCGCATTGCCGTCGTTTTCGCTGAACACCGGCAGCGGAATGACATTAGCGAGTTCCCGGGCCAGGTCGATCTCGGCCCACGCGCGGAAGGCTTCGGCCGGCAGGCCGAGTTCGCGCAGCCAGCTCCCCAGGTTGAACGGATGGGCCACGCCGACGCCCGCCAGCCGATCGCGATCCTGCGCGGGCAGCAGCAGTTGCATCTCTTCGATGTCGCTGCGAACCAGTTCGAGCACGGTCGCGGGCGGAGGGAGCAGGGTGTCGTGGGAGCGGCGGCCGATGATCTCGCCCGCGAAGTTGACCAGCGCCGTTTCGATGCGCATGCGGTCGATGCGGACGCCGATGCCGAATGCCCCATTCGGATCGAGACGAATCAGCGACGCCGGCTGGCCGCGCTGGCCTTCGGTGCGGCCGGCGAATTCGATCAGTTTCGCGTCGGCGAGCGACGCGATGATGCCGCCGACAGCCGCACTCGTCATGTTCGCGTGGCGGGCGAGGTCGGCCTTCGACGCGCTGCCGGTACGGCGCAGCGTCTTCAGCAAAAGGCGCTCGTTGTAACGGCGCACGTTGACCGAGTTGCTGCCCTGGCCGATGTGCGGGCTTCGCATGGCGTCTCCCTCCATGTGGCGCCGCTTTCGGCGCATTAAATAAATCAAGTTGATTTATTTAAGCATGCGTTCGGCGTCCAGTCAGTTAGGTAAACCCCGGAAAGACGTGCTTGCGGAAGATGGCGGGTGCCAGGTCTCGATCGGTGTTGACCGGCACAAATTCTGATTTATGGGGCCGGATTTGAATGCCTTGCGGGCATTGGCTCGCGGTGCAGGCGCGATGCAAAGCCCCAGTGCTGGCCAGTGCGATCTCCGGTCTGTCGGCGTCGAGCGATTCGTCGACGCCGATCGGGTTCCGGCGCCCGTGATCGGGCCGGCACCCAGGTGAAGGGGCCGCGCGGCGTGGGCGACAGGCGTGCCGAAGCCGCGATTTCATCCCGTGCCCGCAACGATTGCCGACCCACACGCCGTTCCTTACATGGCCGGATCCCACTGCGGCGCGAACGCCGGACTCACGAGCCGCTGATTCTTCGGCAGGCCGGCGATCAGCGCCCGATCAGCGTCGTCCAGGTTCACGTCGAGCGATGCCAGATTGGCGAGCTGATTGCGTTGCCCGGCCGCCTTCGGCACGGCGGCCACGTTCGGCTGGTCGAGCAGCCATTTCAGCGCCACCTGGCTCGGCAGCACGCGATGCTTGTCGGCGATCCGCTGCAGTTCCGGGATCTCCGACACGCGGTTGCGCGCGAGCGGGCTGTACGCGATCAGCGCCATGTCATGTTGGCGCGCGAATTGCAGCAGCCGCGCCTGACCGAGCAGCACGTGATACTCGACCTGTATCGCGGCCAGTGGCGCCTGCATCTGTTCGACGACGGCGCGCAACTGCGCAAGCGGAAAGTTCGCGACGCCGATCGCGCGGGCGCGTCCCTGCTCCTTGAACGAAACGAGCGTGTCGATCGTCTCGGCAAGATTCCAGTCGGGCGCCGGCCAGTGGATCAGGAACAGGTCCACGTAGTCGCAGCGCAGCGCGCGCAAGGTGTCGTCGAGCGATTGCCGCATGCGTTCGGGGTTCAACTGGTCCCACCATACCTTGCTGGTCACGTGAATCTGCTCGCGCGGGACGTTCGAAGCGGCGATGGCGTTGCCGACCGCCGCTTCGTTCTCGTACGCGGCTGCGGTATCGATATGGCGATAGCCCGACTCCAGTGCGAGCGCGACCGCGCGCGTGCATTCGTCGCCGAGCATGGGCCATGTGCCGAGCCCCAGTTTCGGCATGTTCAATCGATGGCGGTTGACGATGCGTTGCATGAACGACTCCTTCTCGATGGGGTGAGCCGGCGCGGCCTGCGCGTGCCGTGCCGGCGCGTTCGTCAGCGTTGCGCGCTGTCGCAGGTCGAGCGGTGCACCGCGGCTGCGGGTGATGTGCCCGTCGATGCCGCTTCGCGTCGCGCGACGAACTTCGCGATGCGCCAGCCGAATACGATGGCCGGGCCGAGCGTCGTGCCGGGGCCGGGGTACGTGCCGCGAAAGATCGACGCGAGATCGTTGCCGCACGCGAACAGGCCGGGGATCACGCGCCCGTCGACATCGATCACCTCGCCGTTCGCCGTGCCGCTCAACCCCGCGCTGCACGCGAGATCGGCCGGCCATACGGTCAGCGCGTAGTAAGGCCCCGCGCCGATCGGCCGGATGCACGGATTCGGCTGTTGGGCCGGATCGCCGTTGAAGCGGCTCATCGGGCTGCTGCCGCGCTGGAATGCCGGATCCTCGCCATTGGCGGCGTCGCGATTGTAGGTCGCGACGGTGCGCGCCAGGCCGTTCGCATCCACCTGCAACTTCGCCGCCAGCTCGGCCAGCGTTGCACCTTTCACCAGATAGCCGGCGCGTTCGAATTCGGCGATGCGGGCCGCACTGCGCGCCGGCATCAGCAGGCCGAGGCCATAGGTGCGAATGAACGCAGCATCGACGATCAGATGGGCCGGCACGCTCGGCCCGTTGCCGCTGTCGCGCAGCATGCCCATCACGAAGTCGTGGTATGAGTTCGATTCGTTGACGAAGCGCTCGCCGCGGCTGTTGACCGCGATGAGGCCGGGCTTCGCGCGATCGAGAATGATGTGCGGCCAGACGCTGTCGCCGTCGCTGCCCGTGGGGGCGCCCGGTGCGCGGCGGATCGAACACGGCATCCATAGCCCCGGGCTGTCGCCGCCGTTTTCGACCCGCGCATTGACGCGCTGTGCGCGGTCGACGCCGTCGCCGGTATGCGTATTCGGCGACAGCGACAGCGGCTGGGCCGCGGCAGGGAAGAACTGCCGGCGCAGCGACGGATGGCGCGTGATGCCGCCGGTCGCGAGCACCACGCCGCGCCGCGCGCCGATTCGCTTGCGACCGCCATCCGGTGTCGTGACGATGGCGCCGGTGACGCGGCCGTTCTCGCGTACCAGTTCGAGCAGCGGCGTGTCGAAGCGAATCTCGACCTGGCGTTTGAGCAGGCTGTAATAGAGCCGGGCGGCGAGCGCGTTGCCCATCACCAGCTGCGTGCCGCGCGGAAAGCGCAGGCGATCCATCGCATAGCGCCCGACGACCGTGATCGTGCGCTTGAAGTTCGCGACCGACGCGAACGGCGCGAGCAGCGCATTGAGGTCGGCGCGCGCGACCATCATGCCGCCGAGGCCCATGAATTCCTTGCGCGGCGGGCGCACGCGCGCGAACGCGCGGCCGAGCACGCGCGCATCGAACGGCGCGGGCACGAGCGCCCGGCCGCCGTAGGCCGCGCCCGGGCCGTTGACGTAATCCGGATGTGCGGTGGCGGCGACGAACTTCACGTCGCTGATGCGCGCGAGTTCGTCGATCGCGTCGGGGCCGCTTTGCAGAAATGCTTCGCGCGCGTCGTCGCCGCCGCGCGCGCCGACCACCGACTGCAGGAAGCGGCGCGCATCGTCGACGCTGTCGGGCACGCCCGCGGCGACGCTCAAGCGTGTGCCCGGCACCCACGTCGTGCCGCCCGACGTGGACGTGATGCCGCCCACCGCGGCGGTTTTTTCGCAAATCAGGACGGCGAGCCCCTCGTGATGCGCGACGAGCGCGGCGGTCATGCCCGCCGCACCTGCGCCGAACACCAGCAGGTCCACCTCTTCGTCCCAACCCTGTTGCACTGCAGCCATGTCCACGTCTCCTTCGTTTCGTTCCGCCGCACGTCCGGATTCGTGCGCGCGGCGGAAGAGGCTTCGATCTTTGTGGAATGTTATTCCAATAACAAAGAAAGTGGAATAGTGTTCCGAAATATGTCCGGAAGACGAGGCGCGACTTCATTCAGGGTGCACGATGCCTGCACCGGCTGCGCGTCGACGCCGGCGCGGCGGAAACGATTCGGCAGGCCGCGCCGCGCATGACGATCGCGACCTGTCCACATGCACTCAGGCGGCGGTATCGACCAGGAATGCGACCATTCGATCGCAGACCCGCGCGAACATCTGCGTGCCCGTGACGGTTCGGCAACCGCGGGCACGCGCCGCCTCGATGAACGGCGTGAGCGGCGGTTTCGTGACGACGTCGCCGACGAACGCGGTGGCCGGCACGCGCGAGACGTCGACGGGCAGCGGATCGTCCGGCCGCATGCCCATCGGCGACGCATTGACGATCACGTCGAACGATTCGGCTGCGACCTCCGCGGCGGCGACGCGCACCGTGCCGCGTTGCAGCGTGGCCAGCCGCTCGACCAGCGACGCGGTGCGGCCGGCATCGTTGTCGCGCACGTCGAGCGACGTGACACCCGCCATCACCAGCGCATGGCCGATTGCCGAGCCTGCGCCGCCCGCGCCGACCAGCAGTGCGCGCTTGCCGCGCAGGTCGCAGCCTTCGTCGCCGAGCGCGGCGACGAAACCGGTGCCGTCGAACATGCCGCCGTGCCAGCCGCCTTCGGCGGTGCGTCGCAGCGTATTCGCCGCGCCGAGGAATGCCGCTTCATCGGACAGGCGCGAGCAGAACCCGGCGGCGCTGAATTTGTGCGGCACGGTGATGATCACGCCGTCGACGTTGCGCATCGGTGTGATGCCCGCGAAGAACGCCGCAAGATCGGCCGGTGCGACATGAGCGGGAACGACCAGCGCGTCGAGTCCGGCCTCGCGCAGCGCGGCCGTCACGCCTTTCGGCGAACGGACCTGCGCGATCGGATCGCCGACGATGAAATGAATGCGGGTCGCACCGCTCAGGCCTTCGTCGAGCGAAACCGGGGCGGTCGGGGTCAAGGGGGCTGTCATGCTGTTTTCATCTCCTGGGTTGAACCGGCCTCGTCGTGTACGATGCCGAGCAATTTCGCCTGGGTGGCGGTGTCCTGTTCGAGCGCGACCGCGCTGCTTTCGTGCGCGACGCGACCGTTGACGAGCACGTACGCGCGATCCGCGATCGGCAGCACCATGTCGGCCTGGTGCTCGACGATCACGACGCTCGCGCGCTCGCGCAGCTTGACTACCGCGTCGAGCACTTCCTGTACGACGGCGGGCGCGAGCCCCTCGAACGGTTCGTCGAGCAGGATCGCCTTCGCCGGCGCCATCAGCGCGCGCGCGATCGCCACCATCTGTCGTTCGCCGCCGGACAGATGTTCGGCGCGCGCATCCTTGCGCGTCGCGAGTCGCGGGAACAGCGCGAACATCTCGTCGACGCTCGCGCCGCCCTTGCGTGCGGCGAGCCGCAGGTTCTCGGCGACCGTGAGGTTCGGGAACAGGCGGCGGCCCTCGGGCACCATCGCGAGGCCGAGTCGATTGATCTCGTGCGCGGGGCGCCCGGTGATGTCGTGGCCGTCGAACACGATGCGCCCGGCCGTCACGTCGGCGACGCCGGTCGCGGCGCGCAACGTCGTCGTCTTGCCGACGCCGTTGCGTCCGAGGATCGCAATCACTTCGCCTTCGTGGAGCGCGAGGTCGATGCCGTCGAGGATCGTGTTGCCGGTATAACCGGCCTTCACGCCTTCGAGGCGCAGCAGCGGGCGTCGCGCCGGTGCGGCATCTTCGTGCTGTGCGCCGCGTCGGGCGGCCAGCCTCGCATCGACCGGCCGCTCGCCCTTCGCGTGGCCCAGGTAGGCTTCGATCACCTCGGGATGGCGCGCGACTTCGGCCGGCGAGCCGTCGGCGATCAGGCGGCCGCGATGGAGCACGCTGACGCGATCGGAAATCGTCAGCACGCGATCGATGTCGTGCTCGATCAGCAGCACCGCGTGATGGTTCGCCAGCACGCGGATGATCGCCGCCACGCGCACGCGGTCGGCTTCGGCAAGCCCCGCGAGCGGCTCGTCGAGCAGCAGCAGGCGTGCGCGAGTCGCGAGCGACAGCGCGATTTCGAGCAGGCGCTGCTCGCCGTGCGACAGGCTTTCGCAACCATGCGCCGCGCGCTCGGTCAGCCCGACCGCCGCGAGCAGCGACCAGGTCATCTCGTTCTGTTCGCCGAGCGTGTGCGCGTCGCGCCACAGGCCGAGGCGATCGTGCTGCGCGGCCTGCACCGCGACGCGCACGTTCTCGAACACGGTGAGATTGCGAAATACGCTGAGGATCTGGAACGAGCGACTCATGCCGAGCCGCACGCGGCGGAACATGGCGAGCTTCGTCACGTCCTTGCCGTCGAACGTGATCGTGCCGGCCGTCGGCGACAGCACGCCCGTCAGCATGTTGAAGAACGTGGTCTTGCCCGCGCCGTTCGGGCCGATGAAGCTGTGCAGCCGGCACGGATGGACGTCGAGGTCGATCCGTTCGGCGGTCACGAGCGAGCCGAAACGCTTCGACAATCCGCGCACGCTCAGCACGGGCGTGGCGGGATCGGTCTCGACGCCGCCCGCGCGATACGGCGCGATCGTGGCGGGGCGCACGGGAATCGTGTCGCGCACGAGGGTCCAGCGCGGACGTCGCAACAGCCGCTGCGCGATGCCGTGGATGCCCTCGGGCGAGAAGAACGCGAACGCGATGACGATCGGCGCGAAGATCAGCCACCAGTGCTCGGTCAGGCTGCTGAGCTTGTCTTCGAGCAGGATGAACGCGATCGCGCCCCACAGCGGCCCGAGAAACTGGTGGACACCGCCGAGCACGGTCATCAGCAGGCTGTCGCCCGCGTGCTCCCAGCTCAGGTTGTTCGCGTACGCGCCCTGCAGCATCAGGCACAGCAGGCCGCCCGCGTAGCCGATCACCGCAGCCGAGATCACGAACGCGCGCAGCTTGAGCCGATACGTGTCGTAGCCGAGGCTCGCCGCGCGCTGCTCGTTGTCGCGCAGTGCCTGCAGCGCCCGTCCGAACGGCGCGTGCACGAGGCGCCATAGCAGACAGGCGATGGCGATCACCGTCACGCATGCGAATACGTGGAAGCCGACGGTCGTCGGGAAGGTCGGGCGCGGCACGTTCTGCAGGCCGTTTTCACCGCCGGTCACGTCGGTCCACTTGAACGCGATCTCGAACGCGATCTGCGAACAGGCGAGGGTGAGCAGCGAGAAGTAGAGCCCACGCCGGCGCAACACAACCGCGCCGATCAGCGCGGCGAGCACGGTCGTCACGATCACGGTGGCCGCCAGCGCGAGCAACTCGTTGCCCAGCACGCGCAGCAGCGACACGGCGACCAGGTACGTGGCCGTGCCGAAGAACACCGATGCGCCGAACGGGACGAGCCCCGTATACGCGACCAGCAGGTTCACGCCCATCCCGTAGAGCGTGTAGATCGCGATCTGGGTTGCGCGCTCGAGCGGCGTGCCGGTCGCGGTGAGGGCAAGCGACACGAGGACGAGCGCGGTGGTCAGCACTGCAACCGGATGGCGGGTCAGATAATCGAATTTCATTCGAAGCGCTCCCAGCGTTCACCAAACAGCCCGCGAGGGCGCACGAGAAGGACGAGTGCCATCAGCGCGTACATCGCGACCGACGAGCCCGCCGGAAAGAACTGGACGGCCAGCGCGGTTGCGATGCCGACCAGCAGGCCGGCGACCACCGCGCCGGCGAACGAGCCGAGCCCGCCGATCGTGACGATCACGAACGCGGGCATCACGGCGGTCGTCGCCATCCCCGGCGTGACCGTGACGAGCGGTGCCGCGAGCACGCCCGCGGCACCCGCGAGCAGCGCGCCGAGCGCGAACGCGCCGGTCAGCACGCGCGGCAGGTTGATGCCGAGCAGGCCGACCATTTCAGGATCGCGGCTGCCGGCGCGCAGGATCCGCCCGTATGGCGTGTAGTTCATGAACCACCACAGCACGACGAGGATCGCGATCGTCGCGGCGAGCACGAACAGCCGATACTTCGTGATCAGCAGCGGCCCGTATACGAGAAACCCGTTGAGCATCCCGGGCGGACTGAACGGCAGCCCGCCCGCGCCCCACACGAGGCGAACCAGTGCGGTGAGCAGCAGCGACAGCGCGAACGTGACGATCAGGCCGAGGAGCGGCTCCTTGCCGTACAGGCGCCGGATGAACACCAATTCGATCAGCACGCCCACCGCCGCGACGAGCACCGGTGCGAGCGCGACGGCGGCCCATCCGAACTGCGTCGACAGTGCGATCGCGAAATACGCGCCGAGCGCGAAGAGCGCGCCATGCGCGAAATTCACGATGCCCAGCAGCCCGCAGATGATCGACAGTCCGATCGCGAGCAATACATAGAGGAACCCCAGCACCAGTCCGTTGGCGACCTGGGACAACAACATTTCAGCCATGCCCTTACTCCAGAGTGCGGCTCGCCGCGCCGCGCCGCGGCCCGTCGTGACGGGCGAGCGGCGGGCCGCGACGCGCGCGGGATACGCTTGGGGCGGCGGCGCGCGGGCTCAGCGCGCGGCCATCTTGCAACCGATCTCCTCGCGTGTGCCGAAGAGACGGTCGAGGTCGCCGGGGTTCTGCGGCACGACGGAGATCGGGTCGAGCCAGTCCCATTTGTCGCCGATCCGGTCCTTCACCTTGAACACGCTCCAGCGCCGCAACAACTGGTGGTCCCACGGGCGGAAGTAGGCGGCGCCGCTGCCGTCGGCGAGCTGAATGGTCTCCAGGCTCTGCACGATGTCCGCGCCGGACGTGCTCTTCGCGTGGTTGATCGCCTGCAGCAGTGCGCGCGCCGTGAACCAGCCGATCCAGGCCTTGTCGGCCGGCGGCTTGCCGTACTTCGCCGTGTACTTCCTGATGAACGCAACTTCTTCCGGCGCATGGCCCGGCGAGCTGAAATGCCACGGCTTGCCGTAGTAGCCGGTGGCGGCGTCGGCGTTGATCGACCAGAGATCCGAGTCGCCGATGATCGGGCACGCCACCGGGATGCGGCCTTTCATGCCCATTTCCGCATATTGCTTCAGGAACGTCGACAGGTCGCCGCCCGGCAGCCCGAGCAGCACGACATCGGGTTTCGACTGGCGGATCTTCAGGATGAACGAGCTGAAGTCGGTGGTGTTGAGCGGCGTGACGTCGGCGCCGGTGATGACGCCGCCGGCCTGTTTCAACAAGTCGGACATCGCGCGCTGAATGTCCTGCCCGTACGCATAGTTCGCGACGAGGAAGTGCCATTTCTTGCCGATCGCGAGCATCGACGGCGCGAGTGCGCGGCATGCGACGGGCGTCGGGCTCAGCACGCGGAACGTGTACGGGTTGCAACTGCTGCCGGTCAGCTCGCGCGCGGCGGCGTTCGGCGCGATGTAAGGCGTCCTGGTGCGCCATGCGACCGACGACATCGCGAGCGACGTGCCGCTGTTCGTGCCGCCGATCACCGCGATCGCGTGGTCCTGCTCGACGAGCTTCTGCATGTTCTGCTGCGCCGACTGCGGGTTCGGTTCGTCGTACCAGACGAGATCGACGCGCCGGCCGCGCGCCTGGTTGCCCGCCTCGTCGAGCGCGAGCTTGACGCCGTTCGCGATCACTTCGCCTTGTTCGGTCCACACACCCTGCTTGGCCATCAGCAGGCCCAGCTTCAGCGGTTGCTCGCCCTGCGCGCGCACGATCGCCGGCGCGGCGAGCGCCGCGGCCCCGCCCGCGAGCGCCTTGCCCGCGGTGACGAGCCACGCGCGGCGCGACGCCGCCGGGTGGTCAGGCACGTCTGCCGGGGCGCCGGAAAGGGTGTCGTTCTGCTCGTGCTGATCAGTCATGTGTCTGGCCTCCTGTTTCCTGGTCAAGGTTCGATTCCGTGCGGTCCGTGGGCGGGCCGCGCGACACGTGTCGAATTTTCGTGAATTCTGGTTAGAAGTGGAATAGCATTCAACAATCAAAGATGGTTTCAATAAATCGGGGTATTCACCCGGTCGATCCGGAAGACGAACGGCTCGACGCGACACGTACGCCCCGCACAACGGAGATGAAGCGATGGCAAGAAGACGGCTGGCAGTGATCGGTGCAGGCGCAATCGGGCGGATGCACGTGGAGCGCGCGCGCACGCATGCGCAGGTGGAAGTCGCGGCGATCGCCGATCCGTCGCCGGCGGCCGAGCAGTTCGCGCGTGCCGAGGGGCTGCGCTGGTTCGCCGACTACGCGACGATGCTCGACGCGATGCGCCCGGACGGCGCGATCGTCGCGACGCCGAATGCGACGCATGTCGAGGTCGGCCTTGCCTGCATCGCGCGCGGCGTGCCGGCGCTGATCGAGAAGCCGGTGTCGGACAGCGTCGCGGCGGCGGCGGGCCTCGGTCGCGCCGCACGCGAGGCCGGTGTGCCGCTGCTGGTCGGCCATCATCGCCGCCACAATCCGGTCTTGCGGCGCGCGCGAGAGATCGTGCAGTCGGGGCGGCTCGGCAAACCCGTCGCGGCCAATGCGCTCGCGACGTTCTACAAGCCCGACGCGTATTTCGACATCGAATGGCGTCGTCGCGCGGGCGGCGGCCCGGTGTTGATCAACCTGATTCACGACATCGACATCATGCGGTTCCTGCTCGGCGAGATCGTCGAGGTGCAGGCCCAGGCGTCCAATCGCGTGCGCGGTTTCGACGTGGAAGACACGGCCGCCGTGCTGCTGCGCTTCGACAGCGGCGCGCTCGGCACGCTGGCCGTGTCCGACTGCGCGACCTCGCCGTGGAACTGGGATCTCGCGGCGGGCGAGGCCGCGCACTATCCGCGCCAGCAGGTGAACACGCATTTCCTGATCGGCACCGATGCCTCGCTCACGCTGCCGCAGCTCGATCTGTGGGAATACCGCAGCGGGAAGGGCTGGCACGATCCATTGACGGTCGAGCGCTGCACGCCGCATGGCGCCGATCCGTATCACGAGCAGTTGCGCCACTTCGCGGCGGTGATCGCGGGCGCCGAGGCGCCGCTGTGTCCGGCCGACGACGCCGCGCGCACGCTCGCGGCGACGCTCGCCGTGCATCGCGCGGCTGCGACGCGCACGGGCGTTGCACCCGCGGACGTCGTCGCGTAGCCGCGGGTAGCGGGCGCCGGCCTAGCGCTGGCGCCGGTAGAACGCCACCGTCTGCCGCAGTCCGTCGTCGAGCGCGGTCCGCGGCAGGCCGGGCAGCAGGCGGTCGAGCGCGGGGTCGTCGGGGAATGCCGTCGCGATCGGCAGCGGCGGGCCGCCGGCATCGATGTGCGCACCCGGCACGAGGGCCGCGATCCGTTCGATCAGCGTGTTCACCGGGGTGATCTCGCCCGCCAGCGTGAAGGCGTGTGCGCCTTCGATGTCGGCCAGCAGCGCGGCCTCGTAAGCGGCGGCGACGTCGTCGGCGAACACGAGGCCCGTCGCGCCGGTAAATGGAATCGTGTAGCGCTCGCCGCGCGCGGCCGCCCGACAGGCCAGGCTCGGCCCCGCGCTCGATCCGGTCTCGCGTCCGGCCCCATAGACCACGAGCGGACGGAAGCCCACGCTCGCGATCCCGTGGTCGTGCCAGTACGCGCGTGCCGATCCTTCGCACGCCAGCTTGAACGCGCCGTAGTGGGTTTGCGGCAACGGCACGGCGCCGTCGTCGGGGCCGAATACGCCGGCGCTGCTCGCATAGAGCACGCGTCGCAGCCCGGCCGAGCGTGCGGCCTCGAATACGTTCAGCGTGCCGATCAGGTTGACCCGCGCGCCGCGCACGGGATCGGCCGCGCAGTCGGGCGTGAGGATGCCTGCGAGATGGATCGCCGCGTCGCAGCCGTCGAAGGCGTGCGCCGTGGCGGCCGCGTCGGCGATGTCGCCGGTGCGCCAGCGTACGGCCGCAGCCCGTTCGGGCGCGAGCGCCTCGACGAGGCGCGGGTTCGTGCGCACGTCGAAGCTCACGCATTCCATGCCGCGCGCCAGCAGCCTCCTGATGATCCATGCGCCGAGAAAACCGCTGCCGCCCGTTACCAGTACTCGCATTGCGTTGCCTCCCTGTCGTCACAAAGTCTTTGCGAAATCCGATTGAGTGGAATAGTATTCCACTTCGCAATGATATTCCATGTACGTCGCGATCGTGTCGCATCCGGCGTTGGAGATACTGAACGGGCAGGACTGAACATGAAGCGTGAACCGATACTCGATTGCGACGTGCTGGTACTGGGCTCCGGCGCGGGCGGCCTCGCGGCGGCCGTCACGGCGGCGGCGCGGGGCCTGGGCGTGATCGTCGCCGAGAAGGAGGCCGTGTTCGGCGGCACCACCGCGTGGTCGGGCGGATGGATGTGGATTCCGCGCAATCCGCTCGCGACACGTGCCGGCATTCGCGAGGACATCGATGCGCCGCGCACGTACCTGAAGAACGAGCTGGGCGCGCAGTTCGATGCGGCGAAGGCCGATGCGCTGCTCGAACGCGGCCCGGAGATGATCGAATTCTTCGAGCGGAACACGGCGCTGCGCTTCGTCGACGGCAACCGCATTCCCGATTTCCACACCACGCCGGGTGCCGGCACGGGCGGGCGCTCGGTCTGCGCGATGCCGTACGACGGCCGTGAACTGGGCCCGCTGATCGACAAGCTGCGCACACCGCTGTCGGTGACGACGCTCAAGGGGATGGCACTCGCGTCCGGCCAGGATCTCGCGCATTTCTATCGCGCGACGCGCTCGCTGAGCTCCGCGCTGCATGTCGGCCGCCGGCTGGCCGCGTTCGCGTGGCACAAGCTGCGTTACGGGCGCTCGATGCATCTCGTCAACGGCAATGCGCTCGTCGCGCGCCTGTTGAAGTCGGCCGCCGATCGCGGGGTCGACCTGCGCACCCATGCGAAGGCGATCGGCCTGCTGCGCGACGACGTGCGCGTGATCGGCGCCCGCGTGGCGATCGACGGCATCGTGCACGAGGTGCGCGCGGCGCGCGGCGTCGTGCTGGCTTGCGGAGGCTTCCCTCACGATCAGGCGCGGCGTGCGCAGACGTTCGCGTATACGCCGTCGGGCCGCGATCACTGGTCGGCGGCGCCGCTCTGCAATACCGGCGACGGGATCCGGCTCGGCGAATCGATCGGTGCGCATTTCGACCGGTCGCTCGATGCGCCGGCCGCGTGGGCGCCCGTTTCGCTGGTGCCGCAACCGGGCGGCGACGCCGTTGCGTTTCCGCATCTGATCGAACGCGCGAAGCCGGGCGTGATCGCGGTGACACGCGCGGGCAGGCGCTTCGTGAACGAGGCATCGTCGTATCACGACTTCATTGCCGCGCTGCTCGACACGACGCCGGCCGGCGAGGAAGTATGCGCGTGGCTCGTCTGCGACCATCGCTTTCAGCGGCGCTATGGGCTCGGTTTCTCGAAGCCGTTTCCGTTCCCGACCGGCCCGTACCGGCGCTCGGGCTATCTGAAGCGCGGCGCGACGCTCGACGCGCTCGCGCGCGAATGCGGAATCGACGCCGCTTCGCTGGTGGACACGGTATCGGCCTACAACCAGTACGCGAAGCAGGGTTGCGATCCGGCGTTTCACAAGGGCTCGACGCCGTACAACCGCGTGCAGGGCGATGCCGACCGGCAGCCGAACCCATGTCTCGCGCCGATCGACGCGGGGCCGTTCTATGCGGTGAAGCTGCTGCCGGGCAGCCTCGGCACGTTCGCGGGCCTGGCCACCGACCGCGACGCGCGCGTGCTCGACCACGCCGGCCGTGCGATCGCCGGCCTCTACGCGGTCGGCAACGATTCCGCCAGCATGATGGGCGGCTGCTATCCCAGCGGCGGCATCACACTCGGCCCGGCGATGACGTTCGGTTATCTCGCCGGCCTTTCTCTCGCCGACGCCGCGCCCGAATCCGCGCGTGCCGGCATCGATTCATCCTCGAGGACAACGCAATGAGACTGTATGACGTAGTGACGCTCACGGTGAAGATCGGCGCGAACGCGCAGGTCTTCGAAGGGATTCAGGCCAGCGGCGATCCGCACGGCGGCAGGCTGCTCGGCGCGTGGTACTCGGACATCGGCACGCTCGGTCAGGTGCTGGTGCTGCGCGGTTATGAATCGGAGGCCGCGCTCGTCGCCGAGCGCAAACGGATGCTGCTCGAAGGCAACCCGTTCCGCTGCGGCGAATCGATCATCGACGTGAAGACGGCCAGCTATGCGCTGTTCCCGTTCCTGCCGCCGATCGAACCGGCCGTGCACGGCGGCATCTACGAGATGCGCGTATATGGCACGAAGCTCGGCAGCCTGCAGCACACGATCGACGTGTGGGAGCAGGCGGTGCCGGAGCGCACCCGCCGCTCGCCGCTGGTCGGCGCGATGTATGCGCTCGACGGCGACACGCCGCGGTTCCTGAACATCTGGCCGTATGCGAGCGTGGACGAGCGCTCGCGCATTCGCGCCGAAGCGGTCAAGGACGGCATCTGGCCGCCGAAGGGCGGCCCGGCCCACCTCACGACCATGGAATCGACGATCTGCGTGCCCGCGCCGTTTTCGCCGTTGCGCTGAACGTGCCGCGTATTGCGCCATGACGCTCAAGGAGACGATATGACCCAGCCTCAATTCCGCGCGCTGTCGCTGTCGGCGCTGACCGTGCTCGAACTGAGCCCGCCGCAGATGGTGCGATGCGCCGTCGACGCCGGCTACGACTACGTCGGCCTGCGACTGCTGCCGGCCACCGACACCGAGGTTCGCCACGAGATCGTCGGCGATACGCCGCTCAGGCGCGAAACGCTGGCGGTCCTGCGCGATACGGGCATGCGTGTGCTCGACGTCGAGATCGCGCGCCTGAAGCCCGATACCGACGTGACGCACTACCTGCCGATGCTCGAAACGGCGGCGGAGCTCGGCGCGCGCTACGTCCTCGTGGCCGGCAACGATCCCGACGAGGCGCGCACCGTCGACCGGCTCGGCCGGCTGTGCGACCTGGCCGCGCCGCTCGGCCTGTCGCCGTCGCTGGAGCCGATGCCGTGGACCGACGTGAAGGACATCGGCGCCGGCGCGCGCATCGTCGACGCGTGCGGCCGGCGCAACACCGGATTGATCGTCGATCCGATCCACTTCGATCGTACCGGCTCGTCGCTCGACGCGTTGCGCGCGTTGCCGCACGCGTACTTCGGCTACGTCCAGTTCTGCGATGCGCCGGCCGAACGACCGACCGACGTCGACACGCTGCTGTTCCAGGCACGCTGCGCGCGGATGGTGCCGGGCGAGGGCGGTCTCGACCTTGCGGGCATCCTGCGCGCGCTGCCCGCTCACCTGCCGGTGAGCGTCGAGGTGCCGAACGAAGCGTGGGCGAAGACGACGCCTGCCGTCGAGCGCGCGCGCCGCCTGCGTGAAGCCACCGTTGCCGTGATCGATGCGGCGGCCGTGCCGGCCTGATCGCGCGGCGGCCGCCTTCTCGACGCAACGGGCCCGATCGGCGCCAGGCATCGCGCCAGCGCGCGGATCGGGCATTCGATACGACAACAAGAACAGCATCTCCGGAGACATCAGCATGACTTCCTCGCAGACGGCCCGACGGCCGAAACATTTCATTCAGGATGGCGAATCGAAAGACACGCGCTCGCTCGACGTTCAGCAATTTCTCGATACGCGGCCGGTGGGCCGGTTCCAGTGGCTCGTGCTGGTGTTGTGCATGCTGATCGTGATGCTCGACGGGCTCGACACGGTAATGATCGGCTTCATCGCGCCGTCGATTTCCGGCGCGTGGTCGATTCCGCGTGACGCGCTGGGCCCCGTGATGAGCGGTGGCCTGCTCGGCCTCGCGTTCGGCGCGCTCACGGCCGGCCCGATGTCCGACCGCTTCGGCCGCAAGACGGTGATGGTCAGCGCGGTGATGTTCTTCGGCCTGTGGAGCATTGCATCGGCGTTTGCGACCGGCGTGGTGTCGCTGACGGTGCTGCGCTTCCTGACCGGCATCGGCCTGGGCGCGTCGATGCCGAATGCGGCCACGCTGATGGCTGAATATGCGCCGCCGCGGCGGCGCGCGCTGATGGTGACGGCCGTGTTCTGCGGCTTCACCTTCGGCGCGGCGGGCGGCGGTTTCGTGAGCGCGTGGATGATCGAAACGTGGGGCTGGCATTCGGTCCTGCTGCTCGGCGGCGTGCTGCCGATCGCGTACGTGCCCATCCTCGTCAAATGGCTGCCGGAATCGGCACGGTATCTCGCGCTGTCGGAGCGGCGCCGCGCACGGCTCATCGGCGTGCTGAATCGCATACAGCCGGCGGTCGCCGACGCACGGACGCGGTTCGTGTCCGCCGAACCGGCGCGCGACGTGCGTAGCCCCGTTCGCGCGATTCTGTCGCGCGAACATGCGTTCGGCACGGTGATGCTGTGGATCTGCTACTTCGCGGGATTGCTGACCGTCTATCTGCTCGGCAACTGGCTGCCGACGCTGATTCGCGGTCTGGGTTTTTCGCTGGCCGAGGCGGCGATCGTCGGCGCGCTGTTCCAGGCGGGCGGAACGGTCGGCTCGTTGCTGATCGGCTGGCAGATGGACCGGTTCAATCCGCACGCCGCGCTCGGCGCGACCGTGCTCGCCGGCGGCGCGCTGGCCTGGTACATGGGTGTGTCGGCTCATCCGTTCGGCGTCATCTGCGTGCTCGCGTTCGGCATCGGGTACTGCATGAACGGTTCGAATACGGGCTTCTGCGCGCTGGCGGCCGGCTCCTATCCGACCGAAATGCGGGCCACCGGGACGAGCTGGATGCTCGGGGTCGGCCGTTTCGGCGGCATCGCGGGCGCGATGCTGGGCGCGGCCATGCTCCATGCGAACTGGAGTTTCGGCCAGGTCTTCGCGGCGCTTGCGGTGCCGGCGGCCGTGGGCGGTGCAGCGGTGCTGCTCAAGGGCGCGCGCCATCGCGGGAGGTTCGTGGCAGTGAGCGGGGCTGCCGGCCACTGACGGCGAGCGCGGCGCCACGGTGGGGGGGCGGCGTCGCGCAAATTCTCTTGAATTCCAGTATGGAATTGTGTTCTTATTTGACATTCACCATACGGACGAGAAGGCGCCATGGCAGGAAATCTCGAGCGTGCGCTCGCAGTGCTGGAATTGCTGGCGAAGAACGGCGGCCGCATGCCGCTGGCCACCATTGCCGATACGCTGAACATTCCCCGCAGCGGCACGCATCGCCTGCTGTCGATGCTGATCGACGAGGGGTTCGTCCGTCAGGACGAGGAGCACGGCGAGTACATGCTGGCGCTGAAGCTGGTGTCGCTCGCGCTGATCTATTTGTCGACGAGCGGGGTATTCGACATTTCCCAGCCGGTGCTCGATCGCCTGGCCGAGTCGTCGGGCGAACTGGCACGGCTGGGCGTGGTCGAGGACGATCACATCACGTTCGTCGGCAAGGCGCAGGGTGCGAAGTCCGGGCTGCGTTACGACCCGGACATGGGCAGCCAGCCGCCGCTGCATTGCACCGCGAGCGGCCAGGCGTGGCTCGCGACGCTGCCCGACGAGCGCGCGATCGAACTGGTGTCGAGGCAGGGCGGCCTCGGCGCGAAGGCGCAGAATGTACCGCGCGCACCGAAGACGATCCAGCAGTTCCTGAAGGATCTGAATGGCGCGCGCGAGCGTGGCTACGGGATGGCGATCGAGACGTACGAGGTCGGCATGACGTCGATCGCGGCGGCCGTGCGCAATCCTGTCACGAACGAAGTGGTCGGTATCGTGAGCCTCGCCGGGCCGACGAGCCGCCTGCCGGAATCGCGCCTGAAGGAACTCGCGCCGCTATTGCTCGCGGCTGCGTCGGACATGAGCGCGGCCACGCTGGGTTCGCCGTGGTTCAAGCGGACGGGCACGGAGGCTGCCCCGGCGGAAGTGGCGCCGGTCGCGGCAGCAAAGGCGACGACGCGCAGGCGTGCTTCAAAGCGCTAGTGTGTCGCGCCGGGGGGTTGGCGCGACGCGTCTCATGTGCATCGTCGGTCAGTGAATTGCTGGCGATGACCGGCGCGAACGGCAATTTGCGGTTTGCAGCCGGTACGAATCCACGGGCAGATCGAATACTCGGGGCCCTTACTGATGATCTCCAGCGCCCTCGCCGCGCCACGGGAAATCACATCGTCGAATCGCACGGGCCCCTCTCTTCTCAAGGCGAGCAGACACTGAACATTCCGCCATCCAGGTAAGCCAGGACGATATCGACGCCTCTGGCGCTTTCAATCGCGGGACACCCTGCCCGGCCTCCTGTCGATGCTCGCTAGCAACGCCGTCTGCCGACCCGAGCATGATGTTATCCGGGGCCACAACAAAAAAACTTGACGATGAGAGCATATGCTCCTAATCTTCGTCTCAAGGGAGCATATGCTCTCACTTTCGAACGGAGCGAAGCGATGAACGAGCCTGAGATCCTTGTAAGCGGTGCAACCGGACGCACCGGCGGTATGGCCATTGACGAGCTGCTCAAGATGCACAAACGCGTGCGGGCCTATGTGCGCACGGATGATGATCGGGCGGCAGTCCTGAGGCAGCGCGGCGTCGATGTCGCGGTCGGCGACTTCACCGACATCGACGCGATTCGGGCAGCGATGGAAGGCATCCGCTCGGCGTATTTCCTTCATCCGATCGCGCCGGGAATCATCGGGGCCGCGGCGTATTTCGCGCAGGCAGCAAAGGAAGCGGGCGTCACGGCGATCGTCAACATGTCGCAGATTTCCGCGCGCCGGGAGTCGCTGAGCCACGCGGCACAGGATCACTGGGTCTCCGAGCAGGTCTTCGATTGGTCGGGTGTCGCGACGACGCATTTGCGCCCGACCTTCTTCGCCGATTGGCTCGTCTATCCGCATTTTGCGCGGGAGATATGGGCCACGAAGAAGATCGAATTTCCGTTTGGCGACGGCCGTCACGCGCCGATTGCCAGCGACGATCAGGGCCGCGTGATTGCCCACATCCTCGCCAGCCCCGAAGGCCACGAGGGCAAGACCTACACGCTCCACGGCCCCGTCGAGATGAACCACGTCGAGATCGCAGCCGCGATGAGCGAGGTTCTCGGCGCCCGGATCGAATACGCGCCGACTTCCATCGAGGCATTCCGGAACAAGATGGAAACCCTCTACAAGTTTCCGCCGTTCCTCACGCAGCATCTGGTCGAAGTCGCGCAGAACTACCACGACGGCATCTTCTCGGGCACCAACGACGTCGTCGAGAAGGTCACCGGAACGCCGCCGCTGTCGGTTCAGCAGTTCGTCGAGAAGTATCGGGCCGCATTCGTGTGAACACGTGCTTGAAACGAATCGGGAGGTTTGAACATGTCACCCGTCCAACCTGATCGTCATCCGTTTCTCGATGATCTGACGGCCGACGCCGAGCTGGTCAGCTCGGTGTTGCGCGCTCCCATGATCGGGCGCGACGAAATCCGGCTCGCCGTCGACGCCGTCGGGACCTTTTACGTGTCGCAGGCGCCAACGTTCGTTCAAGTCGTCGGCTCGCGGCTTTTTCTCGAATACGAGGCCGTTCTGACGAGCGGCGAGACGTTGAGCGCGGTCGTGGTCGCCGATCGCAACGCCGACGGCTCGGTGCCGCGAGTCAGCGTGCGGATGAGCCCGCTTGGCGCCGTACTGACTCTCGCGACCCGTCTGCGGGAGTCGCTTTCGAAGCAGTTGCCGGAACACGTCTTCCTTTGAACCAGGCGCCCGCGCGCTCGTGGATGGAGTCGACACTTTCCCGGCACGCGGCTTTTGAAACAGGAGCTTGTCATGGATATCAAGAACGCTACCGTCTTCATCACCGGTGCCAATCGCGGCCTGGGCCTCGCTTTTGCGCGCGAGGCGCTTCGGCGCGGGGCGGCGAAGGTGTACGCGGGTATGCGCAACACGAGCGGTTTCGACGAGCCGGGCATCGTGCCGCTCAGGATCGATGTCACGGATCCGGCGTCGATCGCCGAGGCGGCGAAACAAGCGGCCGACACGACGCTACTGATCAACAACGCGGGCATTGCCGCGCTGATCGACGGGCCTTTGTCGGCCGACGTGGAAGCGCAGTCGGCCCGCCTGTTCGATACCAACTACCACGGCGTGGTGCGCGTCACACGGGCTTTCGAACAGATCCTGGCGGCCCGGCCGCATACCGCGATCATCAACGTGCTTTCCGACATCGTGTGGCTCCCGCGGCCCTATCTGACACCGTATGCGGCGTCGAAAGCCGCCGCCTGGAGCTACACGAACCAGCTTCGTTTTCACCTGCGCGAGCGTGGCATCCAGGTTCTCGGCCTGCACGTCGGGTTCGTGGACACCGATCTGACCAACGGCATCGACGTGCCCAAAGCCAGTCCCGAGGACGTCGTGCGACGGACCTACGACGCGCTCGCCGCCGGCAAGAGCGAGGTCATGGCCGACGAGGGGACAGCGGTGCTGAAGAGCACGCTCGCGGCCGAGATACCCGGCTACATCACGCCGCCGGCAGGGTTTTGAACACCGCAGTCGACACGGGCCGGATTCGGCGGCGAGCCGCGAGGTGCGCAGATCGCAGGCCAGCGCCGTCGCTCCCGGCTATCATCGATAGCTGCCACCGTAGCTTCGCGCGACGCGCGCGTAGCGTTCGCGCAATCAACCGAAATCAGGAGTGCAACCGATGTTGCCCGTGAACCAGCCGCTCGGCATCGATCAATGCAACTGCTTCGCCGTCAGGAAGGCGAGCAGGCAGATCTCCCGACTCTACGATAGCCATCTCGAGCCGTCGGGTCTGCGCATCACGCAATTCCTCACCCTGGCCGCCCTGCACGAAGTGGGAAGTACCCCCGTCAACGCCCTTGCCGAACGGCTCGATATCGAACGAACGGCGATGGGGAAAATGGTCGGCTTCCTGGAGCGCGACGGCTTCGTCACGATCAAGCCCTCGCCCACCGACGGCCGAAGCCGCCTCGTCGAACTCACCGAGGAGGGCCGGCGCCTGCACGAAAGAGCATCGCCACTCTGGCAGGCAGCGCAACGGGAGTTCGAGCGACTGAACGGTGCGGAGAATGTCACGGCGTGGCGAGAGCAGTTGAGAGGGGTGCTCGTCGGCGACGTGTCGATGGGATCGTCGCAAGATTGAGGATTTCCAATCCGTCGCGCTCATGTCCATGTGTCGCCCGCATCGGGCATCCGGCTGTACGCAGCCGATCCCGGCTTTTCAGCGAAGGGCCTTCAAAGGCAGGGCATGCGGTTTGCAGGACCGGTTGCCGGCTGTCCGCCGGCCGAGACGGCGTCGGCCAGCCAGCCCAGGCAAGCCGTCGCGTTGCAGAACGCGTGCGTTCGCGGCGCCGAGCTGCCGTTTCCGGCCGACCTGGCGCCTCGACGACGATCCCGCTACTTCACCGGCGTGAGAACCGGCGCGCCCTTGTTCTTGAGCAGGAACACGACGAATTTCGCCGGCTTCGTACCGCTGGCGTTTCGTCCGACCGTGTGCACGTCGTCGGGACCTTCGTGGAACGTGTCGCCCGCGTGCAGCGTGACCGTCTTGCCGCCGTTCAGGCCCATCACGATGCTGCCGTCGAGCACATAGACGAACGCGTGCGCGTCGTGGCGATGAACGGGGTCGACGCTGCCGGGCGGATAATCGACGACGATCATCTCCACTTCCTTGCCCGGATACTCGGGCAGCGGCTCCGTGGTCAGTTGCGTCACCTTGGCCTGCGGCGCGGCGGCAGCCGGCGGGACGGGCATCAGCAGCGACAGCGCAAGCGGTGCAAGCGCGAGCACGATGCGTTTCATGTCGTTACTCCAGGTTGGCCTTGTCGAGACCGAACATCTTGTCGAACGAGCCGGGCACCATCCGGAACGCGACGTTCAGCCGGTTCCAGCAGTTGATCGCACCGACGAGGACGGTGAGATCCGACACCTCCTTCTCGGCAAAGTGGGCGCGCACGCGATCGTAGAGATCGTCCGGCACGCCGTGCGGCGAAAGCTGCGTCAGCGCTTCGGTCCATTCGAGCGCGGCGCGCTCGCGCGGCGAGAACAGCGGCGACTCGCGCCAGATCGCGACGTGATGCGCGCGCAGCTCGCGCTCGCCGTGGATCCTGGCCATCTTGATGTGCATGTCGACGCAGAACGCGCAGCCGTTGAGCTGCGACGCGCGGATCTCGACGAGCTCGCGAACCGGCACTTCGATCGAAGTCTTCTGAAGCAGCCCGTCGAGCTCGACGAGCTTCTTCGTCAGCTCCGGCGATTGCTGAAAGTAGTTGATACGTTGCGTCATGATACGTTCTCCTGATTGCTGAAGCATGGCTGTCGGCGCTGCGCATGACCATTCATTGCGCGAGCGGCCTGGCAACCATCGTAATTGCAGGTCCCACGGGCCAGTAGTGCCGGGAAGGTGCGCACTCTATTGCCGCTTCGGAACCAATCGCGCGCCGGGTGTGGCGGCGCGCCGCCGACGTTCGTCAGTCCGACACCGCGACAACCCCGCGGATGCCCTGCCGTGCCATCTTCGTATAGGGACACAGGCGCTCCGTATCGCGGACCAGGCGTTCCGCAACCTGCCGGTCCACACCCGGCATGCGGATGGTGACGTTGGCGGCGAGCGCATATCCGCCGTCGACTGGATCGCGGCCGAACGATACTTCGACTGCGACGGTCGTGTCGCGGATGTCGATCCGCTCGCGTTGCGCGAGCAGGCTCAGCGCGCCGTGGAAGCACGCGGCGTAGCCGGCCGCGAGCAGTTGCTCGGGATTGGTGCCGCCGCCCGGGCCGCCGAGTTCGCGCGGCAGGCGCAGATCGAGGGCGAGACAGCCGTCGTCGGATCGCGCGACGCCCGATGCACGGCCGTGTGCCGTCTTGCCGCCGGACACGGTGACCGTGGTCGCGTAGAGCGCGACGAATTCGTGTCCGCGGTATTTGTCGAGCAGTGTCGGTGACGGAGGCTGCAACCTCTCGTTCTCCATATCCCTCCCGGGTACCTGTATTGACCGACGCGCGGGTTCCGGGCCGTACGTATCGGCGCGGCGCTTGCCCGCAGGTCGTTCCCCATGACCGCCATCCGAAGGATGGTCGTCGCGCACTTGCATGCTAGGCAAAGACGCGTCGCCGGGCCAGATCGTCCCGGGATGCATGGTATTGCCCGCTTCGCACCAATGCGGCGAGAACGCCGCGTATCGGTTGCGTCGGCCTTTCCACCGGCTGCAGCGGTGCCGCCGATGGGGCAGACGCGAGCCGCCGACGCGCTACAGCGCAATGACCGTGCGGCTCGACGGATCGCCGGCGCGTTCGCCGAGCATCGCTTTCAGGTCGCGCTCGATCGTGCTGCACAGCGTGGAAATGGGCACGTCGTTCGCGCCGCCCTCGAACGGGTTCTCGGTGCTTTCGCCCACCTGCTCGAGCGAGGTGTACATCCACGAAACGGCGACGCTGCACGGCACGACGAGCCAGACCATGTTGCCGTGCATGAAGCCGCTCACGCCGTCGTTCAGCCGGTTGAATTCGTTCAGAAGACCGAACGGAAGCGACAGGCAAAAGAACCGGACGAACAGCGAGCTGACGGTTGCGTACTGGCGCGGATACGGGAAGTTCTTGAACCGTTCCGAGCGGGCCTGGAGATCGATGAAGTCGCCGATCGTCCTTTGAAGCTCCATATAAAAATTCGAATTCAGATGGCCGGCCATGTGAAGCGTCCTGAGCGACGTGCCCTGCAGGCTCAGCACGAACGTGGCGACGGAAGCGGAGGCCAGCGCCTGTTCCGTTTCGGCCGGGGACAGGTATTCCGGCAGCAATTCCCGGATGTCCTTTTCCCACTCCGGCACACGATAGAACCGGCGGTACTCCGCGTTGTAGCGTTTGCTCGTGCTTTCCCAGATCAGCGGGCGGCGCAGGTCGTAGCGCAGTGCGGTCAGCCAGGCAAGGTGCCGATAGACCAGCTTCCGGGCGCTCTCGTCGTCGCTGACGAAGTCGCGCGCGAGCTGGCCCCAGCGGCGGCTCTTGCTCAGGATCTCGGTCCAGATTTCCAGCGCGTCCATGGCGCGGTTGTAGGTCTGCACGTTCTTGAAGCCGACGATGAACGACGTCGCGGTGCCGAGCAGCGCCACGATCGTCAGCGGTATCGACAGCCATCTCACGGAGAAGAACTGATACAGAACGACCGGCACGGATCCGAAGACGAGCAGCTCGTAGATTTTCCAGCGCGTCCAGATCAGGAATTCCGAGAGCTTGTACGATTTCCCGAGATGCATGGTTGGCCTCGTCGTCGAATCAGTCGACGACGGTCACGATGTTGACGGTGCCTTGCCGCGCCATCTTCGCGTACGGGCACAAGCGTTCCGCGGTACGCACCAGTTCTTCCGCGACGTTTCGATCGACGCCGGGCATCCGTACCCGGACGTCGACGAGCAACGCGTAGCCGCCGTCCATCGGATCGCGGCCGAACGAAACCTGCACCTCCACGGCGGTATCCGGCGTCTCCACTCCGGCGCGCGTCCCGAGCAGGTTGAGCGCGCCGTGGAAGCAGGCGGCGAAGCCCGCCGCGAACAGCTGCTCCGGATTGGTCCCGGTGCCGGGCCCGCCGCACTCGGTGGGCAGGCGCAGATCGACGGCGAGATTGCCGTCGTCCGAGCGGACCACGCCGGAGGCCCGGCCGTGGCCCGTCTCGCCGCCGGACACGGTGACGGTCGTGATGTAAAGCGCTTGGAAATCCTGGCCGCGATACCGGTCGAGGAGCGAAAGCGGCGGGGCCTGCAGCGTGTTGTCATCCATGATGCGTGCTCGAATTCGGCAACGCGCGCCGACCGTCGGTCATTCGATCGTCGAAACGTGCCGCGAAGGGGCAGGACTGCCCGGGCAAAAAAGCGTCTTCAACGAATGACGGGCGCGGTCGATGGCATGACGAATGCGGCAAGCGTCCGGTGCAGCCCGGCTCCGGGCTCGTCTGCGCGAGAAAGACGCTGCCATGCTAGCGGCGCGCCCAGGCGGGCGGTATGGCCGTTCCGTGCGATTGTCTGTTTCCCGTTCGACACCAATCGGACCCCCATCCGGGATCGGCCGCGCCTGTCGACGCGGCGCACGCCATCGCCGCAAGCCGCAAGCCGCGCTTCATCCGCCGAGACACGCAAGGAGCGTCCGTGCGTGACGGTGCGCTTCGTCCGCGTCGGCGACGTTCGCGAACCCGATGACGAGGCCGCGCGGCGTTTGCTGCGTATGGCTGTTCGTGTACCAGATCGACAGCGGCACAACCGCGAGCCCCGCGTCGCGCGCGCGTGCGGCGACGGCGACGTCGTCGACCGGCCCGTCGGGGCCGTCGGTGAACCGCACCGCGAACTGGATGCCGCCCACCGGCAGTTCGACGATCAGTCGCTTGCCGAACACCTGTCGCAACGCGTTCACGATCAGCGTGCGGCGCTCGCCGTACAGCGTGCGCATGCGCTTCAGGTGCCGGGCGAAGTGCCCCTGTTCGATGAAATCCGCGAGGGCCGCCTGCAGGAGCGTCGGCGAGCCGGCGTTCATGCTGCAGGCCACGCGTTCGACGCGTTCCACCGCGCGTTCCGGCACGACCGCATACGCGAGCCGCAAGCCGGGATACATCGCCTTGCTGAAGGTGCTGCAATAAATCACGTGATCGCGCCGGTCGAGACTCTTCAGCGCCGGCAGCGGGCGGCCGAGGTAGCGAAACTCGCTGTCGTAGTCGTCCTCGACGATCCAGCCCGACGTCTTTTCAGCCCAGTCCAGCAGCGCGATGCGCCGCGACAGCGACAGCGTATGGCCGAGCGGGCTCTGCTGCGACGGCGTCACGAGCGCGAAGCGCGCGTGCGCGTCCAGCTGCAGGCCGCGCTCGACGTCGATTCCGTCGGCGTCTACCGGCACCGGGACGAGTTCCACGCCGGTCTCGGACAGGAAGCTGCGTGCGAGCAGATAGCCGGGATCCTCGAACCACACACGGTCGTTCGGGCGCGCGAGGCTGCGCAGCACGAGTTCCAGCGTCGCGCGGTAGCCGCCGGTGACGAACACCTGTTCGGGCACGCAGGTGACGCCGCGCGACAGCCCGAGATAGGTGGCGATGTGCTCGCGCAGCGGCCGGTAGCCGGCCGGATTCGGGTAGCCCAGCAGCGCGCGGTCGGCGCTGCGCGCGCGCAGCGACACGAGCCGGTGCCATACCTTGCGCGGAAACGCGTCGAGCGCAGGCAGCCCGGGCTGCAGCGGGCGCGGCTCGCCGCTCAGCGCGACGGCGATCGGTTGCGCGCGCGGCGGCGGCGGGCTGTCGCGTGACATGCCCGGCGGCTGGGGCCGGCCGGCGTCCTCGGCGTGCCGGGCCGGATCGTCGGCACGCGAGGACGCCGCCCGCGTCACCGATTTCGGCAGTGACGGCGAGACGAACGTGCCGGCCGCGCCGCGCATCTGCAGATAACCCTCGTCGACCAGGATCGTGTACGCCTGTTCGACGGTGCCGCGCGCGGTGTTCAGCTGCGTCGCGAGGCCGCGCAGCGCGGGCACGCGATCGCCCGGACGCAGGTGGCCCGCGGCGATCGCGGTTCTGAACCGCTCGCAAATCTGCAGATAGATCGGCAACCGATGCTGCCGGTCGATTTCGATGGTCAGGGTGGAGGGTTGCTCAGACATGACGGTCTCGCGGATGACGGGGACAGGCACGGCATGGATCAGTCCGATCGACGATTCTTGGCACTGCTGGATAGGACATGATTCTTCCACAATTGCGCCAAGCGATGGACGGTCATCGCCGCGTTCACCCGATCCGGCAGCCGTCACGCCCCGTCACATTCCACTGCAATCCATTCGTCAGGAGATTTTGCGATGAAGATCGTCGTCATCGGCGGTTCGGGCCTGATCGGCTCGCGTGTCGTCACGCTGCTCGAGGAAGCCGGCCACCAGGCGCTCGCCGCATCGCCGCGCACCGGCGTCAATACCATCACCGGCGAAGGCCTGACCGACGCATTGACGGACGCGGACGTCGTCGTGGACGTCGCGAATGCGCCGTCATGGGAGCCGCAGGCGGTGCTCGATTTCTTCCGCACGTCGGCGCGCAATCTCGGCAAGGCCGAAGTGGCCGCGGGCGTGCGCCATCACGTCGCGCTGTCGATCGTCGGCTGCGACCGCATGCCGGAGAACGGCTATTTCCTGGCCAAGGTCGCGCAGGAGCAGGCGATCGAGGCGGCGGGCGTGCCGTACACGATCGTGCGCGCGACGCAGTTCATGGAATTCATCGGCGGCATCGCGGATGCCGGCACGGAAGACGGCACCGTGCGCATCGGTGATGGACTGTTCCAGCCGATCGCCGCGGAGGACGTGTCGGCCCTCGTCGCGCAGGCCGCGCTCGCCGGGCCGCAGAACGGCACGATCGAGATCGCGGGCCCGGATCGCGCGCCGTTCGCGGAAATCGTCGCGCGCTATCTGAAGTCTGTCGGCGACACACGCGCGGTGGTGACCGATCGCGACGCCCGCTACTACGGCGGCCGCGTCGAGGCAACGTCGCTGGTGCCGCTCGGCGCGGCACGGCTCGGGCGCATCGGCCTCGACGCGTGGCTGGCGGGGCGCTGAATCGCGTTCGCACGCAGGCGGTCGGCCGGCGCATGCCGGCGACGCGCCGATCCGTATGAGCAGCATGCTTGGGGGCAGCGGAAATGAATCATTCGGAAACATCGGAGCACGGCGTTCGTCGCGACCTGACCGGTCGCGCCGATGCGCTGTCGGCGAGCTTCGGTGCGAGCTATGCGGGCATCCTCGCGTTCGTTGCGGTGGCGAGCGAGGGGAGCTTCACGAAGGCCGCCGAACTGCTCGGCGTCGGGCGGCCGGCCGTGAGCCGCAACGTGCAGAAGCTGGAGGCGCAACTGAGTACGCGGCTGTTCCAGCGGACCACGCGCACGACCGAGCTGACGTGCGAGGGCCGGCGCTTCTTCGAGAACTGCCATCAGGGCGTGGCGCAGATCGTCGAAGCGATGAACGACATGCTCGAGTTGCGGCAGGGGCCGCCGCGCGGCCTCATCCGCATCAGCTCGGCCGCGGGGTTCGGCAGGAAGATCGTGGCGCCGCTGCTGGAGAAGTTCGCGGACGCCTATCCGGACATCATCGTCGATCTGCTGCTCGACGACCGGCCCGTCGACCTGGTGTCCGAGCGGATCGACGTGTCGTTCCGCAACGGGCGCATCGAGGACTCCAGCATCATCGCCCGGCAACTGATTCCGATGCAGATGGCGCTCTGCGCGGCGCCGTCGTATGTGGCGGCGCACGGGCTCCCGCAACGCATCGAGGACCTCGACCGCCATGAGTGCATCAATTTCCGGTTCGCGAGCGGGCGCCTGTTCGAATGGGAATTCAACGTGGACGGCCGCGTGCAGAAGTACCTGCCGACGGCGCGCCGCACCTTTAACGACGCCGATCTCGTGTTGCGCGCGGTGCTGAACGGATCGGGCATCGCGCAGATGGCCGGCTACCAGATCCGCGACCATCTCGCGTCGAACGAACTCGTCGTCGCGCTGGCGCAGCATGTGCCGCAGGATCGCGGCCACTACATCTGCTATCTGAGCCGGCAACACCTGCCGACGCGCATCCGGATCTTCGTCGACTTCATGACCGAGCAGATCCGCGCGCTCGACCTGAACTGCATGACGCGGTTCAATCCGGAGATTCCGGTGGATGCGGCGGATGCGGCGCAGTGGCTGGCTGCCTGACGATTCGAGATGGCCGGTTGCGGGCCCCGGCACGTCGACGCATCGCCGAATCGACGCATCGCCGAATCGCGCCCCGCGCCTGCCCGTCGACCCGCCGCGCCGGCCTAGAACGAATACGCCAATGACGCGAACAGGCTGCGCGGCGCGCCAGGCGTGACCCACAGGCTGTTGTACGAGCTGACGTAGTACGTGCGGTTGAACAGGTTGTTCAGCACGACCGACGCGCGCAGATGCTTGTTGACCTGCACGTAGCCGTTGAGCTGCACGGTCGCGTAGGCGGGCAGGTCGAAGCCGTCCTGCGTGTTCGCGGTGTTGCCCGCGCGGCGCCCGACGTAGATCACGCCCGCGCCCGCGCCGGCCTTGTCGACGAGCGGCAGCGCGGTTTCGTACATCAGCAGTGCGCTGCCGCTCAGGCGCGGAATGTCGACGAGGCGCGCGCCCGGCGTCAGGACGGTGTCGCGCGTGACCTGCGCGTCGACGTAGGCGAGGTTGACGATGCCGCGCAAGCCGTGGCCCAGTTCGCCGTTCCATTCGAATTCGACGCCGCGGCTGCGTACTTCGCCGGCCGCACGCGAGAACCCGGCATTCGCCGGATCGGCAGTCAGCACGTTGCGCTTGTTCACGTAGAACGCGGCGACGGTCGCGAGCCAGCGCGTGCCGGCCCACTTCACGCCGGCTTCGTAGCCGTGCCCCTTCTCGGGATCGAACGGGCGGCCGTTCGCGTCGGCGCCGTTGTTCGGCCGGAACGAGTACGCGGTGTTCGCATACAGCGACAGCGCTGCGCTGGCCTCGTACACGATGCCGAGCCGCGGGCTCAGCGCCGTTTGCAGCTGGCTCGTCGTCACGCCCTTCAGGCGATTCTCGACCGACTGGTGAAAGCGGTCCCAGCGCAGCCCGGCGAGCACTTTCCAGTGCGGCCCGAACGCGAGCGTGTCCTGCGCGTACAGGCCCTGGCCGTCGTCGCGCTCGAGCAGGTTCGTCGCGGTGCGCGGCACGGGCGCCGGCTGGCCGTACACCGGATCGAAGATGTCGATCGCATACGGCGCCGCGGCCGTCGGCGTCGAGCGCGCGACGAACTGGTCGTAGTTGAAGCGATACGCATCGACGCCCATCACGAACGCATGGTCGATGGCGCCCGTGCGGGCCTTGCCGGCCACTTCGACGCGCCCCTGCACGTCGTTCGAGTGAAACGCGACCTGCCGGTAGCGGCGCCACAGCGTGCGGCCGTCCGGCTGCAGCGCGAACGCTTCGGACGAGCGGCCGGACAGGTCGGTGTCGCGCTGCGCGAAGCCGGCGTTGACCGACCAGTCGGCATCGAAGCGATGTTCGAGCGTGAACTGGTGCCCCGAGTTGCGCACGTCGTAGTCGCCGTCGCGCGGCTCGCCCAGGAACCGCGACGCCGGCACCGCGCCGAGCTGGCCGCCGACCGCGACCACGCCGCGATCGAGCGGCGCGCGCTGGCGCGCGGTCTCGAATTCGTAGTGGAGCGTCGTGTCGGCGCCGATATCCCAGGTGAACGACGGCGCGAACAGGTAGCGCTTGCTCGACACCGTGTCGCGGAAGCTGCCGTTGTCCTCGTTCATCGCGACGAAGCGGTACGCGAGCGACTGCGTGACGGGGCCGGTCGAATCGAGCGTCTCGCGCAGCGCGCCGTAGCTGCCGGCCGACACGCCGATCGTGTTCGAGCGCTTGAACTGCGGCTGCTTCGTCGCGTAGCTGATGAGCCCGCCGGGGTCGCCGCGGCCGTACAGCGCGGACGCGGGGCCCTTGAGGACTTCCATGCGCTCGAGCGTCGCGGTGTCGCGCGGCACGCTGATGCCGCGATTCCACGAGAAGCCGTTGACGAGGTAGTCGGTGCCGGACGTGTTGCCGTCGCCGGCAAAGCCGCGCACCGCGTAGTTGTCCCACAGCCCGCCGAAGTTGTTCTGCCGCGCGACGCCGGCGACCCAGTCGTACAGGTCTTCGCCGCGGGTGGCGGCCACGGTCTGGATCAGTTTCGTATCGACGCTGCTGACCGCGAACGGGATCTCCATCACGTCCGCCTCGGTGCGCGTCGCGCTCGTCGAGTCGGGCGCGCGAAACGGTGCCTTCGTGCGCTGCGCCGAGATCTCGACGGCCGGAAGCACCAGCTCCTGCGCATTGGCGACGTTCAGCCCGACCGTGCCGACGGCGATGGCCATCGGTGCGGCCGCCCAGTTCTTTCTGCTCATACCCGTCCCTGAGAAATTGGTTCGCGTTCGGGCACCACGAGCCGCGTTGCGCCGGCATCCGTGTTCCAAACGGTACATTTGCGCGCCGGAATTTAATGCAAATGAGAGTTATTTTCAATCGTAAGTTTGCGGTTGTTGTGTCCGGGTTGAATCGCGCTGGGACGCCCATCGGCATGACTGGCGGATCGGCGCGCGGCGCAGCACCGTGCCGGCCTCGCGGCTGACGGCCGGCCTGCGATGGGGCGGTCCGACGGCTAGTCGGGGACGACCGCGGAATTCCGCGCTCGGCGCGGCCGTCGATCTGCTGAAACGCATCGGCGGCACGGCGCTCCTGTCCGAGACGCCGGAAATCCACGGCGCGGAGCATCGGCTGATCGCGCGCGCGGCTTCGCGCGACGAGGCCGGCCGTCTGGTCGACAGGTTTCAGGTGGGAGCGCTACGTCGCCGACAACGGCGGAGAAAGGAACGACAACCGTTTTCCTCACTCCGGGATTCGTCGACCGCATGACCGGGCAGATCCGCGTACGCGAGCGGCGCTCGCGTGACGCGGTTCAGTCCGGAAGTTCCGGCGATGGCGATGGCGATCGCGGAGACGGCGGCACGGCCGGCGTGTCGCCGCAGCGCCACGCGCGTTCGTCCGCGATCCAGTCGCCGAACAGCTGGATCTTCTGCTGCTGTTCGGTTCCGGCCGGATACACGAAGTAATAGCCCATCCCCGTCGGCAACGCGACGTCGAACGGCATCACGAGCCGGTGCGCGGCCACGCTCTCGTCCACCAGCGTCCGGTCGCCGATCGCGATGCCGTAACCGTCGATCGCCGCGTGTGTGGCGAGATCCAGCGTCTCGAAGCTCAACCCGCGCGTCGAGTCGACGTGCGGCGCGCCTGCATGGTCGAGCCACCGCTTCCAGTCGCGGTGATCGCGTGTCGGATGCAGCAGCGTGTGACGGAGCAGGTCGTCGAGGCTCGCGAGCGGCTGCCGGTCCAGCAGGCTCGGCGCACAGACGGGCGTGAGCCGTTCCTCGAACAACGGGATCGCATGCGTGTCAGGGCCGGCGCCGGGCGCGTAGATCACCGCGGCGTCGAACGGCTCCATGCGGAAATCGACGTGATGCTCCCAGGTGGTGGTGATCTGCACCTGGAGTTCGGGATGCTCGGCCTGGAACCGCATGATGCGCGGCAGCATCCACTGCATCATGCAGGTCGGCACCTTCAGCGCGAGTTCGGTGCGCCTGCGCGACAGGCGCATCGACACTTCCTCGATGCGCGCGAAGCTTTCGCGCACGGTCGGCAACAGGAGCTCGCCCTCGGCCGTCAGCGTCAGCCCCTTGGGCGTGCGCTTGAACAGCGGAAACTGATAGAAGCTTTCGAGCGCGAGGATTTGCCGGCTCACGGCGCCCTGCGTCAGGCACAGGTGCCCGGCGGCGCGCGTGAAGCTGCCGTGTCGCGCGACGACGTCGAAGACCTGCAGCGCATTGAGGGAAGGCAGTCGTTTCATCGGGAGCATCGGCGTGGAACGGGCGGCGGCGCGGGATCGCTCAGTGCAGGATTTTCGCGAGGAAGTCCTTCGCGCGGTCCGACTTCGGATTCGAGAAGAAATCGTCCTTGCGGT
>NZ_QTQN01000057.1:0-29669 GCF_003853755.1 Burkholderia sp. Bp8984
GCGGCGCTGGCGGCGATCGCGAAGTCTCAGCCGATCGCCGCGTGCATGGTGATGCCGAACTTCCAGAATCCGCTCGGTTTCCAGATGCCCGACGAGCGCAAGCGCGAACTGGTGGAGTTCGCAACTAAAATCGACATGCCGATCATCGAGAACGGCGTATACAACGAACTGTATTTCGGCGAGTCGCATCCGAGCACGCTGAAGTCCTACGACCGCAGCGGAATCGTGCTGCACTGCGCGTCGTTCTCGAAGAGCCTGACGGCCGCGTACCGGATCGGCTGGGCGTTGCCGGGCCGGTATCGCGATCAGGTCGAGAAACTGAAGTTCCTGAACACGCTGGCGACGCCGTCGCTGCCGCAGCTGGCGATCGCCGAGTTTCTCGAACGCGACGGCTACGAGCATCACCTGCGGCGCCTGCGCAAGGCGTATGCGCAACAGGCGAACCTGATGCGCGCGATGGTGTCGCGGTTCTTCCCGGAAGGCACGCGCATCTCGAGCCCGGCGGGCGGCTACGTGCTGTGGGTCGAGTTGCCGGCGCAGGTCGATGCGATGCGGCTATACCAGCTCGCGCTGGAGCAGGGAATCACGATCGGTCCGGGTTACATGTTCTCGATCACCGACAACTACCGGAACTTCATCCGGCTGAACTACAGCAGCCCGTGGTCGCCGGAGATCGAGCAGGCGGTGATCGCGGTCGGCAAGCTCGCGGCGTCGTGCATGCGGTGAGTCGAACGCCGGTGCGCGTCGTATGCGCCGGCCCGCTCGATGCCGATATCCGGGCTGAACCGCGCGCCCGGGTGTCGGCGTGCGGCTATCAGCGACTGCCGCGCGCAATGGCCAGCATCACGCCGAAGCCGACGAGCAACACGCCAAACGTGCGATCGATCCAGTGACGCAAAGACAGCAAGCGATCGCGGACGGCGTCGGCGGAAAAACAGAGCGCCACGAGACTGAACCAGCCCGCGTGCGCCAGCGCGATGAACAGGCCGTAGCCGATCTGCACCGGTAATGGCGTGTCGGGGCGGACCGCCTGCATGAACAGGCTGACGATGAACACGGTGGTTTTCGGATTCAGCGCGTTCGTCAGAAAGCCGGTGCGCAGCGCCGCCAGATCCGACAGGGGCGCGGCCTGCGTCGCGGGGCGGCCGTCCACGGGTTTGGCCGCGAGCATCTTCGCGCCGAGGTAGATCAGGTAGAGCGCGCCGACGAGCTTCACGGCATTGAAGAGCCACAGCGACTGGCGGATCAGGAGGCCGACGCCGAGCAGCGTGTAGCTCACGTGAACCGTCACGCCCAGCCCGATTCCCCACGCGGTGAGCAGGCCCGAGCGGCGCGACAGCATCAGGCTGTTGCGCGTGACCATCGCGAAATCCGGCCCCGGGCTGATGACGGCCAGCAGCGTGATGGTGACTACGACTATCCATTCCGTCATTGCATCGTCCTTTTGAAATTCATCGTGATGAGCGAATATTAGGGATCACGATTCGCGAGGAAAAGCGATGATTTCTGACCAGGATGGTGAGCCTGACTCACATGAGGTTCGTACCAATCTGCCGTCGTTGATGGCCCTGCGCTGCTTCGAATCGGCGGCACGCCATGAGCATTTCAGCCGTGCCGCCGATGAACTGCATCTGACGCACGGCGCCGTCAGTCGCGCGGTGCGTCTGCTCGAGGACGATCTGGGCGTGGCGTTGTTCGAGCGGCGCAGTCGTCGGGTCTTCCTGACCGACGCGGGCCGCAAACTGGCGCAGGCCGTCCATGACGGCCTGCATCTGATGAAACAGGCCGCGCATGAATTGCGGACCGAGGCGGCTCGCGCGCAGCGTTGGGTGCTGTCGTGCGAACCGACGCTGCTGATGCGCTGGCTGATTCCGCGCTGGCCGGATTTCCAGGCGGCTTACGCGGGCGTCGATATCCATCTCGCCGCGGCGGGCGGCGCGTTCTCGTTCGACAACGGCATCGACATGGCGATTCGCCGCAATGACTTTGCGTGGCCCGCCGGCTATCACGCGGAGCGACTGTTCGCGGAGAAGGTCGGTCCGGTGTGCCGGCCCGACAAGGTCGATGCGTGGTTTTCAGGCAGTCGGCATGACCGCGCGTTGAAGCGGGGCGCGCCGCGACTGCATACCCGGACGCGGCCGGACGCATGGAAGGAATGGGCGACGGCCGCGGATCAGCCGGCGGGAAGCGGACGCGGGCAGGCGTTCGACCATTTCTATTTCAGCCTTCAGGCGGCCGTCGCGGGGTTGGGTGTCGCGGTCGGGCCGTGGCATCTCGTTCGCGACGACCTCGAAAGCGGCGTGCTGGTCGCGCCGATGGGTTTCGTTGAGGACGGCTCGCACTATTGCCTGCTGACGCCGGAGCCCGTGAAGGACGGAAGCGCGCAGTCGGATCTGCTCGGCTGGCTGAAGGCGATGGCCTGACGTGTGAGCCGGACCGTTTTATAGCGCCGGCGACATTCAAAAATCCAAAAAAAAATGGCGCCGCGGCCATTCAGCCCGCGGCGCCATTGCGTGTCGCCACGACGGGCATCACCCGCCGCAGCGCGACAGCATGCTTAGATCTGCACGGTGTCGGCGACTTCCTTGAAGTCTTCGATCTGGTCGAAGTTCATGTACTGGTAGATCTTGTCGCCGTTTGCCGTGAGCACGCCCATGTCGGCCATGTACTCTTCCTTGGTCGGGATCTTGCCCAGGCGCGAGCAGATCGCCGCCAGCTCCGCCGAGCCGAGGTACACGTTCGTGTTCTTGCCCAGGCGGTTCGGGAAGTTGCGGGTCGACGTCGACATCACCGTCGCGCCTTCGCGCACCTGTGCCTGGTTACCCATGCACAGCGAGCAGCCCGGCATTTCGGTGCGTGCGCCGGCCGTGCCGAACACGCCGTAGTGACCTTCTTCCGTCAGTTGCTTCTGGTCCATCTTGGTCGGCGGCGCGACCCACAGCTTGACCGGAATGTCGCGCTTGCCTTCCAGCAGCTTCGACGCGGCACGGAAGTGACCGATGTTGGTCATGCACGAGCCGATGAACACTTCGTCGATCTTGGCGCCGGCCACGTCGGACAGCGTCTTCACGTCGTCCGGGTCGTTCGGGCACGCGACGATCGGCTCGTGGATGTCGGCGAGGTCGATCTCGATGACGGCCGCGTATTCGGCGTCGGCATCCGGCGCGAGCAGTTGCGGGTCGGCCAGCCATTGCTCCATCGCCGCGATACGGCGCTGCAGGCTGCGCGGATCCTGGTAGCCCTGCGCAATCATCCACTTCAGCAGCGTGATGTTGCTGTTCAGGTATTCGATGATCGGTTCCTTGTTCAGGCGCACCGTGCAACCGGCGGCCGAACGCTCTGCCGACGCATCCGACAGTTCGAACGCCTGCTCGACCTTCAGGTCGGGGAGGCCTTCGATTTCGAGGATGCGGCCCGAGAAGATGTTCTTCTTGCCTTGCTTGGCGACCGTCAGCATGCCCTGCTTGATTGCGTACAGCGGAATCGCGTTGACGAGGTCACGCAGCGTGACGCCCGGCTGCATCTTGCCCTTGAAGCGGACCAGCACCGATTCCGGCATGTCGAGCGGCATCGTGCCGGTGGCGGCCGCGAACGCGACCAGGCCCGAGCCTGCCGGGAAGCTGATGCCGATCGGGAAGCGCGTGTGCGAGTCGCCGCCGGTGCCGACGGTGTCGGGCAGCAGCATGCGGTTCAGCCACGAGTGGATCACGCCGTCGCCCGGACGCAGCGCGATGCCGCCACGGGTGCTGATGAAGTTCGGCAGCGTCTGGTGCGTCTTCACGTCGACCGGCTTCGGATAAGCGGCGGTGTGGCAGAACGACTGCATCACGAGGTCGGCCGAGAAGCCGAGGCACGCCAGATCCTTCAGTTCGTCGCGGGTCATCGGGCCCGTGGTGTCCTGCGAGCCGACCGAGGTCATCTTCGGTTCGCAGTACGTGCCCGGGCGCACGCCCTGGCCTTCCGGCAAACCGCATGCACGGCCGACCATCTTCTGCGCGAGCGAGAAGCCCTTGCCGCTGTCGGCCGGCTGGTGCGGCAGGCGGAACAGCGTCGACGGTGCGAGGCCGAGCGCTTCACGCGCCTTCGCGGTCAGGCCGCGGCCGATGATCAGCGGAATGCGGCCGCCGGCGCGCACTTCGTCGAACAGCACGTCGGACTTGACCTGGAATTCGGCGATCACGTTGCCGTCCTTCAGCGCCTTGCCTTCGTACGGGCGCAGTTCGACCACGTCGCCCATGTTCATCTGCGACACGTCGAGTTCGATCGGCAGCGCGCCGGCGTCTTCCATCGTGTTGTAGAAGATCGGGGCGATCTTGCCGCCGAGGCACACGCCGCCGAAGCGCTTGTTCGGCACGAACGGGATGTCTTCGCCGGTGAACCACAGCACCGAGTTGGTGGCGGACTTGCGCGAGGAGCCGGTGCCGACCACGTCGCCGACGTAGGCGACCAGGTGACCCTTTTCCTTCAGCGATTCGATGAACTTGACCGGGCCGCGCTTGCCGTCTTCTTCCGGCGTGATGCCGGGGCGCGCGTTCTTCAGCATCGCCAGCGCGTGCATCGGGATGTCCGGGCGGGTGGTGGCGTCCGGGGCCGGCGACAGGTCGTCGGTGTTGGTTTCGCCCGTGACCTTGAACACCGTGATGGTCAGGCTTTCCGGCACTTCCGGACGGCTCGTGAACCATTCGGCGTCGGCCCAGCTCTGCAGCACGGCCTTCGCGTGCGCGTTGCCCTGGTCGGCGAGTTCCTTCACGTCATGGAACTGGTCGAACATCAGCAGGGTTTTCTTCAGCGCGTCGGCAGCGACGGCCGCGACCGCTTCGTCGGACAGCAGCTCGATCAGCGGCTGGATGTTGTAGCCGCCGAGCATCGTGCCGAGCAGCTCGGTCGCGCGCTCGCGCGAGATCAGCGGGCAGGCCGTCTCGCCCTTCGCGACGGCGGCCAGGAAGCCGGCCTTCACGCGCGCGGCTTCGTCGACGCCGGCGGGCACGCGGTGGGTGATCAGGTCGAGCAGCGTCTGCTCTTCGCCTGCGGGCGGGTGCGCCAGCAGTTCCACCAGTTCGGCGGTTTGCTGGGCCGTCAGCGGCAGGGGGGGAATACCGAGCGCGGCGCGGGCGGCCACGTGAGCACGAAAGTTTTCAAGCATGGGGGGACCTGCTGAGATTGCGTTTCAGGGGAAGGGCTTTCCAGGCACGCCGAGGCTGCTGTTCCGGACACTGCTTCACTGCTTGGACGGGATTCTAGTCGCAATATGGTCAGGCGTCAAATGTCTTATGTCTTATATAAGAGTTGCGGCGCGTGGCGGGTGAGCCGTCTTGCCGGGTATCCGGCGGGGCGCATCGAAGCCTGGATGCGAAGGAGGCGGAACATTGCGACCTGCGTGGGCGGGAGCGGGACGGTTCGACGCAGGGGCGTGATCGTGAATTTGGGCCGTCGCTACGATGCCCTGACGGCGGGACGGCATTTCGCTTGCCCTTGGTGCGACGCGTGCCGGGGTAGCTTCCAGCTCCTATATCATTCGGGTCAGTCCGTGCGCGGTAGCTGTACTTGCAGGCTGGAGGGCGGATTCCTCATGCCCGCATGCCGCCGAAGGCATCGATAAATTGTGGATATGCATCAGGAGTTGCTACGTGGAAAAGTCTGAGTTGCGGAATGATCTGGGGGAGTTGCGCGAACTCGTCCGCCAGTTTGTCGACGAGCGCGACTGGGACAAATTCCACACGCCGAAGAACCTGGCGACAGCGCTCAGCATCGAAGCGAGTGAATTGCTGGAGCCGTTTCAATGGCTCGTTTCGGGCGACAAGAGCGAACTTGGCGAAGCCAACCTGACGGCCGTTCGTCACGAGATGGCCGACGTATTGGTGTATCTGGTTCGCCTCGCGGACAAGATGGATGTCGATCTTTTTCAGGCGGTGCTTGAGAAGATGGAGCTCAACCGGGCAAAGTATCCGGCTGACAGAGTGAGGGGCGACTCGCGAAAATACTCTGAATATAAAAATCAGGAGAAATGAGGCTGGATGCAGGTCACGGCAAGTCGCGTGGCTTGATGATCCATTTGTCTGTTTCTCGGGCGGGGTTCATGACAACTTCGTTGCGACCGGAAATGTAGTCGACCCCAATTTGGGGGCTGGATGCAGCCTTTTCGTACGTGCGCATCGCGTTCTACATGACGCCGTTGTTCGGCACGCGCAAAGGCGCGCCGACGACGGCCGAAACCCCGAACCTGCTCGCCCGGCGCGAACGGATGCCCGCGCGTCCGGCCGTGCGGAAAGCGGCCGGCGCGCCGGCCGGCTACCCGACGTCGATCGACCACCCGTCCCGGATTTTCTTCGCGAGCTCGTCTAGCCGCCAGTCAGGCATCGGGCCGCCGAAGCCTGCCGGTCGCCGCCCGATGCGAACGGATCACCCGCCCGTCACCGGCGGGAAAAATGCCACCTCGCTATCCTCCCGCACGACGAATCCCCCGGTCACCATCTCGAGATTCACGGCCGCCCGCACGGGCCGGTCCATCCGCAGCGCTTCGCCGCTGCGCGCGTCGCGTGCGGCGAGCGTGCCGCGCAGCGCGTCGACGGTGACCTCGTGCGCATCGATCTCGACGACTTCCTGATCGATATGCAGCTGTTCGCGAATGCTCGCAAAGTATTTGATCGTCAGCTTCATTGAAATGTCCCGGGCGAAATCGGCGGAATGGGCGGAATCGGCAACGCATTGACCGGCACGCTCAACCCCATCGCCGCATCGCCTGATCGTCGTGCACCTTCGGCTCGACCCAGCCGGCCACGCCGTCGTGCCGGATCTCCTTCTTCCAGAACGGCGCATGCGTCTTCAGGAAGTCCATGATGAATTCACACGCATCGAATGCCGACGCGCGATGCGCGGCGGCCACCACGACGATCACGACCGGCTGGCCGAGCGGAATGCGCCCGACGCGATGCACGATCCTGACCGCTTCGAGCCGCCAGCGCGCGCTGGCTTCCTCGACGATGCTCCAGAGCGCCTGCTCGGTCATCGTCGGATAGTGCTCGACTTCGAGCGCGATCACGTCGTCGACGTCGCCTTCGTTGCGCACGACACCGAGGAAATTCACGACCGCGCCGACATTCGGATTCCGAACGATCGGTGCGATCTCGGTGCCGGCGTCGATCGCCGCGTACTGCACACGCACCTCGAAGCCGGCGGCAATCGCCGGCGGCGGCTCGGCGTGTGGCTCGGCGGGTTCGGCATGGGTGGCGTCACGCGACGGATCGTCGGGTGACGCGGCACGGGATTCGGTGAAACTCGTCATGACGGTTCTCCAGTAAGCGGTGCGCGCCGCCGAGCGCGGCAGCCGTCAGCCGCCGACGAGCGACATGCGCACGGTCGGATAGGTCTTGCCCGACGGCCGGGCCGCACGCGTGGCGCGCCGCTCGGAATAGCGGTCGTCGCGCCGCGTCCAGCGCACGCGCACGGCGTCGGCGAGGTGGTCGACCGATGCGCCGTCGTCGAGCCACGGCCGCAGGTCGGTGCCCTGCATCGCGAACAGGCAGGTATAGAGCTGGCCGTCGGCCGACACGCGGGCGCGCGAGCACGTGCCGCAGAACGGATGCGACACGCTCGCGATGAAGCCGACCTCGCCCGCGCCGTCGATGTGCCGGCAGCGGATGGCGGTGGCGTCGTGGCCCGGTTCGCCGACGAGCACGAGCGGATAACTCGCGTCGATGCGTTCGCGCATCCGCGCGGCCGGCACGACCTTGTCGCCGGACCACGCGCTCGCGCCGCCGACGTCCATGTATTCGATGAAGCGCACGGCCACGCCGCTATGACGGAAGTGGCGCACGAGCGGCAGGATCTGGTCGTCGTTCGCACCGCGCTCGATCACGGCGTTGACCTTCACGGGCGCGAGCCCGGCCGCCTGCGCAGCCTCGATGCCGGCCAGCACGCGCGCGACCGGCACGTCGGTGTCGGTCATCCGGCGGAACACGGCATCGTCGATCGCGTCGAGGCTCACGGTCACGCGCGACAGGCCCGCATCGCGCAGCGTGCGTGCCTTCGCGGCGAGCAGCGAACCGTTGGTCGTCAGCGCGATTTCGATGGGCTTGCCGTCGGCGGTCGTCAGCGTCGCGAGCCGTTCGATCAGCGCTTCGAGATTGCGGCGCAGCAGCGGCTCGCCGCCGGTGAGGCGGATCTTCTCGACGCCGAGCGAGACGAACGCGCGCGCGATCTTCTCCAGTTGCGCGAACGACAGCCGCTCGGACGACGGCATGAACGCATAGTCGGGCCCGAAGCTGTCGCGCGGCATGCAATAGCCGCAGCGGAAGTTGCACTGGTCGATGACGGACAGCCGCAGATCGCGCAGCGGCCGCGCGAGCGTGTCGAGCGGGCGGGGGAAGGCGCCGGGCGATGCGCCGCCGGATGCAGTGGCGGCCGGTGCGGGAGCGATGGCATTCACGATCGGTTTTTCGACCTGCATGAAGTGAGCGGAACGGCGTCGCCGGTCGGCCGCCTGTGTGCCGACGTGTCGGCGCACGGGTCGTGACGAGCCTCTTCGTGAGGATAGTCCGCCGGATTTTTCCGACAGGGACACAATCTCGCCCGAAATGCAGGAATACAGTTCGTGATCCTGCCTGCACGCAAGGCGGACATGACGCGCATGGGCATGCTCACGCGAGCCAGTGCGTGAAATCGTAATACGGCACCGCGTCGCCGCGCGCGATGCGTCGGCCGGCCGGCAGCCGCGCGAGCCCGCTCGCCTGAACGAGCGATTGCAGCGTGCCGGCGCCTTGTTGCCGCAGCGTATCGAGTACGGGCGCGCCATTGGCGTCGAGGCTGCGGCGCACGCGGACGAAGCGCTCGCGCTGCGCATCGGGTTCGACGTCGATGTCGATCGGCAGCGACGGCACGGCTGGCAGGCAGTCGTCGCGCCCCTGCAGGCAGCGGATCAGCGGCGTGACGAACAGCGCGAACGCGGTCATCGCGGCGCCCGGATTGCCGGGCAGCAGCACCACGGGCCGTTCGTCGAGCCGCGCGAGCGCGACCGGCTTGCCGGGTTTCATCCGCACGCCCGACACCACGAACGACGCGCCGAGCGCGGTCAGCGCGGGACGCAGCAGGTCCTTGTCGCCGACCGATGCGCCGCCGACGCAGACGACCAGGTCGCAGCGCGCGGCCATGCCGCGCAGCGCCTGATCGACGGCGGCCGGCGTGTCGGCGGCGTGCTCGCTCGCCGCGACGCCAGCACCGGTTCCCGACACCAGCGCGGCGAGCATCGGCGCGTTGCTGTTGTAGATCTGCTGCGGCGCGCGCGGCTGGCCGCACGGGACAAGCTCGTCGCCGGTCGTCAGGATGCCGACCCGCAGCGGCGGGCGCACGTCGATGCGCGCGCAACCCTGCGCGGCGGCGACGCCGACGTGCATCGCGCCGAGCCGCATGCCGGCCGGCATCAGCAGGGTGCCCGCGCGCACTTCCTCGCCGCGGCGGCGGATATGCGATCCGCTGCGCTGCGGTGTGTCGAACGCAACCCAGCCATCCTGTTCGTGCGCGTGCTCCTGCATTACGACGGTGTCGGCGCCCGGCGGAATCAGGCTGCCGGTAAAGATGCGCGCGGCCGTGCGCGGCGCGAGCGGCGCCGGCGCGTCGCCCGCATAGCAGCGCTGCGCGACGCGCAGCGGCTCGCCGTGTTCGAGGTCCGCGTGACGGACCGCGTAGCCGTCCATTGCGCTCTGGTCGGCGGGCGGCTGGTCGAGCACGGCGGTGAGCGGCGTGGCGAGCACGTGGCCGGCCGCCTGCACGACCGGGATGGAGACGGCCGCATGCGGCGGCGCAAATACGCCGGCGAACTGCCGTTGGGCGGTGTCGAAATCGGTCAGGGGTTTCATCAAGCGGTGAGCGCCTGCGCTTGCGCAGGCGTCGGTTCGGGTAACGGGAGCGGGTCGGGCGACACGTATTCGACGAAGCCGTCGTTGCGGCAGAAGCCGAGCAGCCGCACGCCGGCTTCGCGGGCGACGTCGATCGCGAGCGAGGTCGGCGCAGAAATCGTCGCGATCATCGGGATGCCGACGCGTGCGGCCTTGCGCACGAGCTCGTAGCTCGCGCGGCTGGACAGGAACACGAAGCCCGCGCCCAGGTCGGCGCGGCGCCGCGCGAGCCGGCCGATCAGCTTGTCGAGCGCGTTGTGGCGGCCGACGTCCTCGACGACTTCCAGCACCGTGCCGTCGCGCTCGCACCACGCGGCCGCGTGGATGCCGCCGGTCGCGTGCATCAGCGGCTGCCGCTGCGGCAGCGCGCGGGCGGCGCGCGCGACGGCGTCGGCGCCGATGCCGGCCGCCGCGCCCGCGGCCGCGATGCGCGGCGGATGCAGGTCGAGCTGCGCGATGCTCTCGATCCCGCAGACGCCGCAGCCGGTGCGGCCGGCCAGCGCGCGCCGGTGCGCCTTCAGCGCCATGAACGCCTGCTGCGCCACGGTGAGCCGCACTTCGGCGCTGCCGGGCCGGCATTCGCTTTCGATATCGAAGACGTCCGACGCGCGCTCGACGATCCCTTCGCTCAGCGCGAAGCCGAGGCCGAACGCGTCGAGGTCGATCGGCGTCGCCATCATCACCGTGTGCGCGATGCCGTTGAATACGAGTGCAACCGGCGTTTCGTCGACGACGCGATCGACGGTGTCCCGCGCGTCGCCGGCACGATGACGCGTCACATGACACGCGCGGGTGCCGGCCGGATCGTCGGGGCGGTCGCTGGGCTCCATGCGGGTTTCTCCAGGGGGATCGGCCGGCGCGGGCGCCGGGCGATCGAAACGGATTCTGCGGGGGCGGTGCGCGGGGTCGCGCTCGCTCGCCACGGGCAGGCCAGGAGCCGATGGTACGGGCGTTCGGCGGTGCCGCGGATGCACAGCGTTGCAGAGCGGAAAGCAGTACAGCCGAGGGCCTCGCGGCGCCGAAACGGGTTTTCCGTACACACATCTTCGGCCCCGGGGAAAGCACAGTTTCAGCGCACGTCCGCGCGATTGCGAGTATCGTCTGAAACGCGATATCGTCATTCACGCTTCGTTGCCGTGCACTGCGATCCGTCGTTGTGTGCACGTGCCGTCGCGAAGCCGTCGCGCGATTTCCTGCTTCGAGCTGACGTCCTCACAACCACGAGCAAATTACGGTCATGGAAATCTTCGATGCGTTCCATCTCGCCCGATTGCAATTCGCGTTCACGGTGTCGTTCCACATCGTGTTTCCGGCGATCAGCATCGGCATGGCGAGCTTCCTGGCGGTGCTGGAATGGCGCTATCTCGTCACCGGCGACGCCGCCTACAAATCCATGTTCCAGTTCTGGTCGAAGATCTTCGCGATCGGCTTCGGGATGGGCGTCGTCTCCGGCGTCGTGATGGCCTACGAGTTCGGCACGAACTGGGCGGGCTTCTCGCGCGTCGCGGGCAACATCACCGGCCCGCTGCTCACGTACGAAGTCCTGACGGCCTTCTTCCTCGAGGCCGGCTTCCTCGGCGTGATGCTGTTCGGCTGGCAGCGCGTCAGCCCGCGCGCGCACTTCTTCGCGACGCTGATGGTCGCGGTCGGTACGCTGATCTCGACGTTCTGGATCCTCGCGTCGAACAGCTTCATGCAGACGCCGCAGGGCTACAAGATCGAGAACGGCCTCGTCGTGCCGGTCGACTGGTTCAAGATCATCTTCAACCCGTCGTTCCCGTATCGCCTCGTGCACATGACGATCGCCGCGTTCATCGTCGCGGGCTTCATCGTCGCCGCGTGCGGCGCGTGGCACCTGCTGAAGGGGCGCCGCGACGAGCCGGTCAAGCGCAGCTTCTCGATGGCGCTGTGGATGCTGCTGCTGCTCGCGCCGATCCAGATCGTCGTCGGCGACGCGCACGGGCTGAACACGCGCGAATACCAGCCGGCGAAGATCGCGGCGATCGAAGGGCTGTGGGAAACCGAGAAGGGCGGCACCGCGCTGAACCTCGTCGGCCTGCCCGACATGCAGGCCGAGACGACGCGCTATGCGATCCAGGTGCCGCACCTCGGCAGCCTGATCCTCACGCACAGCTGGAGCGGCGAGATTCGCGGGCTGAAGGAATTCCCGGCGCAGGACCGTCCGTATTCGCCGATCGTGTTCTGGACCTTCCGGATCATGGCCGGCCTCGGGATGCTGATGCTGCTCACCGCGCTGCTCGGCCTGCTGCTGAGAAAGGGCGGACGCCTGTATGAAACGCGCTGGTTCCAGTGGTTCGTCGTGTGCATGGGGCCGTCGGGCATCGTCGCGCTGCTGGCCGGCTGGATCACGACCGAGGTCGGGCGGCAGCCGTGGACCGTCTACGGCGTGCTGCGCACCGTCGATTCGGTCGCGCCGCTCAGCGCGCAGCAGGTCGGCGTGTCGCTGCTGATCTTCGTGGTCGTGTATTTCCTGGTGTTCGGAACGGGTATCTACTACATGCTGAACCTGATGAAGCGCGGACCGGCTGCCCACGCCGGATACATCGAGCTGCACCGGCATCCGGGGCTGCGCAAGAGCGCGCTGTCCACGCCGCTGAACGTCACCGAAGCGGAGTAAGCCATGCAGATCGATCTTCCTGTCGTGTGGGCCGCGATCATCGGCCTCGGCGTGTTCATCTACGTGATGCTGGACGGCTTCGACCTCGGCATCGGCCTGCTGTTTCCGTTCTTCGACGCCAAGGTCGAACGCGAAGTCATGCTGAATACCGTCGCGCCGGTGTGGGACGGCAACGAGACCTTTCTGGTGCTTGGCGGCGCGGGCCTGTACGGTGCATTCCCGGTCGTCTACTCGACGCTGTTGCCGGCGAACTACCTGCCGCTGATCCTGATGGTGGTCGGGCTGATCTTCCGCGGCGCGGCGTTCGAGTTGCGCGCGAAGGCGAACCGCACGCAACACCTGTGGGATCTCGCGTTCATCGGCGGCTCCGCGCTGGCCGCGTTCTGCCAGGGCGTCACGCTCGGTTCGCTGCTGCAGGGCATCCGGATCGTGAACAACCAGTTCGCGGGCGGGCCGTTCGACTGGCTGTCGCCGTTCAGCCTGTTCTGCGGGATCGGCGTGCTCGTCACCTATGCGACGCTCGGCTGCGGCTGGCTGATCCTGAAGGTCGACGGCGAACTGCAGCGCAAGATGCGCGTGCTGATGAAGCCGCTCGCGGGCGTGCTGCTCGCCGTGATGGGCGTGGTCAGCCTGTGGACCGTGATCGGGCTGCCGGCCGTCGCGCACCGCTGGTTCGGCAGCGGCTACCTCGGCTGGTTCCTGCCGGTGCCGGTCCTCGTCGTCGCATGCGTGTGGGGCATCTTCCACACGCTGAAGCGCCGGCACGAGGCAACGCCGTTCCTGCTGACGCTCGCGCTCGTGTTCCTCGGCTATACCGGCCTCGTGATCAGCATCTGGCCGAACATCGTGCCGCCGTCGCTGACGATCTGGGATGCGTCGTCGAGCCATTCGAGCCAGCTGTTCGCGCTCGTCGGCACCGTGATCGTGCTGCCGATCATCCTCGTGTACAACGCGATGCAGTACCGCGTGTTCCGCGGCAAGGTGCGCGAGGGCGACGCCGGCTATCACTGACCGGCGCGGCCGGTGACGGCGTGCGGCGTGCGGCGTGCGGCGCGCGGCGTGCGCGGGCGTATCATCTCGCGCAGCCGCCGTGCGGCTCGTCACCCGGCCCGGTAGCGATCGGACAGCGGCCCGCCACGCGCGGGCCGTCGCACATCGGGCGGCGGCGCGCCGCATTGCGTATTCCCTTGGCAGTCGAGACAACACCATGATCGTCAGACCACGACAAAACTGGCTCAGGATGCTGTTCGTATGGAACGGCTCCGTGCTGCAGTCGATCATTCCGCAACTCGTGTTCATGGCGGTCGTCAGCACGCTGGCGGTCTTCACGAACGGGCGCATCTTCGGCGAGAAGATTCCGCTGAACACCGCGCCGTTCACGCTGTTCGGGCTCGCGCTCGCGATCTTTCTCGCGTTTCGCAACAACGCGAGCTTCGAGCGCTTCAAGGAGGCGCGGCTTCTGTGGGGCAACCTGCTGATCGCCGCGCGCACCGTCACGTCGCAACTGCGGCGCTACCTGCCCGACAGCGTCGGCGACGCGGAGCGCAACCGGCTCGCCGATCTGCTGATCGCGTTCACGTATGCGCTGAAGCATCAGCTGCGCCATACCGATCCGGCGCAAGACCTGCAGCGCATCCTCGGCGCCGAGCGCGCCGCCGCGTTCGCGCACAAGTGCTACCAGCCCGTCGCGATTCTCGACGAACTGCGCGGCGGGATCGTCCGCGCGCTGGGCCGCGCGCCCGGCAGCGACGCGACGTGCTGGATGTTCGATGCGCAGCTGGTCGAACTCGGCAAGGCGGTGGGCGGTTGCGAGCGGATCCTGACGACGCCGATTCCGTTCTCGTACAGCGTACTGCTGCATCGCACCGTCTATGCTTATTGCGTGCTGCTGCCGTTCGGCCTCGTCGATTCGACGGAGTTTTTCACGCCGCTGATTTGCGTGTTCATTTCGTACACGCTGATCGCGCTCGAAGCGATCGCGAACGAGGTCGCGGAGCCGTTCGGCCTCGCGCCGAACGCGCTCGCGCTCGATGCGATGGCGCGCACGATCGAACGGTCGGTGCTCGAGCTGGGCGATCGCGCGATGCCGGAGGAATTCGTGCCGGCATCGACGTATCAGATCACGTGAGCGGCACGGCGACGACGCGCGCGGCGGCACGCGTGATTCGGAGAACATCACATGCGCATCTACGTGACGAGCATCTTTGTCGACGATCAGGACAAGGCACTCGCGTTCTATACCGACACCCTCGGCTTCCGATTGAAGAACAACGTGCCGGTGGGCGAGTACCGCTGGCTGACGGTCGTGTCGAGGGACCAGCCTGACGGCACCGAGCTGATGCTCGAGCCGAGCCATCATCGCGCGGTCGGGCCTTTTCGTCAGGCGCTCTACGAGGACGGCATTCCGGCGGCGTCGTTCCAGGTCGACGATCTCGACGCGGAGTTCGCGCGGCTCGACGCGCTCGGCGTGCGCTTCACGCTGGCGCCGATGGACGCGGGGCCCGTGCGCGTCGCGGTGCTCGACGATACGTGCGGCAACCTCGTGCAGCTGATGCAGATGAAGTGACGCGTGGCGGGCGCGGTGTTCGACGCGCCGATCAAAGCGTCGGTGACGCTGCGTGAGGATCAGTTCCTGATCGCATCGGCGTCCCACGCACCCAGCGCTATAGCTTTGCCCAGCATGCAGACGGTCAACGCGTCTCGATCGAACGTATGGGGCTTCCTGAGAATGAACTTGCGAACCAGGTGATACAGGAGCCCTTCACCCTCCATCAGGAAGTAACGCCCGAAATCGTAGTCGCCGCGATCCACACCGAATCGGGCGAAGAAGCGCTCCATGAAGATGTCCGCGTCGTCTCCGGTTTGTCCGAGATCGTCGGCGATCGAGGTCTCCGCGGTAATCCGCTGTTTGCTCGATACTGCCGCCTCCTCGCGAACGCATGCTTCCAGTGCTTCCCAAATGTGGCGGTCGTCCGTCATGGAGTCCTGTCCTCCGTTTTTGCAATCTGGTTGTACCGGTAGCGGGTTCGAAGTGACATGTTTGTGTAGACTCGTGCTCGTTCAACGGAGCCAATCCCATGCAACTTCTCGACCACGTGTCCATCGGCGTTCCTGATATCGACCAGGCACGCCCTTTCTATGACGGCATCATGGCCGCACTTGGCGCGGCCAAGGTTTACGACCGGCCCGCCGCACTCGGTTACGGCGAACGCTGCAATGCAAACGACACCACCTCGACTTTCCTGGCCGTGTATCTCGATCCCGCCGAAGTCGGAACGAGCAAGCGGCACTGGTGCTTCAAGGCCGCTTCTCGCGAGCAGGTACATGCATTTTTCGAGGCAGGGCTTTCCGCGGGCGGGCAGTCCGACGGCGATCCCGGATTGAGGCCGCATTATCACGCCGACTACTACGCGGCGTTTCTCGTCGACCCTGCCGGTAACCGGATCGAGGCCGTGTGCCACGTAGCGCCGTCGGCGCACGAGCGGTCGTGACGGTGCTTGCGGACGACTGACCGCGGCTTCGCGGTGTGCCGGTGGACATCGGGGTTAGCGCGGCGCCGGCATTGCGCCACGCCACGCCGCCCGGCCGCGTTTGCCGCGCACGGCTCAATCGAAATACGTGAGCCCCATCGCGCCTTTCACCTCGGCCAGCGTCGCGCCGGCCACCTCGCGCGCATGCATCGTGCCGCGCTTCAGGATCCCCATGACCTCCGCCTTGTCCGCCTCGAATTCGCGGCGGCGCGCACGGATCGGCTCGATCAGCGCCTGCAGCCGCTCGTTCAGCACGCGCTTGACGACGCTGTCGCCGAGGCCGCCGCGGCGATAGTGCGCCTTCAGTTCGTCGACCTTCTGCACGTCGGGCTCGAACGCGTCGAGGAACGTGAACACGACGTTGCCTTCGACCTGGCCGGGATCGCTCACGCGCAGGTGGTTCGGATCCGTGTACATGTCCTTCACGGCCTGCGTGATCTCGTCCGGCGTCGAGCCGAGCGTGATCGCGTTGCCGAGCGACTTGCTCATCTTCGCCTTGCCGTCGATGCCCGGCAGCCGCGTGACCGCCGACAGCACGGCCTCGCATTCCACCAGCACCGGCTTGTCGACCGTCGCGTTGAAGCGGCGCACGAGTTCGTTGGTCTGTTCGATCATCGGCAGCTGGTCGTCGCCGACCGGCACGTGCGTCGCCTTGAACGCGGTGATGTCGGCGGCCTGGCTGACGGGATAGGTCAGGAAGCCGGCCGGGATGTCGCGCTCGAAACCGCGCAGACGGATCTCTTCCTTGATGGTCGGATTGCGCTCGAGGCGCGCGACCGTGACGAGGTTGAGCAGGTATTGCGACAGCTCGGCGAGCTCGGGCACCTGCGACTGGACGACGATCGTCGAGATCGCCGGGTCGACGCCGACGGCCAGGTAGTCGAGCGCGACCTCGATCACGTTCTCGGTGACGCGCTGGCGACGGCCCATGTTGTCGGTCAGCGCCTGCGTGTCGGCGAGCAGCAGGAACTGCGTCGCGTCGTGCTGCATCTGCACGCGCGCGCGCAGCGAGCCGATGTAGTGGCCGAGATGCAGCGGGCCGGTCGTGCGGTCGCCGGTGAGGATGGTCGGTCGGGTCGGGTGCGTCATGGTGTGGATTGGCTCCGGGTTATCGAAGCCACCAGCCATGATTCGGGCGCAGAAACGACAATGCCGCCATGGCTGGCGGCATCACGTTCGGGACATGCAAAAGGAAACGGGCCGCCTGGGTCAGGCGCGCCACCAGCGATGCACGTTCGGCGAGGCAGGTTTGGTTTCCATTGCGCGAGTATAGCGTAGTGCGGGGATGGGCGTGCTGCGTCAGCGTATGACCGACTCCATCGCGAGGTAGGCGGTTTCGGCCGACGGCCACAGCAGGTACAGCAGGCCGGCCATCAACAGCAGCGCGCCGGCGCGTACCAGCGGCGTGCGATCGATCTCGCCCAGGATGCGGAAGTGCTGCTTCAGTTTCTTCATGCTTGCAGGCGCAACGTGCGCTACTCCAACGGTTGCTGCAACGGGTCGGGTGGGGCCGACACCGGGGTGTTGCGGGGTTCGACGGGGGGCTGAGCCGCTGGCTCGGCGCGGCAAGGGGATCGCGTGCGGGAGATCGAAAAGGGGAACGATCAGGTGCGCCGGATGCGTCTCGCCTAGTGATGCGCATCCTACCAGTTCGACGGCGTGCGCATAGTCAAGAATTGTGGGGTGGGGACAGGTTAAAGGGACGCAACGTAAAATCAGCGGCATATGAACGGAGATGCTGTCCCGACTGCGGGCCATTGCCGACGGCCCATGAAATTGCCGGATGAGGGCCTTGTCAGCAGGCCGTTTGTGCCGTTCCATACTGCGCACGTGACCGTGCATTCATTTCTTGTCGTGCAAGGTATTCGATATCGTGCGAATTCGATTGCGTCTGATTACCGTGGACCGTGGCCGGCTGATCCGATTGGCTTCCGTTCTTCTGATCGCTGGATGTGCCGCCTGTTCAAGGAACGATTCGCTTCCTCGCAACATGTCGCTGACTGCGTTCAATCCGCACCGCGAAGCGTTCGAATGCAAGCATGAAGCCGACGTTGTTCCTCGGATCGATCCAGAGGCAGATCGTTGGAATACGCGAGCGATCGCGCTCACCAGTTCGTTGCTGTGGCCGGATCAGCGCGACTATAGGGGGGCCGTCGAGTTATGGGCGAAGGCCGCCGAGCGCAAACACTGGAAGGCGATGCTGAATCTGGCGAATGCGTACGCTCGCGGCGAAGGCGTGGATAGTGATTCCGAACATGCTGTTCAAATCGCTGAACAGGCGATGAAACTCGGCATTCCGGCGGCCTACGATCTGATGGGCACGTATTACATGGACGGGATGGGGGTGAAGCAGGATGCGAGCAGAGCCCATGCATTCTGGCAACTGGCTGCGGATATGGGGAGTCCGAATGCGATGGCATATCTGGGGGGCAAGATGGACGCGATTTATGACGATCCCAAAGCAGGCTTTTGGGGTAATCGCAAGATTGCGCTTCAAATGCTGGAATGCGGATATGCCCAAGGTAGCGGGGATGCCGCCTATGCGCTCGGGACAACACTCGTGGGCGCGGACAAGTCGCTTGGCGAAGACAACGACCGAGCCCTCAAGATTCTGCATGATGGCGTGAAATACGGGAGCGCCAAGAGCGCCGGGTATTTGTTCGGCGCATTCGACGATGGTGATCCGGTGGTTGGTAACGTGAAGGATCGTGCTCGTGCCGAGCGTTACAGCGTACTCGCCGACCGCCTCGAGCGCGATCCGGACCTTCGTCTGCCAAACCTTGACAAGGTCGTGCCGCTGCCGCCGGCCAAACTGCCCAAGTGGGACGGCAACAAAGCGACATTGATCGATGCGGCGAAACCGACGCTGCCGATTTCGGACACGCTTCCCGTGTCCGCCGGGCATCGCATCGACCGTGCACATATGCAGGAATAGCGTTGGGCAGTCTGGGCCGAGCGCGGTGCTGTATGCCCGTTCCGCCAGCCATGCTCGATCGCCCCAGCTTTTTTCTCGTCAACAACCACAAAAATGATCGTTTCGCCCTGGCGAGCCTGTCAGCAGAATGTCTCCATTCCCCCTCGCGCGACGACACGAGCATCGCCGCGAGCCGCACTTCAAGGAGACAGCCGTGGCAGCGGAAACAACCTCAATCGATACGCTGGTCGTCGGGGCCGGCCAGGCCGGCGTGGCCATGAGCGAGCACCTGGGCAAACTCGGCGTGCCGCATCTCGTGCTGGAGCGCGACCGCATCGCCGAGCGCTGGCGCACCGGGCGCTGGGATTCGCTGGTCGCGAACGGCCCCGCGTGGCACGACCGCTTTCCGGGCCTCGAATTCGACGGCCTCGATCCCGATGCGTTCGCGTCGAAGGACCAGGTCGCCGACTACTTCGAAGCCTATGCGCGCAAGTTCGACGCGCCGATCCGCACCGGCGTCGAAGTGAAGAACGTCGTGCGCAACACGGGCAAGCCGGGGTTCATCGTCGAAACCTCGGAGGGCACGATCGAGGCGAACCGCGTGGTCGTCGCGACGGGCCCGCTCGCGACGCGCGACAGCGCGTACCGTCGCCGGCAGACGGGCGCGCCTCTGCCGCCGTCGCCGGCGCGGTAAGGCGCGTGCCGTTCGCCACGTGAAAACGAAGCGGCCGCCGCATCGGAGGCGATGCAGCGGCCGGGAGAGCGGGGAGGCGGGGCGGCAGGCAGGTTCTCGGCGTCACGGCATGTCGCATGCGTGCCGTACGTCGCGAACCTGCCCGCCCGCGGATCACACGACCGCGGAACGCGCGACCCGCACCGGCACCGACTTGTACGACGGCGTGCCGCTTTCCTTGTCGATGTAGTCGAGCGGCACGAGCACGTTCGCCTCCGGATAGTACGCGCCGACCGAGCCCGGCGCGATGTCGTACTCGATCGCGGTGATCTTCTCGAGGCGCAGCGTGCGGCCCGAGGCGGTGATCGTCTCGATGTCGACGAGGTCGCCGTGTTCGAGCCCGTACTTCGCGAGATCGGCCGCGTTCATGAACAGCACGTCGCGCCGCCCGAACACGCCGCGATAGCGGTCGTCGAGCCCGTAGATCGTCGTGTTGTACTGGTCGTGGCTGCGCAGCGTGATCAGCCGCAGCACCTGTTCGGCGCCGAGCACGTCCGCGTCTTCCTTCACGCCCGTGTAGACCGAGAACATCGCCTTGCCGGTCGGCGTGGGCCACACGCGCTCGGTGGGCGGCAGCGGCAGGCGGAAGCCGCCCGGCGTGCGGATCCGTTCGTTGAACGCCTCGAAGCCGGGCACCGTCTTGTCGATCAGGTCGCGGATGCGGTCGTAGTCGGCGATCAGGTCGAGCCACGCGACCTTGCTGTTCGGCAGCGTCGCATGCGCGATCCCCGCGACGATCGCGGGCTCCGAGCGCAACGCGTCGGACGCCGGCTTGAGCTTGCCGGCCGACGCGTGGACCATCGACATCGAATCCTCGACGGTAATCGATTGCCGGCCGCTCGCCTGCATGTCGAGCTCGGTGCGGCCGAGCACGGGCAGGATGTAGGTTTCCTTCGCAACCAGCAGATGCGAGCGGTTCAGCTTCGTGCCGAGATGCACGCTGAGATCGAGCTTCGCCATCGCGGGGAACGACAGCTCGGGATCGGGCAGCGCGACCGCGAAGTTGCCGCCGAGGCACAGCAGCGCCTTGGCCTGGCCGTCGACCATCGCCTGCATGGCCTGCACGGCGTCGTGCCCGTGATGCGCGGGCGGCTTGAAGCCGCACACGTCCTCGATCTTCTGCAGGAACTCGGCCGACGGCTTCTCGGTGATGCCGACCGTGCGGTTGCCCTGCACGTTGGAGTGGCCGCGCAGCGGGCACACGCCCGCGCCGGGCTTGCCGAAGTTGCCGCGCATCAGCAGCAGGTCGGCGATCAGGCGCACGGTCGCGGTGCCCTTGTTGTGCTGCGTGACGCCCATCCCGTACGTGACGATCGTCGCGTTCGATTTCGCATAGGCGAGCGCGACCTGCTCGAGCTGCGCCTGGCTCAGGCCGCTCGCGCGCTCGATGTCGTCCCACGACGTGGCCTGCAGGTCGGTGGAGAACGCGTCGAAGCCGCTGGTGTGCTGCGCGATGAAGTCACGGTCGAGCACGTTGCCGCGCTCGGCCTCGAGCTGCAGCAGCGCCTTCATGATGCCCTTCAGAGCGGCCGCGTCGCCGCCCGCGTCGACCTGGTAGTACGTCGACGCGATGCGCGTCGAACCGAACGACGCCATCTCGATCATGTCCTGCGGATCGGCGAAGCGTTCGAGCGCGCGCTCGCGCAACGGGTTGAACACGATGATCGGCACGTTGCGGCGCGAGCACTCGTGCAGCGTGCCCATCATCCGCGGATGGTTCGTGCCAGGGTTGTGGCCGATCGAGATGATCAGCTCGCAGTGGTCGAAATCCTCCAGCGAAACGGTGCCCTTGCCGATCCCGATCGACTGCGGCAGGCCGACGCTGGTCGGCTCGTGGCACATGTTCGAGCAGTCGGGGAAGTTGTTGGTGCCGAGCTCGCGCGCGAACAGCTGATACAGGTACGCGGCTTCGTTCGACGCGCGCCCCGACGTATAGAACTCGACCTGCTCGGGCGGCAGCGCACGCAGCACCTCGCCGATGCGCGCGAACGCGTCGTCCCATTCGACCGCGCGGAACGTGTCGGTCGCGCGATCGTAGACGAGCGGATGCGTGAGCCGGCCCATGTTCTCCAGCTCGTAGTCGGACATCCGCAGCAGCGACGACACGGTGTTCGCCGCGAAGAACTCGGGCGTCACGCGCTTGGTCGTGGCCTCCCACGTGACGGCCTTCGCGCCGTTCTCGCAGAACTGGAACGTCGACTTGTGTTCCTTGTCGGGCCACGCGCAGCCGGGACAGTCGAAACCGTCGGGCTGGTTGGTCCGCATCAGCACGATCGGCGCCTCGATGGTTTCCATCTGAGTGCGCACGGCCTCGGCTGTCGCGCGAAGCGCGCCCCAACCGCCGGCGGGCCCATTGTACTTCCTGATGCCTGGCACTTCGCGTCGATTTGTCATGTGAATCTCCATGAGCCGGGCCCGCTGCGGGGTGGCTCGGGTTGCGCCGCGTCGCGGCGTGGGGCGGCACCGTCCGGCGGACGGCGCCGGTCATGCGGGCCCGGACATGCGGGCCCGCGTGGTATCAGTGCGCGTCCTTCTTCGCACCGGACGACTTCTTGCCGGATGCCTTCGCGACGGGCGGCGGCGTATCGGCATTTGCTTCGTCATCCTTTTCATTGGCCGATGCCTTCGTGGCCTTGCCGTTCGGCCTGGCCTTGCCGTCGGCGTCCTGCTTCGCGTCCTTCACATCAGGCGGCGCGAGCTTGTTGAACGTCACCGTGTCGCCGGCCGTGTCGTAGTCAACTTCGACGCGGTCGCCCGACTGAAGCTTGTCCGCGAGGATCTCCTTCGCGAGCTTCGTTTCGATGATCTGCCGAACTTGCCGCTTCAGCTCGCGCGCGCCGAACTCCGGCTGGTAGCCGGCTTCGGTCAGGTGTTCGACGAGCGAGTCGCCCATCACGAGCGTGATGTCCTGCGCGGCGGCGGTGCGCACCACGCGGTCGAGCTGGATCTGCACGATCGAGCGGATGTTCTCCTTCGACAGCGCATGGAACACGATCACCTCGTCGATCCGGTTCAGGAACTCGGGGCGGAAATGGCCCTTCAGCACCTGCATCAGCTGCTCGCGGATCGCCTTGTCGGTCTTGCGCGCGGCTTCCGGCTGCGTGAGGTTGTCCATGATGATCGCGGCGCCGAGGTTGCTCGTCGCGATGATGATCGTGTTGCTGAAGTCGACCACGCGGCCCTTGCCGTCGGTCAGCCGGCCGTCGTCGAACACTTGCAGCAGCACGTTGTAGACGTCCGGATGGGCCTTCTCGATCTCGTCGAGCAGGATCACGCTGTACGGGCGGCGCCGCACGCGCTCGGTGAGCTGGCCGCCTTCGTCGTAGCCGACGTAGCCGGGCGGCGCGCCGATCAGCCGCGCGACCGCGTGCCGCTCCATGTACTCGGACATGTCGATGCGGATGATCGCCTGCTCGTCGCCGAACACGGTCTCGGCCAGCGCCTTCGCGAGCTCGGTCTTGCCGACGCCGGTCGGCCCGAGGAACAGGAACGTCGCGATCGGCCGGTGCGTCTGGCCGAGCCCGGCGCGCGACAGCCGCACCGCGTCGCTGACGGCGACCACCGCGTCGTTCTGGCCGACCACGCGCTCGCGCAACTGCTCTTCCATCTTCAGCAGTTTCTGACGCTCTTCCTGCGTGAGCTCGGACACCGGGATGCCGGTCAGCCGCGACACGACTTCGGCGACCGATTCGACGGTCACCTCGAGCGTCTCGGAGCCGGTCTTGCGCTGCCATGCTTCCATCTTTTCGTCGAGCGACTTCTGCTTCTCGTTGATCTGTTCTTCGAACTGCTTCGCTTCGTCGAAGCGCTTGCGCGACGTCGCGTAGTCCTGCTCGCGCTTCAACTGCGCGATCTGCGCTTCGCCTTCCTGGATGTCGACGGGGCGTGACGTCGCGCCGATCCGCACGCGCGCGGCGGCCTGGTCGATCAGGTCGATCGCCTTGTCGGGCAGGAAGCGCGCGGTGATGTAGCGGTCGGCGAACTCGGCGGCCGCGACGAACGCGTCGTCGGCGAACGTCACCTGATGGTGCGCCTCGAGGCTGTCGCGCAGCCCGCGCAGGATCACGATCGTCTGCTCGACGCTCGGCTCCGGCACGAACACCGGCTGGAAGCGCCGCTCCAGCGCCGCGTCCTTCTCGATGTGCTTCTGGTATTCGTTCAGCGTGGTCGCGCCGATCAGGCTCAGCTCGCCGCGCGCGAGCGCCGGCTTCAGCACGTTCGCGATGTCGAGCCCGCCTTCGCCGCCGCCCTGGCCCGCGCCGACGATCGTATGCAGCTCGTCGATGAACAGGATCAGTTCGTCATGCTTCGCGGTCACTTCGTCGATCAGCTGCTTCGCGCGCTCCTCGAATTCGCCGCGATACTTCGCGCCGGCGACCATCGAGTTGATGTTGACTTCGACGAGCCGCTTGCCGCGCAGCACTTCGGGCACGTCGCCGTTCACGATCCGCTGCGCGAGGCCTTCGACGATCGCGGTCTTGCCGACACCCGGCTCGCCGATCAGCACCGGGTTGTTCTTCTTGCGGCGCGCGAGCACCTCGATCGTGCTTTCGATTTCCTGCGCGCGGCCGAGCACCGGGTCGAGCTTGCCCTGGCGCGCGATCGCGGTGAGGTCGCGGCCGAACTTGTCGAGATGCGGCGTGCCGGTCGGCGCATCGACTCGGCCGTCTTCCGCACCCTTGCCGACGACCTTCACGACCTTCTGGCGCAGCGCCTCGGGCGTCACGCCGTATTTCTTCAGCAGCGTGCCGGCGATGCTGTCCGGCACCGACGCGAGACCAATCAGCAGGTGCTCGGGGCCGATGTACGAGTGACCGAGGTCGCGCGACGCCTGGAACGCGTACTGCACGGCCTTCTTCACGCGCGGCGAGATCGACAGCTTGTCGAGCGACGCATCGGGGGAGGCCGTGCCGGTATGCGCGTGCTCGTCGATGTACGACTTGATGTCCTGCGGCGACAGCTTCAGTTCCTTCAGCAGCGCGGCGCACACGTCGGTGTCCGCGAGCGCGTACAGCAGGTGTTCGGTGTCGAGTTCGCCGCGGCGCAGCTCGTGCGCCTTCTCGGCCGCGCGCTGCAGCAGTTCGAGCGTCTGCTCGCTGAACGCGTCGGTCGGGTCGACCGACTCGCGCGGAATCTCCGCGGCAAGCGGCGACGCGTCGCCGGACTCGCCGAACAGCGACGACGCGCCGCCGCCCAGCAGCGAGTCGAACGGGTTCAGCATGCTCTGATGCCGCATCAGCTGGCGGAAGTGGTAGTCGCAGATCGAGATCGTCTTGCGCTCGCCGTCCTGCATCACGGTGGCGCGCGCGACGGCCGGCCGGGCGTGGCAGATGTCGCAAAGTGCGGGCATGGTGGTCTGGCTCCTGTCAATGAACGTGAATCGAAAGGGAAGTCCCGATGCGCGAGGGCGCCGGGGCGTGCCTGCCGCACGACGCGACCGGCGGCGCGCGCGCCATGCCGGCGCCGTCGCGCCGCGCGCGCCGGCATGGCGACCGGCCGTGCTCGACGCCGGCAATACCGCTGCTTCGCGGCGCCTGCGCCATCACTTCGACTGCGTTCAAAATAGCGAATCGGCCCAGGGCCTCCAAGACACAGTTCCGCATCGGCCCGGCCGGGAATTGCACCCTCACAAGCGTGCGAGCATGAGACGCAAGGAGTACAGACGAGCGCGCATGCGGGTGCGGCGTGCGGGCTGCGCAAACGTGGCGGCGTGCGACGCGCGCGAAGCGCGGTGCGACATCGACGCGCAGGGCGCCGGCAGCGAGCCAACGGGAAGGGGGGCGCGCGGCGCAACGCGGCGCGAGCGCATCGGCGCGAGCGCGCAGCGCGGCAGCGTGCGCGGACGGGGCAGGCCGGGCCGCGCGCGCACCGCAACCGGTGCGTGGCGCGCGGCCGCTGGCGAAGCGGGCGGGTTGCACGGTGCGGGCCGGACATCGTGCAACCGTGGCGAGGCGGCGTCAGTCGGAGAGCGTCATCGCAAGTTTCTGCCGTGCGATCTGCTTCACGTCGGTTGACAGTGCCGCATTCTGCAGACCATTGGCCCAGACGGAGAACGAATCCTCGATCAGGTTGCGGGAGTCGGGCGGCAGTTCGGCCAGCATCAGCGCCACCACGGTGAACAATACGGCGGTGTCGCCGGCCTGGCGGCTCGCGTTCGCGTCGACGGCCTGCTTCAGGCTGTCGATCGACGCTTGCAGTGCCTGTAGTGCTTCATTCGATTCGCTCATTTCTCGCTCCATGCAGGATGGTTCGATCGGCGACGAACGTGCGGCCGGCCACGCGGCCGGTGGGCGCGATGCCGGTCGGGCATCGCGCGGGCGGAACGTCAGGTCGCCGGGTTGCCCTGCGGCGCCACGGCCACCGATGCCTCGCTCGTCAGCATCAGGAACGTGAACGTTTCGCGCAGGTAAAGGCGAACGACCTTGTCGGTATGGCTCGTGTAGCCGATCGACACGTCTTCGCCGAGGTGCAGTTCATAGTCGCCGCCGCGGGTGGACAGCACGCAGCCGCCGCTGATCGCCGGCGCCCAGATGATCTCGCCGCTGACGATGCGCTTGATGTGGCCGAGGACCGGATAGCCCTGGTCGCGCGCCTCGCTGAGCGCCGTGTAGGCGTCCGAGCCGAGCACGACCGAGTACGGGCCGTCGACGCCGGCGAGCCGCAGCGCTTCCAGCGCGTCGCTGATCGCGTCCGGATACGCGCTGACGTCGGCCGGCAGCGTGAGCTTGCGGTTCGACGTGCCTTCGCGGATGCCGACGATGTCCGCGGCCAGATAGCCGTCGAAGATCGCGCCGTCTTCCGCGAACGCGAGCCGTTGCGCGGCATCCTTCGCCGGCTGCCAGTCGGCATCGCGCGCGCCGCGCTCGACGCTGTCGATCGCGTCGCGGCTCAGCTCGAACGGCACCGTCAGCTCGACGATCGTGCGGACTTCGCGCAGCCGTGCGCCGACCAGCTCGCGCGGCGCGGCGACCTCGCGCAGATGCCCGGTGCCGACGGCCGACAGCTCGGGGCCGGCCGGGCCCTCGACGTCGACCACGCGGCGCCCGGCCACCGAGCGCTTGAAGGTGCGTGCGACTTCTTCCTCGATCTGCTCCCAGGCGGACGAGGAAATCGGCGCGAGTTCGCGGTGCAGGTTATTCATAGGCTTTGGCTCCTTTCAGCGATCCGATGTTCAGCGAGCCGTCACGACGCGACTCGGGCGATGCGGGGGCCGGCTGCGCGGCGGTGGCGGTGGCTTCGGCGCCCGGTGCGGGGCGATCGGCGAGCGCCTCGAGCAGGTCGGCCGACGGCACGAAGAACAGCGAGCCGGTGACCGCGCGGCTGTAGTCGAGCAGCCGGTCGTAGTTGCCGGGCGGGCGGCCGACGAACATGTTCTCGAGCATCTGCTCGATCGGCGCCGGCGAGCGCGCGTAGCCGATGAAGTAGGTGCCGAATTCGCCGGAGCCGGGGCGCCCGAACGGCATGTTGTCGCGCAGGATCTTCACTTCCTGGCCGTTCTCGTCGAGCGTGGTCAGCGAGCTGTGCGAGCACGACGGCTTCACGTCCGGCGCCAGCTCGATGTCGGACAATTTGGTGCGCCCGATGATGCGCTCCTGCGTCTCGACCGCGAGCGCGTTCCAGCCGGCCATGTCGTGCAGATACTTCTGCACGATCACGTAGCTGCCGCCCGCGAATTCGGCATCTTCGTCGCCGATCACCGTGAAGTCGACCGCGTCGCGGCCCTCCGGGTTCTCGGTGCCGTCGACGAAACCGATCATCGCGCGCTGGTCGAAGTTGCGGAAGCCGTGCACCTCGTCGACGACCGTGACCGCGTCGCCGAGCGCGCCGAGCAATTGGGTCGCGAGTTCGAAGCACAGGTCCATCGCGTCGGCGCGGATGTGCAGCAGGATGTCGCCGGGCGTCGCGATCGCGACGCGCTGGCCGGCGCCGAATTCGCGGAACGGATGCAGCGACGCGGGGCGCGGATCGCCGAACAGCGCATCCCAGGCGTCGGCGCCGAAGCCGCATACGCAGGACAGGTTGCCGTCCGGCACGCGCTTGCCGACCGAGCGCACGAGCGCGGCGATGTCGCCGCACCACGCGCGGATCGTGTCGGCGCGCTCGGCGCCGGGGTTGACGGTGGCAACGAGGAAGATCGCGCTGCGCGTGACCGGGCTGTGAACGGCCTGGGAAAGCGGGGGACGGGTTTGCATCGCGGCCTGCCGGTCAGTCATGTCGGGACGGACGGGCCGCGGATGCCGCGGCGCGCGAAGACGAACGGTTGGACTGTGTCATGCGACTGTTCTCTTTGTGACATGCGGATGAAGGACGTTGCGCGGGCATCGCGCAACGGGCCGCAGCGGCGGCGGCCTGCCGCCCGGGCGCGCAAGGGGGAGGCAGGCTCGGTGGCCGCGCGTTCGCCCGGCGCGCGACCTCGCCGCACCGCGTAACGTCGTCGAGCATGCAATCTAGCAGCTTCGGCGGGTCTTTGGAACACGTATCGCCAATCTGTCATTCGAATGGGTTGATCGGGGTCCGATTCTGCGTCGCGGGCCTGCAGCTGTACTCCTGAAACCCGCGGCGCTGTGCTCTTGAGCGGGCGTGGCGCGTGCAGTAGATTAGGTTCGCTCCGCCCGCCGACGAGGACCATCATGATGAACCTGCTGGAAGCGATGCGTATTTATGTCGCGGTGGTCGAGCATGGCGGGGTGTCCGCCGCGGCGTCCGAACTGAAGCTCGGCCGCGCGCAAGTCAGCGAGCGGCTGGACCGCCTCGAACGGTATCTCGGCTGCCGGCTGTTGCTGGCGCGTGCGGGCGGCGACGTGGCGTGTACCGATGCGGGCGTCGCGTTCCACCAGTGCTGCCGGCGCACGCTGTCCGCGGTCGCGCAGGCCACCACCGCGGCCGGTGCGTGCGCAACCTTTCCCGATGCGCGCGTCGCGGGCTTTCCGCCGCCCGAAACCATCCGCCGTGTCGACCCAGCGTCGATCGCGGCACAACCCTCATTGCACCGGTCATCGCCTTGAATACGTCCACTGTTTCCGCCGATACGGCCGCCGAGCGCATCCGCCGCCGCTTCGGACACTTCCTCCACGCGGCCGAGCTGGCCGGGCTGATCGTGATCGGCCTCGCGACCGCGTTCGCGATGACGCAGGAAGCGTGGAAGGTCGTGCTCGCGGGCGAGGTGTCGCTGACCGACCTGCTGCTGATGTTCCTCTATCTCGAAGTGCTCGCGATGAACGTGCGTTACCTGCGGCTCGGCCGGCTGCCGGTGCGCTTTCCGCTGTTCATTGCGATGACGTCGCTCGCGCGCGACCTGATCCTGCGCGGCGCCACCGACAGCCCCGAGCGGATGCTGATGACCACGTTCGGAATCGTGCTGCTCGCGGTAGGCGTGTTGATCCTCAGTTTCGGCCAGCATCGCTTTCCGGCGGAGGTCGACGACGTCGAGGACGATGTGCATGCGCGTCGGTGATGCGTGTGTGTGCGGGGCCGATCGATGGGGGTGTCGGTTCGGCAGTTCATTTCGTTATACCGAGATTGATTCGGTGCGGCGCCGACTCGCGGCTGCCGCGTTTCCATCTGTTCACCACACGTGTGCGATTTGAGGTTTGATCGCCAAACTGTCACTTACATTCGCCGAAATGACGCAGTAGGATGCCGATCCTTCTCATGATGGATTTCGCATTGCTATCCGCCTTCAATTTCGGTAATGGACGTGGCTCGCACCGGAACGCCCGCGGCCGGACACGGCTATGCGGCTTCGTGCAGCGGCACGGCACGCGCACCTGCGCGTCGCAGGCTGGTTCACCGCTGGCGGGGCGAGGCGGATGAAGCTCTACGAGAAATTCGCGAACGACATAGAGAGACTCATCCGGCAACGCGTGTATCGACATGGCGATCGTGTGCCGTCGGTGCGGCAGGCGAGCCAGCAGCACCGGATCAGCATCACGACCGTGCTGCACGCGTACCTGCTGCTCGAAAG
>NZ_QTQN01000058.1:0-27389 GCF_003853755.1 Burkholderia sp. Bp8984
CTTTCGAGCAGCAGGTACGCGTGCAGCACGGTCGTGATGCTGATCCGGTGCTGCTGGCTCGCCTGCCGCACCGACGGAATCCGGTCGCCGTGCCGGTACACGCCCTGGCGGATCAGGCGTTCGATGTCGTCCGCGAGTTTTTCGTAGAGCTTCATCGCATGCTCCCCGCCGGCGCGCGCATGCGCGCCGCCCCTCCGTGCGCGTCCGATGCGCGCGTGTTCTGCCCGCCGACCGGGCTGTCGTGATGCCTGACTGCTCCCTCCGGTTTTGCCTTTTCCATCGCCGTGGCTCGCTTTTGAAGATGCGCCGGGCGGCCCGTGACGTCTGGGCTTGCGGCACTGTGCACTTGATGATCGAATCTTAAAAGCAGAACAGTTGGCGCGGAGTACACACATCGGATACGCACACAAGAGTACAGTTCGGCGCGAATTGGCGATTTCTAGCGAACTGTACGTCTTATGAATTGGGCGCAGAGGCTGGGAAATTGATGCGGTGGCTGGGGATTCGAGAGCGGTACCGTGCGATCGCGCAGTTCGCGGTTGCGTCCGCGGCATCCTGCGATGCAGTCCGGGCCCGGCAGGGATGGGTCGCGCCGACCCGCGATCGTCCCGTCGTGAAAATCACGCCAGAACGCCGCGGCGATTGGCACGCGCGTGAGCGCGTGTCTCCATGGTCGAGGAATCGGGCCCGGACGAGGTGCGGTCGCGCTCCGGTGAGAACAAGGCATGCGGGCCGTTCGCCGACGCCCGGCGTGAGGATCACCATCGGCTGGCCCGATACAGGCAGCGAACCGTCAGCCGCCAGCCGCAGCACGCGATATCGCGCGCTGCGTGACGGCACAGCGCCGCTGCCGCGGCGGATCGTCGAAGTCGTTGCGGGTTGGCTCGGCGCGAACGGCGCGCGTCAGATCGACCCGAACAGCGCGCGCGGCCGGCCCTTCAGCGTGCCGGCCAGAATGCGCAGCCCGTTCACGAGTTCGTCGCGGGTCGCCGGACACGCGAGATTGATGCGCACGCCGTGCTCGATTTCCGCGCGATCGACCGCGAACGTCGACGACGGCATCACGATCACGCCGCGCGCCTTCGCGTTCGCGGCGAAGTCGTCGGCCCGCCACGGCGGCGGCAGCCGCAGCCACACGAACATGCATGCGGGATCCGACTTCAGGTGACCGGCCGGCAGCAGTTCCCGCGCCAGATCGACGCGCGCACGGATCTCCGCCAGCTGCGCGCTCATGATCCGCTCGGCGGTGCCGTTCTCGATCCACACCGTCGCGATCAGCATCGACGTCGGCGCGGGCATCCACGCGGTGGTGCGCACCGCTTCCGCGCACAGCGCGACGCTGTCGCGCGGGCAGCTCAGGTAGCCGAGGCGCAGCCCGGGCGCGAGGATCTTCGACGTCGCGCCGATATGGAACGTGAGCTCGGGACACAAGCCCGCGATCGCCGGCAGCCGGTCACGCACGAGCGGCCCGTACACGTCGTCCTCGATGATCGTCACGTGATGGCGACGCGCGACGTCGACGAGCGCCATGCGGCGCGCGAGGCTCATCGTCGTCACGGTCGGGTTCTGCAGGTTCGGCACGACAAAGATCGCCTTGACGGGCATGCGCTGGCAGATCCGCTCGATCTCGTCGGGCAGCAGGCCGTCGTCGTCGGCCGGCGCGCTGACGATCTCGAACTGGAACACCGGCGCGAGCGCCTTCAGGCCGTAATACGTGAGCCGGTCGGCGACGATCACGCCGTCGGTGCCGATCAGGCTGTTCAGCACCGCATAAAGCCCGTGCTGCGCGCCGCTCGTGACGACCACCTGGTCGCGCGACGGCGTGAAGCCCGGCGCGGCCAGCCACTGCGCGCCCGCGGCGCGCGCCCAGTCGGGGCCCTGCGGCGGCTGGTATTCCTGCAGCGAGGCGAACCGCGGATCGGCCGGCAGCGTGCCGAACGTCTGCGCGAGGCACGTCAGAAACTCGCCGGTCGCCGGCCGGTTCACCGTCAGGTCGATCACCCCGTTGCCCGCCGCGAGCGACGCGCGGGCCGGCTCGATGCTCGGCATCGCGCCGCCGGTGACGAGCGACCCGCGCCGCTTGCTGCCGATCACGAGGCCGCGCAGCTGCAGCTCCTTGTACGCGCGCGACACGGTCGACACGTTGATGCCGAGCTCCGTCGCGAGCTGGCGCTGCGGCGGCAGGCGGCTGCCCGGCGGGTACATGCCGTTGCGGATTTCCGCCTCGATCGAGCTCGATACCTCGACATAGGTCGGCCGCTTCGCCTGCGCCGGCGCGTCGCCGTCGCGCTCGCCGGAAAATTTGTCTGCTGCCATTCGTCGCCTGTATCCACACAAAAAGCGTTTGTCTGCCGTTCAAGCCTGCCCCGCGATTGTATATGACATCCCCTTCCGGTCAAACGTCAGCGGAAAGGTCAGTCAAAACAGTGACTTGAAATCGGGTAAACGCTAGCGCCATACAATCGCTTTTTGATTGCACACAAAAAATTACTGTGTGATTCTTTATCCCATCTTTGTGTGAATCACGCGTGCCGGAGGAGAGGTGACATGGCGAACATCGCCATCGTGGGTGCAGGTTTCATCGGACTCGGCGCGGCGGCCTGGCTGCAGCGCGACGGGCACCGCGTCACGCTGTTCGATCCGGCCGGCGTCGGCCATGGCGCATCATTCGGCAACGCCGCGACGTTCGCGCCGTATGGCTGCGTGCCCGTCAACGGCCCGTCCGTGTTCCGCGACATGCCGCACTTCCTGTTCGGCGCCGACAGCCCGCTGCGCATCCGCGGGCCTTACCTGCTGCGCGGCGCGCCGTGGCTCGCACGGTTCCTGGTCGCGTCGACGCCCGCGCATCACGCGCGCAGCGCGAGCGCGCTAGCCGCGCTGCTGACGCGCGCCGCCGACGGCTATGCGCCGTTGCTCGCGCCGTCGCGGCTCGCGGCATTCGTGCGGCCGCGCGAATGCCTGTATCTGTACGCACGGCAGGCGTCGTTCGACGCCGCGCAGCCGTCGCTCGCGCTGCGGCGCCGGCTCGGCGTGCCGTTCGACACGCTCGACGCGGACGCGATCCGCCGGCTCGAGCCCGCGCTCGCGCCGATCTTCACGCGCGGCGTGCTGTTCCATGGGAGCTGGCATTTCTCCGATCCCTGCGGGTTCCTCGGCGAACTGTTCGCGCACCTGGCAACCGGCGGCGCGACGCTCGAACGCGCGCAGGTCGAACGGATCGAGCCCGTCGGCGACGGCGTGAGCCTGCATGCGGGCGGCACCGTGCGCCGCTTCGATCATGTGGTGATTGCCGCCGGCGCCCGCTCGCGCGCATTCGCCGCCGCGTGCGGCGACGCCGTACCGCTCGACACCGAGCGCGGCTACCACGTGCAGTTCGCCGCGCACGAGCAGATCGTTACGCGGCCGGTCGGCTGGGCCGAGCGCGGGTTCTACATGACGCCGCTCGACGAAGGATTGCGCGCGGCCGGCACCGTCGAACTCGGCGGCTTCGACGCCGGCATGAACCGCTCGCTGGTCGCGCTGCTCACCCGCTCCGCGCGCGAGGCATTGCCATCGCTCGGCGCGCCGACGCGCAGCTGGCTCGGCTTTCGGCCCACGCTGCCGGACGGCGTGCCCGTGATCGGCCGCGCGCGGCGCAGCGAGCGCGTGATCCACGCGTTCGGCCACCAGCATCTCGGCGTCACGCTCGCCGGCATCACCGGGCGGATCGTCGCCGATCTCGTCGCGCAACGCGCGCCGCCGCTGGATCTCACCCCATACCGGGCCGCGCGATTCTGACGCGCGCCGCCACTTCCACCACTGCAAGGAGGCATCATGAATCGTCGTAACTGGCTGGCATGGCTGGCCGTCTGCTCGATCGGCACGGTCACCGCGTCCGCGCAGGCCGCGGACCCGGAAACCGTCAAGATCGGCTTCGCCGGCCCGCTGACGGGCCCGGTCGCGCGCGTCGGCAAGGACCTGCAATACGGCGCGCAGCTCGCGCTCGACGAGGAGAACGCGAAACACCCGACCATCGGCGGCAAGCCCGTGCGCTTCGTGCTCGACGTGCAGGACGACCAGGCCGATCCGCGCATCGCGATCCAGGTCGGGCAGAAGCTCGTCGACGACGGCGTGGTCGGCGTGGTCGGCCACTACAACTCGGGCTGCAGCATCCCCGCGTCGGCCGTCTACAGGCAGGCGAACGTCGCGATGATCACGCCCGGCTCGACCAATCCGCAACTGACGATGCAGGGCTTCAAGAACGTGTTCCGCACGATGGGGCACGACGGCGTCGGCGGCGTGGTCGCCGGACGCTTCGCGGTCGAGCAGCTGAAGGCCAAGCGGATCGGCATCATCGACGACCGCACCGCATTCGGCCAGGGGCTCGCGGACGCATTCGAGAAAGGCGTGAAGGACGCGCACGGCACCATCGTCGGCCGCGAATACACGAACGACAAGGCGGTCGATTTCCGCGGCATCCTGACCACGATGAAGAGCAACAACATCGACCTGCTCTTCTTCGGCGGCCTCGACGAACAGGGCGCGATGCTCGTCAAGCAGATGCGCTCGCTCGGCATCCACGCGCAGCTGTTCGGCGCCGGCGCGCTGAAAAGCAATGCGTTCCTGAAGATCGCCGGCAATGCGGGCGAAGGTACGCAGGATCTCGAGCCGGGGCCGGCGCTCGACAAGCTGCCGTCGGCGATCGCGTTCGCGCAGCGCTACAAGGCGCGCTTCAACCAGGACGTCGAGCTGTATGCGCCGTTTGCGTACGACGCGACGCTCGCGATGATCGCGGCGATCCGCAAGGCCGACTCGGTCGACCGCAGCAAGATCGTCGCGAGCCTGCCGGGCGTGTCGGTCACGGGCGTGACCGGGAAGATTTCGTTCGACGAGCGCGGCGACCTGATCAAGCCGCCCTACACGCTGTTCCGCGTCGAACAGGGGCAGTGGCACAGCATTCGCACGGTCGGCGGCGCGTCGAACTGATCGACGCCGAGCAGCGCGCGGCAGGCGGCGTCATCGCGCCGTCTGCTGCCGCTGCACCTCCTGCGCCTTCATCTGCAGATACGCGCCGCGCTCGACTTCGTGCAGTTGCTGCGGATACTGCTCGGTCGCGTCGAACCAGCGCGCGAGGCGCTGGTCGAGCGGCTTGTCGAGCGTCGCGAGATAGGTGTCGATCGCGAGGTAGTAGCGCATCGTGTTGCGCTCCAGCAAGCCGCGCACGCCGCCGATGTATTGCGGCTGCGCAGCCGACGCGCCGCTCGCGGCCGTGAACCCGACCTTGTCGCTGCCGACCGTCGCGAGGTAGGTCTTCATCGCCATGCGGCCGACCGTGCCGAAGCCGTACGAATACGTGAGGTGCAGGAACGTGCGCGACGCGCCGACCGGCACGGCCTCCAGCGCGATCCGGTAATCCTTCGTGCCCATCGGGCCGCTGTCGGCGGTCAGGTCGACCTGGAAGTAGTCGGGCGTCGCGGCGGCCACGCGGTAGCGGAACTGCACGCGGTAGGTGTCCGACAGCTTCTGCTCGATCTTGCGGCCGAGGTTCACGTCGAGCACCGGACCGTTGCCGCCGGTCGACGCGTGACAGTACTTCGTGTTCAGGTGCAGGATCAGCACCGCGCACCAGTTCGCGGGGCCCTGCGCGGGATCGTTCAGCTTGCCGTTGACGACGGCGAACGGATAGTCGACGACCGCGTAGATATCGCCCTTCAGCGATGACGATGCCTCGGACGATTCGAGGTACAGCGGGCGGTGGAACGGGTTGTTCTTCAGTTGCTCGCCGAGGCTGTGGTAACGGTCGAGCAGGGCCGCCGCGCCTTCGGCGCCGTCCGCGCCGAACGACAGCGCGCTCCAGCCGACGCATAGCGCCGCGACGAGCGCGTGCCAGGCGCGGCGGGCGTAGCGCGGGGCTTGCGGGTATGTGGATGTCTCCATTCTTGTGCTCCAGCGGGGGCGCGGGGGAAGCGCGCATGGTTCACAGAATACGCCGACCGCTATCGGCTCCGCTTCACCGGCACCGGCAGTTGCGCGGCCGTGATCCGGATCAGCGTCGACAGCCATTCGCGGTCGTCCCAGCGCTCTCCTCCGATGACGAGATGCGGCTTCGCCGACGGATACGGCGGACCTTCCTCGCACGCACCGAGAAACGCACGCCCGTCGGGCGTCGGCTTGACGAACAACCGGTCGTCGCACACCAGCGCGACCATCTTGCCGTCGCAGTAGATGCCGTATTCGCCGAACATCTTGCGGGCCGACACGGCGCCCGCCGCAGCCATCTGCTCGACGACGAAATCGACGGTTCCCTGACTCGATGCCATTCATGCGCTCCGTGATCGAATAACCGTTCTGACCGTCACCGATGCGGTGTCGTTCCGTTCAATCGTCGCGCAATCGCTCGTGCACCGTGCTCCCCCTGCTCCCCAGCTCATTTGTCAGCCGAAAACGCACTCGACATCTGCCGCGCCCGCTTCACGTCGTCCCCATGCAGATAGATCGACGTCGTCGAGATCGACGCATGCCGCAGGTTGTCGCGCACCGTCGTCAGCTCCGCGCCGCGCGCGAGCGCATGCGTCGCGTGCGTATGGCGCATCCAGTGCGGGCTGGCCTGCCGCAGCTTCTGCGCGAGCGCAGGATTGTCGTCATCGACCAGCGCGGCCGTCTGCGCGAAGAACCGCTGCATCACCTTCCACAGCCGCACGCTCGTGATGCCGGCCGCGCCGTCTTCCGCGAGGCTCGGAATCAGCGGCGTATCCGGCCGCCAGCGCGCCGGCGTCACCGGCAGCCGCCGCGCGACCAGATGCCGGTCGAGCGCCGTGCGCGCGAGCGGCGGCAGCGCGACACGCGCGGCCTTGCTGCCTTTGCCGATCACCTTCAGCCATGCATCGCCGTGCGCGTCCGTTTCGATGTCGCCGAGCGTCGCGCCGACCAGCTCGCTCGCACGCAGCCCGGTCGCATAGCCGAAATCGAGGATGAAGCGCAGCCGTTGCGCGGCGGCCGGCGTCCAGCCGGACCGCGGCGCGCCGGAGGGTTTGTCCTTGCGGAACTCGAGCCCGTCCGCGATCGTGCGCACGAGCAGCCACTCGCCTTCGGTGAACGCATGCGACGTGTCGAGCGCATTCGCGCCGCGCGTGTCGCGCACCTTGACGCCCGCGAACGGATTCGCGAGCAGGTAGCGCTGCTCGATCAACCAGCGGAACAGCGCGCCGAGCACCGACAGCGTGTACGCGGCCGAGCGCGCGGACAGCCCGCCCGAAAACGGCCGCCAGTCCGGCGCGCCGCGCGGCCGCACCGGCCCGACCCAGCGCTCGTGCGGCGCCGGGTTGCGCAGGAACGCGCGATACGCGACCGCATCCTCGGTGGTCAGCGACGACAGCGCGCGCCCGCGCTCGACGATCGCCCACAGGATCAGCCGCTCGGCTTCCTTCCGGTACGCGCGGCGCGTCGCGGCCGATTCGTGCAGCGACAGCCACGCGTGCACGGCCGCGTAATCGTTGTCCGCGTCGAGCGTGCTGGTTGCGCGCGGGGCGCGGAACGTGCCGTTCGATCCGTCGACTTCGTGCGGCAGCTTCAGCTGCTCCCACGGCACGATGCCGCTGCGCGGCGTGGCCGCGATCAGCGCGCGCGCCCGCTCGGTCAGGTCGGGATGCGCGGAAAAGAACGCCTCGATATGCCGTGCGCTCGCCATGCCGAGCCCCGCGATCGCGCGCCACCACTGACGCCGCCGCGGAATCCGCACGGTCAGGTCGGCCAGCGTCGCGATCCCGTGCGCACGCAGCGCGACGACGGCGCGCGCCGGCAGCCACAAGCCGACGTCGTCGCTGATCTGCGGCACCGGCGCGCGCGCATGGCGCAGCACGCCGATCGCATCGGTCGCGGCCTTCGCCATCCGGATGCGCGCACTGTCGGCATGACCGAGCTGCTCCGCGAGGTCGGGTCGCCCGGCCTGCCGCGCGACGCGCACGAGGCCGCGACGAATCCCGCCGATCACGCCGCGCGCCGACCGCCCGTCGCCAAGACGATCGGGCAGATAGCGCTCGACGGCCTGGCGCACGGTCATGCCCGCATACCACGCTCGCAGCGCGGCCAGTTCGTCGGCATCGGGAAAGCCTGCGGGCGCAGGCGCGGAATCGGAGGAAGGCGGTGAGGCGAGGCGCGGTGTCATGGGCGCCAGTTTGACAGAACTGCCGACGCTCGAAAACGCCTCGAGCGCTGCGAGACACGCGCGCGATGCCGGGGTTTACGGCTTCGCGCGGGAACGGTCAGCCTGTCACAGGCATGCGCCGCATGGGCACAACCGACGCCGGCCGCGCGTCACCCCTCGCCCTTCGGCCCCGGGTTGAGCATCACGACAAAGCAGGCCACGCCGACGATCAACGCGATCGCACCGCCGCGCAGCGCGATCGTCGTGTCGAACAGCAGCCCGGTCACGACGGCCATCATCCCCGCGAGCGACACGAACACGGCGATCGCCGCGACGACGATCCGGTACTGGCGACGTATCATCGCGCGCTCGCGTCAGGCTGCCGCGGCGGACGCCGGCTCGCCGGCATCGTCGCCGCGAATCAGCAGCACCGGGCACTTCGCGCCGCGCACGAAGCGCTCGGCGACGCTCCCGAGCAGCACGCGCCGGATGCCGCGCCGCCCGTGCGTGCCGACCACCGCGAGATCGATCCCACGCTCCGTCACGTAACGCTGCAGGCGTTCCGCGACGTCCTCGCCGATGCTCTCGGTTTCGACGAGCTCGCCTTCGCCCTTCGCGCCGGCCAGCGCGATGATCTGTTCGGCTTCACGCAGCACCTTGCGCCCGTCGTCGCGGATTTCCTCGATGAGCGCGTGCGGGTCGAAACGGCCCGCGTACGTGAACAGCACCGACTTGTCGACCACATAGACGGCGCTGACGTGCGTGTCGCCCGCCAGTGCCACCTTCACTGCCTCGGCAAGCGCCTGTTTCGACGAAGCGCTGCCGTCGACGGCCACCATGATCTTCTTGTACATGCGAACCTCGCTGGGGTGAGTTGCCGGGCGCGGTCGCGCGCGGCCATGTGCCCATCATCGGCGGACGGCCGGTTCGAAGGTTGACGGCGATCAAGATTCCCCGAAAGCGGGTCGTGCGGCAAAGCGCCACGCGGAGCAGCCGGGGCGCCGTCCCGGTGGCCGAACCGTGCTGCCGAGCGGCCATGCCGCCGAAGGCGCTATCATCGACGTTACGACCTTCGTCCGGCCCTTTTTTGCCGGCTCACCTTCAACTCGCTCAACCGACATGACAACGACTACCGAACGCGTGGACGGCGCCGCCCAGCATCTCGTCGCCGCCCGCCATGCCGGCGTGCCCGGCCCGCTTCTGCCCGACGCCTTGCGCCCCGAGAACGTCGATACCGCACTCGCGATCCAGCATCGCGTCGCCGACCTGCTCGGCGAATCCATCGGCGGATGGAAATGCGCGCTGCCGCCGCCCGACCGCGTGATCGTCGCGCCGATCTTCGCGTCGACGATCCGCGCGGCCGATGCGCCGTACCGCGTCGTCGGCGGCCCGATCGTGCGGATCGAGCCGGAGATCGCATTCGTGCTCGATCGCGACCTGCCCGCCCGCGCGCAGCCGTACGACGAGCACGACGTGCGCGGCGCGATCCGCGAAGTGCGCATCGTGCTCGAGGTGCTGGGTTGCCGCTATGCGGAGCCCGCACGCGCATCGAAGTTCGAACTGCTCGCCGACGGGCAGTTCAACCAGGGATTGTGCGTGGGTCCCGTCGTGCCCGACGGATTGAACGTGCCGCTCGAGACGCTCGCGCTGTCGTTCGAGGGTGCGCTGAATCGCACGATCGACGGCCGCCATCCGGACGGCGATCCGCTCAAGCCGCTGGTATGGCTGGTCAATTTCCTCGCATCGCGCGGCGACGGCGCGCGGGCCGGCCAGATCGTGACGACCGGTTCGTATGCGGGTGCGATCGACGTGCCGCTCGGCGATGCGCTGACGGTGCGCTTCGGTGAACTCGGCAGCCTGTCGGTGACGCTGACGGCTTGATGGGCTGACGGCCTGACGTTCAGCGGCGGGCGCGGCTCGCGACGAACGCGGCGCCCGCCCCGCCTGCCGACGCTGCGTGATACCGTTGCACAACGCCCGTCACGCTTGAACCGCGTGCCTTTCCGTCATTCGCCATGCCGCCGACACCGTTGCCCGCCCTGCTGGACGAAGTCCTGCGCACCGTCGATCGCCGCTACCGGTTGCCGCCGCGCGTGCACGCGCCGTCGCTGGCCGACGCCGCGAACCCGGCCGTCGTCATCGCCGTCGCGATCGAGGAAGCGCGCCGGATGCAGGCCGACGGCCGCACGCCCGACCCCGCATTGCAACGCCGCTTCATCGATGCGCTCGCGCGGATGATCGGCGACGCGATGGACCCGCAAACCGGCGACCCCGCCTTCCAGGCCGCGGTGCTTCGGCATCGCGCGGCGGCCGTGCGCGAATACGCATCGCTCGCCGCGCATGCCGAGCAGGACCGGCGCGCGCTGCGCTCGGCCGTCAACACGATCGCGCATCCGGCCCGGCTCGAACGGCATGCGCAGGCATGGCAACGCGAGCCGCTCGCGCGGCTGCATGCGGCCGCGGCCGGCGCGTCGTGGGACGATCTCGACGCCGCGCTGCGGCAGCTGCTCGCGCGGCCGGAGATGGCGACGGACACCGCGTTCGAACAGGACGTCGCCAGACTGAAGGACAGCGCCGCACTCGCGCGGCTGCGGCGTCTCGATGCGCTGGCGCCGGATCCGGACGTCCGGCAGTACCGCACGCTATGGAGCCGCCAGGGTCCGCTCGAAGGCAGCGCGCTCGCCGTCGCGCAAGGTGTCACGTCGCAACAGCGGGGCGCGGCCGTCGAGGCGCTGGCCGCGCAGGCGCTCGACGCCCTGGCCGCGCAGCTCGACGCGAGCGATGCGCAGCGCACGTATCGCGTGGTCACGTCGATGCGCGTGCCGGCCTCGATACCGGCCAAGCACGACCGCGCGAAAACCGAGTGGGATGCGGTGCTGCTCGGGCGCGCGCGCGGCGACGATCCGTCGGCCGCGTGGCACGTCGTGTTTCTCGTCGAAGCGAAAGCGTCCGCGGATGCCGCGACGACCGATCTGCCGCGCCTGCTGCGCGGCCTGAGCCTGCTCGCGCAAGCCGATCCGGACACCGTCTATGCGTTCGACACGCGCGAAGGCACGGTACGCCTGCACGGCGCGTCGCTGCGCGCGCTGACGATCGACGACGCGGCCTTGCAGCGCGAAGTGCTGTACTGCTGCGATGCGTCGGCAGACCCGGCGCCGCGCCTGCTGGGTGCCGCGAGCCGGATGCAGTTGCTGTCGACGCCGGCGAGCCTCGAATACGCGAGCGCGCTCGCGCAATGCACGGATGCCGATCCGCACGGCCTCGGCGCCGTCTGGCAAGCGCTGCTGGAACTGCCGTCATGGCGCACGGTGCTGCACCAGTACGAATCGCTGCGGCAGGTTCGGGCGCTGATGGTGAGCGTCGACGATCTGATGGCCGCGATCGAAGGCGACCTGGGCGACAGCGCTGCGAACGAGGGGTGACGTGCGAGCGCGAATGGAACGAATGGAACGACTTCCGCGTTGAATCGTCACGCGTGATCCGCTCAGTTGTTGAGTACCCCGAACGGTAGCGTCCACCCCTTCAGTCGCCCGCCGTCTCCCCAGCGGCTTTCATCGTCCGCGCCGAACGGTAGCAGAACCGGCGCCGCCGCGCATGCCGGCGTTTCCTTCGGCGTATGGCCGAACTCGGCCTTGAACAGCCGATGGAAGTACTTCTCGTCCGGAAAGCCGTGCGCCCATGCAATCTCCGCGATACGCTGGTGCCGGCGCTGCGGATCGCCGAGCACGTGGTACGCGTGACGCAGCCGCCTGCGCGTGAGCTGCCGCATCACGCCGCCCTCTTCCTTGAACAGCTGATAAAGCCGCGCCCGCGACACGCCGATGTCCCGGCAGATCCGCTCGGGTGCGAGGTCGGGCTCCAGCAGGTGCGCGTCGATATAGCGCCGCACGCGCTCGATCAGCGCGGTGTCGATCGGGCCGCGCGCCTCGTCGAACGCCTGTGCGCTCGGGGCGATGGCCGCGCTCATGAGCAGCAGCAACGATTGCACGACGCTCGGCAATTCGTGCGTGCGCAGGTTCGGTAGGTTGCGGTGCAGCGACAGCATCTGGTCGCCGAGCAGCCGCCCGACACCGCTGGCCAGCGTCTGCCCGTGCGCGTTCGCCGCATGGGCCGGCAGCAGATAGCGCGGCACCACGAGGCTGATCACGTCGCCGGCCTCGACCCGGCAATCGTTGACCTGCGCGACGTCATAGACGAACAGGTCGCCCGCGCGCTTGACCAGCTCCGGCCCGCCGGTGCGGCACGTGAGGTGCCCGCCCAGCAGCAGCGTGAAGCGGATCGAATCCTGGCCGTCGAGCCGGATCCGCCGCGTCGTGCGGTGCACCGAGTAGGTCGGCGCGCGCGACCGCCAGCGCCGGCTCGAGAAGATCAGCGGGCCGAGCGCCGCGCCGGTCGCTTCCGCGTTGAACGCGCCGTAGCCGCCGACGTCGTCCAGCCGGTAGTCGCAGAGCATGTCCTTGACCCACACGTGGAATCGGTCCCGCACCGGATAGTCGGTGGTACGAAACTTGAAGACGGGGATGGCATCCGCTTGATCCATGGCAGTTTTCATTCGAGCCGACAGGAAAGGAAGGGATCGGTTCGTCGATTATCGGACCAAAATGCGGCGGTGGACAGCGGGTTCGTCGCAGTGCCCGCCGCGCCGTCGATCGACAGGCGCGCGGCGGGCAGAGCGCGGGCGTCAGCGACGCGGGTGGCATTCCCAGTCGTTGTACGTCGGCCGGTCGATCGGCGTGAGACCGGGAATCATGAACACGGTGCAGGTGAAGCGCCGTCCCTTGCCGGTGGTCGCGTCGTAACTCACCTGCTGGCCGCCGAGCCCGTTCTTCTTCCCGTACTGCACGTTGGCGATCGTGATTTCGTCCGACGACGCAAGGCCGATCGTCTTCGCGGTCGATGTCTGCACGTCGGTCATGTTCATCTGCGTCGTGCCGCAACCGGCCAGCGCGAGGCCGGCGGCCGCGGCGCCCAGCGCGGTCCGTACGGTGCAAAGCAAGGTCTTCTTCATGGCTTCTCCTTCGGTTTCCCGTGCAACGCGATCACGAGCCCGGGGTATAGAAACTGGACTGCAGCTGGCTGCCGATAGTCGCGACGTACGATTGCCAGAGGAGTGCCATCGACCCCGTCGCGTTGACGGCCAGCGCCGGCCACGATGCGCTCTGTGGCGCCACCGTCGACGCGCTCCACGCCCCGTCGCGGTAGCGGGCCGCGATGACGGCCGACGCGCCCGGCAAGCCCGTGTCCTGCCATGCGACCGTCACGTGGCCCGCCGCGTCGATCACCAGCGGCGGGTACTGGGCGGCCGCCCCGTTCAGGTGTTCCGTCAGCCGCTGCAGCGGCCCCCAGTTTCCGCCGGCATCGGACACGCTCGCCTGCAGCACCGCGCCGCCCTCCGCCCACATCACGGCCGCGATGCCGTTGTCGTTGACGGTCAGCATCGGCGTCGCGATGAAGCCGGTCGGCTCCGTGATCGCCGGCGCCACCGGCGCGGCCGGCTGCCACCCGGTGCCGGCGACGAAGCGTTGCGCCATCGTGGTCGTCTCGAGATGCCCGCCGGTCACGTCGAGCTGCCCCCACACCAGCGTGATGTTGCCCTTCGCGTCCATGCCGGCCGCCGGCGAGATGATCGTCGTAAACAGGCTCGTGTTCGACACGGCCTGGTTGACGTCGGTCCAGCCGTTGGTCGGGTCGTACGTGGCCGTCCACAGCGCCGAATGCGTATGGTTGGTCTGCCGCCACGCGAGCACCGCGCGGCCGGACGACAGGACCGACATCATCGGCCTCACGTTGTCCGTATCGCCGGTCACCGCACCCGGCCCGGTCTGCACCGGCATCTGGATCAGCGTCGTGGGCGACCACTGTCCCGCCTGCGTATAACGCGTCCAGGCGATGCGCGTATCGAGCAGGCTGATCGACTGCGTCCAGGCGACGAGCGCATTGCCCTGGCTGTCGATCCCGGCCGTATAGGACGAACCGCTCATGTCCGCTGCCAGTTCGGACGCCGTGCCCCAGCCGGCGCCCGGGCTGTACGGGCGCGCCCACAATGCGTACGTGTTGGGGCCCGGCATCCATTCGGTCCAGAACGCGACCGCCTGGCCGCTCGCATTGCCGACCAGCTGCGGCGGAACGCCGGTCAACCCGTTCATCGAATGCGTACCGTCGCTCGTGTCGAGCCGCGTCGCGCTTTGCCAGCCCGAGCCGGGGACATAGCGCGCGCCCCACATTTCGTTGCCGTACGGACTGGCCGGGTCGACGGTCATCCAGGTGGCGAGTGCATTGCCGCTCGCGTCGATCGTCACGCTCGGGTCGCCTTCCGGCCCCTTGCCGTCCACCGCGACGGCCGTCGACCAGCCGGCCTGCGGCTGCGTGGTTCCGCCGCCGGTCGGCCCGCCATTCGAGCCGCCACCGGGCGATGTCGGGCCGGAAGGTGATCCGGGAGAGGTCGGTGTCGACTGCGACGCACCGCTCTTGGTCGAGACGTCGTCGCCGCCGCATGCGGTCAACGCGAGAACGACGGCCATGGCCGTCCAGGTAACGGGTTTCATCACAATCCTCTTGTTCTGGATTGACGGCATGTGCTTGCCCGTGCAGCAGGTCGAACCTGCCGCGCATATTGATAAGCAGTGCCATTCAATGGATATGGAATGCCGCGCTTTCGTCGAGCCTCGCCCGGTTCGATCGCGCGGACGGCCTTTGCTTCCGGTACGGACGACGGCTTGCTTACTGCCTCTGTCGCCCAACGCCGGACACCCCGAAGTGCCGGCTGCATCTTAATTCATACGATCCGGAATCAAGGTGGGGTTGCGTCTACAGTGAGTGGAGATGCATTTCGCCGGGTGTCGGCACGCGCATGAGCCGGTGATGCGCGGATGCGGATTGCCGCGTCGGCCGCAGGGTGCGGGGTGCGGGGTGCGGGGTGCGGGGTGCGGGGTGCGGTGGGCGGTGGGCGGTGGGCGGTGGGCGGTGGGCGGTGGGCAGCGGGCAGCGGGCAGCGGGCAGCGGGCAGCGGGCAGCGGCTGCAATCGTGCGGTGCATCGAGGGGGAACGCTAGCGAGCCGAACGCTGCGCGGCGCCGTGGCGACTTCGCGGTGTCGTGCCGGCAGCATCGTTCCGCGTAGCCGGTCAAACCCGCCGGCGAAGCGGAAGGAGGCTGGCCGGCATCACCGGCCAGCGCGGCGCAGCCCGCGAGAACGGGCTTGCGCCGCCAGCGTTACGACTGGACGAAGGCCAGCAGGTCGGCGTTCAGCACATCTGCGTTGACCGTCAGCATCCCGTGCGAATACCCCGGATACGTCTTCAGCGTGCCGTTCTTCAGCAGCTTGACCGACTTCAGCGCCGAATCGGCGATCGGCACGATCTGGTCGTCTTCGCCGTGCAACACGAGCGTCGGCACCGAGATCGACCGCAGGTCTTCGGTCTGGTCCGTTTCCGAGAACGCCTTGATGCCTTCGTAGTGCGCCTTCGCGCTGCCGATCATGCCCTGGCGCCACCAGTTCTGGATCACGCCCGGATGCACCGTCGCGCCCGGCCGGTTGAAGCCGTAGAACGGGCCCGACGGCACGTCGAGGAAGAACTGCGCGCGATTGTCGGCAAGCGCCTTGCGGAAGCCGTCGAAGACCTCGAGCGGCAGGCCTTCCGGGTTCGCGTCGGTCTTCAGCATCAGCGGCGGCACCGCGCTGACCAGCACCGCCTTCGCGACGCGGCCTGCCGGCTCGCCGTGGCGGGCCACGTAGCGCGCGACTTCGCCGCCGCCGGTCGAGTGGCCGATATGGACCGCGTTGCGCAGGTCGAGCGCTTCGGCCACCGCGAACGCGTCCGCCGCGTAGTGATCCATGTCGTGGCCGTCGGAAACCTGCGCCGACCGGCCGTGGCCGCGACGATCGTGCGCGACCACGCGATAGCCCTTCTGAACGAAGAACAGCAGCTGGGCATCCCAGTCGTCGGAAGACAGCGGCCAGCCGTGGTGGAACATGATCGGCTGCGCATCCTTCGGGCCCCAGTCCTTGTAGAAGATGTCGACGCTGTCCTTCGTGGTGATGTAAGGCATGGCTTCAGGCTCCTTTGGGGTAGGTGAACGTCACGTGCCGGCCGGCCACCCGGGCGGATGTCGGTGTCGAACTGCGGGGCGGCGGCACACCGCGCCGGTCGATGCGGCACCTGAGTGTTGTAGCGGAAAACCGCGACCGTGTCATGAAGCCAATTGCATACCGCCGTGTATCGGTTCTCCGCGGGCAACGGCGATGTGTGGCGCGAACGACCATGCCGCGTTCGTCACCGGTCCGGACGGGCACAACCTCGCAGCAGTGTGCTCGCATCCCGAGACTTGACCATTCAACGCAACTAACCGTGCGATTTCGCACGCCCCGACCCTCGTGCCTCAACCGTCCGTCGACACGGTCACCGCCTCCCACGCGCGCATGTCGTCTTCCAGCGCCGACCATTTGGCGCGCACGAGCCGAAGCGCATCGCTGCCGAGCAACAGATGGGCCGGTGGATGGTCCGCCTCGATGACCGCGAGCATGGCACGCGCGGCCTTCGCGGGATCGCCCAACTGACGGCCGCTGTTCTCCTCGCGCGCGTGGCGGATCGGATCGAAGAGCGCGTCGTAATCGGCGATCGAGCGCGGCGTGCGCGTCATCGAGCGGCCGGCCCAGTCGGTGCGGAACGAGCCCGGCGCCACGGCGGTCACCGCGATGCCGAACGGCTCGAGCTCCTTGCGGAGCGTGTCGGAAATCCCTTCCAGCGCGAACTTGCTGCCGCAGTAATAGGCAATGCCGGGCATCGTGATGTGGCCGCCCATCGACGTGATGTTCAGGATGCGGCCGCGCCGGCGTGCGCGCATCAACGGCACGACGGCCTTCATCATCGCGACGGCGCCGAATACGTTCACGTCGAACTGTCGGCGCATCTCCGACAGCGGCGACTCCTCCATGATGCCTTCGTGCCCGTAACCGGCGTTGTTCACCAGCACGTCGACGGGCCCGACGCTCGACTCGATCTCCGCGACGACGCCGTCGATGCGCTCGAAGTCGGTCACGTCGAGCACGCGCCCGATGGCCGCATGCGGGGACAGCGCTTCGAACGCCCGCTTCGCCGCTTCGCTTCTCACGGTGCCGACCACCGTATGACCCGCGGCCAGCGCCGCTTGTGCGAGCGCGCGGCCGAAGCCGCTGCTGACGCCGGTGATGAGCATGATAGTGCCGGATGCCATGTGAGCTTCTCCCGAATGTCGATCGAAGCATGCATACTAGTCTGACGATCCACGTAAACTAAGCCCGGTTCCGCTGATTTTCTTGCACAAAACTATGAGCACCGCGCCCTCTTCGTCCCGATCGCCGCAGCTGCCCGCGCGCAGCCGCCAACACCTGATCGCGTTGCTGCATGCATTGGCGCCGGACGAAGGCTACAACCTGACCGCACTGCCGAGCGTGCGCATCCTGCGCTCGAACCGCGCGCTGTCGCGCACGCCGGTGCTGTACGACCCGGGCATCGTGATCGTCTGCCAGGGCAGCAAGCGCGGCTATTTCGGCGGCGAACGCTACCTGTACGACGAGGCCCACTACCTGGCCGTCTCGGTGCCCGTCCCGTTCAGCATGGAAACCGACGCAACGGCGGCGCACCCGCTGCTCGCGCTGTATCTGCACCTCGATTTCCCGATGGCCGCCGAACTCGCCGCGCAGATCGACCGCGAAGGGATCGCCGAACCCGTGCAGGCGCCGAGAAGCATGATGTCGACGCCGATGGACGACGCGATGCAGGCGACCGTGCTGCGTTTCGTCGAAGCGCTGCACCGGCCGCTCGAAGCGGCGGTGCTCGGTCGCGGGTTGCTGCGCGAACTGTATTTCCGCGTGCTCACCGGCGCGCAGGGCAGCGCCATGCGCAACGCGCTGGCGATGCGCGGACAGTTCGGCCGGATCGGCCGTTCGCTGCGCCTGATTCATGCCGACTACGCGCAATCGCTCGACGTCGCGCAACTGGCCGCGGAAGCCGGCATGAGCGTGCCGAGCTTCCATAGCCACTTCAAGGCGATCACGCAGGTGTCGCCGATGCAGTACCTGAAGTCGACGCGGTTGCATCAGGCGCGCTTGCTGATGGTGCGCCAGGACCTGACCGCAGAGGCGGCCGGCCATGCGGTCGGTTATGCGAGCCCGTCGCAGTTCAGCCGGGAATTCAAGCGGCTGTTCGGGCTCACGCCCGCGCAGGAAACGAAGCGCATGCGTGCGCAGTTCGCGATTCCGGCGGCGTTCGAGGATGCGGTGTTCGTGTCGTCACACTGAGCGACGCGCCGCGAGCGGCACGCGTGACTCGGCGGGCGCGAGGCCCCGTGCGTGAAGCTAGTCGGTACGTGCACACTCTCCGCCCGCGGCGTCGCGCACCAGACCCGCCAGCGATTTCAGGATGAACGCGGTCACGCCCCAGATGTCCTGCGTCTGATCCGCCCAGTACCAGGCGCCGGCGCGTTCGCCGTCGCCGTATTGCCGCGGCAGATCGGGATTCAGCAGCGTCGAAAACGGAAACTCGAAAATCGCCTCGACTTCAGCGGGTGCGGCTTCCCATGCGGCTGTTTCCGACACGAAGCCGATCACGGGAAAAATGGCGTGATTGCGCTTTCTCGTTTTATGAATCGGCAAGCTTCCGATCATCCGCACCGCATCGGGCGCGAGGCCGATTTCCTCGAACGCCTCGCGCAGCGCGGTCGCGCCGATGCTGGTGTCCGATTCCGCCGGACGTCCGCCGGGAAAACTCACGTGCGACGAATATTCGCTGAGCCCCGACGATCGCTTGGTCAGCAGGATCGTCGGCTCGCGCCGCGCGACGATCGCGACAAGGACAGCGGAGAATTTCCACGGTCGGTCGTTGTCCGCGAGGTAGAGCTGCGCCGTGGGCCACGGCGTGTCGGCCGGGATCAGCAGGTTTTCCACGCCGCGTGCGAGCGCGTCCAGCATGGTTCGCGGCGAAGCGGTGCCCGCCGATGCGTTCGCGAGTCCACCCCCGGTTTTCAGGTGGCTTCCGTCGGATGCCATGTCTTCCTCCTGCATGCAGGATGCTGCAAGCGTTGAGCGACACTGAACCCGACGTGTGTTGCATGGGCACGGCGTCGTTGTGATTGAACCGGACGGTTCCGGATTCGCAGGCGGCCGTCTGCTCCGGCGAAAAAATTGGCGCGATCGTTGCGAAAATTCGCGTGGCCGGGCCGAAGCGGAGAACTCTGATGATGCACGAAAATTGAAATGCCGAGCGACCGCGCATCGATCGATGCGCTCGGTCCGGCAGAATGCAGGATCGTGCCGAAGCATCCCGACATCCGGGCGATGCTCGCGCGCCCCGACCAGCACGCCCCTCTCACACGAGATCGAGATGACCCAGTACGCGTTCCGCCTGCTCAATGTATTCGCCGAATCCACCTTCGGCGGCAATCCGCTATGCGTGTTCGAAGATGCGCGCGGCATGGACGACGCGACCATGCAGGCACTGGCCGTGCAGTTCAACCTGTCGGAAACGACGTTCGTGCTGCCGTCGGCGCGTGCGCATGCCCGCGTGCGCATCTTCACGCCCGGCCATGAAATGGCGTTCGCGGGCCATCCGACGCTCGGTACCGCGCATGTCGTGCGCGACCTGCTGAAGGCTGGCGACACACTCGCGCTCGAATTCAAGGCCGGCGTGGTCGACGTCAAAGCCGGCGACGACGTGTGGACGTTCACCGCCCCGCACGCGGGCATGCCGAAAACGGCGCCTTGCGCGTTGCCCGATACCGATACGGCGGCCATGCTGGGACTGACGACGGACGATTTTCTCGCGCCGCCGCTATGGGTCGACACCGGCGCGGACCAACTGCTGGTCGCCGTCAGGAACCCCGCGGCCGTGCGCCGCGCCCGGCCCGACGGTGCCTGCCTCGAGCGCTGGCCGACCAGCAGCCTCGGTCGAAAGACCGCCTATGTGTTCGCGTTCGACCCGCATCGTCCCGGGAAAGTGGTCGCCCGCTATTTCTTTGCGAAACAGGGCGGCGGGATTTTCGAAGACCCGGGCACGGGGTCGGCCTGCGCGAATCTCGGCGGCTGGCTGCTTGCGGCCCATCACGCGCTGCCCGCCGCGTTTGAGGTCGAACAGGGTGAAGCCGTCGGCCGGCCTTGCCTGCTGCGGTTGTCGGTCAGCTCGAACGGTGAAATCAGCGTCGGCGGTCGCGTGGTCGAGCTCGGACGCGGCGTCATCAACGTCTAGACGCAACGAACTGCGACGCCGGCCACGCCCGCGACACACCGCCATCCATGCGTCGAGCGCGCGTGGTGGGGGAACCGCAGCGCTTCCATCACGTGCTCGCGCATCTGGCCGAACCGCTCGCGCGGTTCGCGATCCTCGCGGCTGCACCCGATCGGCTTCGCGAATACGACCGGGCGCGGCAACCGTCATTGCGCCGGGTCTTTCAGCTCGATCAGCAGATCCTTCGCCGCGACTCGCTCGCCCGGCTTCACATGCACGGCCGCGATCTCGCAGTCGCGCTCCGCCGCGATGTGCGTTTCCATCTTCATCGCCTCGAGCGCGATCAGCGTCGTGCCGGCCGACACACGCTGCCCCGGTTGCACGGCGACCGTGACCACCGAGCCCGGCATCGGCGCGGCGACATGCAGCGGATTGGCCGGATCGGCACGCTGCAGGCCGTGACGCTCCTTGCCCGCCTGCACGACGCTCTTCTGCTCGACCAGCGCGGAACGCGACTGGCCGTTCAGTTCGAACAGCACCTTCACGATGCCGTCCTGCGCGTCGGCGTGCTGGCCCTGCAGCGACACGAGCAGCGTCTTGCCCGGCTCGATGTCGATCGCCACTTCTTCCTGCGGCTGCAGCCCGTACAGGAACGCCGGCGTCGGCACGACCGACGTGTCGCTGTAGGCGCGAACGTGCGCGTAATAGTCGACCGTCTGCTTCGGATACATCAGGTAGGACGCGAGCTGCCGGTCGTCCAGCGGGCGTTCGCACGCGGTCTCGGCCTGCTTGCGTGCCGCGTCGAGGTCGACCGGCGGAAGCTGGTCGCCGGGACGATACGGCGCCGGCGGTTCGCTCTTGAGCACCTTGCGCGACAGGTCCGCCGGGAAGCCGTCGGGCGGGAAACCCAGCTCGCCCTTGAACAGCGACACGACCGACTCGGGGAACGCGATGTCCTTGTCCGGATTGCGCACGTCGTCCACGCCGAGGTCGTTCGCGACCATCATCAGCGCCATGTCGCCGACCACCTTCGACGTCGGCGTGACCTTCACGATGTCGCCGAACAGGCGATTGACGTCCGCATACGCACGCGACACCTCGGTCCAGCGATGATCGATGCCGAGCGAGCGCGCCTGCTCGCGCAGGTTCGTGTACTGGCCGCCGGGCATCTCGTGACGGTAGACGTCGGCCGTGCCCGCGCGGATATCCGATTCGAACGGCGCGTAATAACGGCGCACGCCTTCCCAGTACATCGACGCTTCGTGCAGGCGGTCCTGATCCAGCCCGGAATCGCGTTCGCTGCCGGCCAGCGCCGCCGCGATACTCGACAGGTTCGGCTGCGACGTGAGCCCGCTCATCGCGTCGAGCGCGCCGTCCACCGCGTCGCAGCCCGCACCGACCGCCGCGAGCACCGACGCCGCGGCGATCCCGCTCGTGTCGTGCGTATGGAAATGCACCGGCAGCCCGGTTTCTTCCTTGAGCGCCTTCACGAGTGTCGCGACCGCCTGCGGGCGGCAAATGCCGGCCATGTCCTTGATGCCGAGCACGTGCACGCCGGCCCGCTGCAGCTCGCGCGCGATGCCGACGTAATACTTGAGGTCGTATTTGGAGCGCGACGTGTCGAACAGGTCACCGGTGTAGCAGATCGCGCCTTCGCAGAGCATCCCGCTCTCGCCGACCGCATCGATCGCCACGCGCATGTTGCGCACCCAGTTCAGCGAATCGAATACGCGGAACACGTCGACGCCCGCGCTCGCGGCCTGCTGCACGAAGAAGCGCACGACGTTGTCCGCGTAGTTCGTGTAGCCGACCGCGTTCGAGCCGCGCAGCAGCATCTGGAACAGGATGTTCGGCACGCGCTCGCGCAGCAGCGCGAGCCGCTCCCACGGATCTTCCTTCAGGAAGCGCAGCGCGACGTCGAAGGTCGCGCCGCCCCAGCATTCGAGCGAGAACAGCTGCGACAGCTCGCGTGCGTAGAACGGCGCGATCGGCAGCATGTCGGCCGTGCGCATGCGCGTCGCGAACAGCGACTGGTGCGCATCGCGCATCGTCGTGTCGGTCAGCAGCACCTGCTTCTGGTCGAGCATCCAGCGCGCAAACTTCTCGGGGCCGAGCTCGCGCAGTCGATCGCGCGTGCCGGCCGGAATCGCCACCGCCGTATCGACCTTCGGCAGCACGGGTTTCGGCAGCGGCAATGCCGGCAGCGTGCGGCCGCTCATCTCGGCGTTGCCGTTCACGTTCAGCTCGCCGAGATAGCGCAGCAGCTTCGTCGCGCGATCGCCGCGCTTCGCGAATGCGAGCAGCTCCGGCGTCCTGTCGATGAAGCGCGTCGTCACGTCGCCCGCGATGAAGGCCGGGTGATTGATCACGTTCTCGAGGAACTGCAGGTTCGACGTGACGCCGCGAATCCGGAACTCGCGCAGCGCGCGATCCATCCGGTGGATCGATTCGGCGGCCGTCGGCGCCCAGGTCGTCACCTTGACCAGCAGCGAGTCGTAGTACGGCGTGATCACCGCGCCGCCGTAGGCGGTGCCGGCGTCGAGGCGCACGCCGAAGCCCGCCGCGCTGCGATAGGCCGTGAGCCGCCCGTAGTCGGGCAGGAAGTCGTTCTCCGGATCCTCGGTCGTGATCCGGCATTGCAACGCGTTGCCATTCAGCGGAATCGCCTGCTGCTCCGGCACGCCGGCCGCGCGCGCGACGAGCGCGCCCTCGCCGTCCGTCGCGTCCTCCGCGAGGCCGATCCGGCCGCCTTCGGTGATGCGGATCTGCGCCTTCACGATGTCGATACCGGTGATCATCTCGGTCACCGTATGCTCGACCTGGATGCGCGGGTTCACCTCGATGAAGTAGAACTGGCCGGTGTCGGCGTCCATCAGGAATTCGACGGTGCCCGCATGCGTGTACCCGACCGCGCGCATCAGGCGCAGCGCCGATTCGCACAACGCCTGCCGGCCGTCGTGATCGAGATACGGCGCCGGCGCGCGCTCGACCACCTTCTGGTTGCGCCGCTGCACCGTGCAGTCGCGCTCGTACAGGTGCACGACCGTGCCGTGCAGATCGCCGAGCACCTGCACCTCGACGTGCCGCGCATTGCGTACGAGCTTCTCGACGTACACCTCGTCGTTGCCGAACGCGGCCAGTGCCTCGCGGCGAGCGACAGGCAGCAGTGTTTCGAGGTCCTGATCGCTTTCCAGTACGCGCATGCCGCGCCCGCCGCCGCCCCAGCTCGCCTTCAGCATCAGCGGATAGCCGACTTCCGCGGCCAGCGCCTTGCAGGCGTCGAGGTCGTCCGGCAGCGGCGATGTCGCCGGCATCACGGGCACGCCGGCCGTGATCGCCGCGTTGCGCGCGGCCACCTTGTTGCCGAGCGTGCGCATCACTTCCGGCGACGGGCCGATCCAGCGTATGCCGGCGTCGATCACGGCCTGCGCGAAATCGGGGTTCTCCGACAGGAAGCCGTAGCCGGGATGGATCGCGTCGACCTTTGCCTGCCGCGCGACGCGCAGGATGTCGTCGATGTCGAGGTACGCGGCGAGCGGCTTCTTGCCTTCGCCGATCAGGTAGCTCTCGTCCGCCTTGAAGCGATGCAGCGCGAGGCGGTCTTCCTTCGAATACACCGCCACCGTACGCATGTTCAGTTCGGCGGCGGCACGCATCACGCGGATCGAGATTTCCGAGCGGTTCGCGATCAGGATGGACTGGATGGGGGTAGGCGTCACGGCGGCCATGGATAGTGAATGGTTGAATTGAGTTCGCCGACGCGCCGTGCTCCGCCCGCCTGCTTCATTGGGCGGCGTGCGGATCGTCGCGTCGGTCATTCGCGGTTGCATCGTCGCGGCTTTCGCCAGTCGACATGTTCGCCAGATCGCCGGATAGCCGCTATCGACATCGCGACGACGAATAGCATCCAGCCGACCAACCGGAAATAAGGGACGGGCTCGCCGGCCGGTCCGGTCGTCGATCGAACCACGGCGAGCCCGTGGCATGAACCGCGCTCGCGACAGGATCAATCGCGGTGATCGAACAGCGGTGCGTGATCCATCCAGTCGTAGCCGGCCGTTCCCTTTGCCCACGCCCAGTTCGTATCGCGGCGGCGTTCACCGGACGATTCGCGCGTCGGCGCGGATCGATCTGCTTCCACCGCGCGTTCGCGCGCAACGCGACGCGCATCGTTCCCGGAAACCGTGTTTCGTTTGCCGTAGCCAGTCATTGCATTCACCTTACGATTGAAAAGCGGGTCGCCTCTCGAACCGTGCGGTTCGTTTCGTCAGGAAAGAACGGTCGGACGAGAGCACATCGAGCATGTCGTCTCGTAAAGGCAAAAAGCAGGCCACATGGAATATCGAACAGGCGGCGTTGATGGATGGGGCTCGGGCGCGCAGGCCGGCCTCGTACCGGCTCAGATATGGAATCGAAGTTTCAATTCTGAAATCCCGCGAGCTGGGACGGATCGTCCGAGCGGACCGATGGGTCAGGAGGGGTCGACGTTAATCGACCCGTATCGCACGCCGAGGCAAACGGATCCGATATCGCGCTGTCGGCGCGTCTCGCCTCCATCAGATCCCGTGCGCGCTCAACCGCGCGCCGTACCAGCGCGAGAACCGGTCGACGTAAGCCTCGGGGATCGGAAAGAACACGCGCGGCGCGTACGCCGGGTCCCGGGTAACCGCGTGCGTGATTTCGACGGGGTGCTTGTCCTAAAGCTCGTGATGGTCGAACGTACCCTGCCCCGGGATCTCGCGGTGCTCGACGCACAAGCGCACCGCCAAAAGCACGCGGCCGCCCGAAGGCGGCCGCGCGAAGAGGCACTGATGCGCCGCTTACTTGCTGTAGTCGTACACCCCACGCCCCGTCTTGCGCCCCAGCCGCCCTGCCGACACCATCTCGCGCAGCAGCGGGCACGCACGGTACTTCGTGTCGCCGAAGTCCTTCAGGAACACGTCCATCACCGCGAGACACACGTCGAGCCCGACGAGGTCGGCCAGCGCGAGCGGCCCGATCGGATGGTTCGCGCCGAGCTTCATCCCCGCGTCGATCTCCTCGGCCGACGCGATGCCTTCGGCCAGCACGAAGAACGCTTCGTTGATCATCGGCACGAGGATCCGGTTCACGACGAAGCCCGGCGCGTTGCGCACGCCGATCGGCGACTTGTCGAAACGCTCGGTCAGCGCGCGCACGGCCGACGCGGTCGCGTCGCTCGTCTGCAGCCCGCGGATGATCTCGACGAGCGGCATCAGCGGCACCGGGTTGAAGAAGTGCATGCCGACGAAGCGCGACGGATCGGCGAGCAGCGCCGCAAGCGACGTGATCGAGATCGACGACGTGTTGGTCGCGATGATCGCGTCGGGCCGCGCGACCGACTCGATCTGCTTCAGGATGCGGCTCTTCAACTCGACGTTCTCGGTCGCGGCTTCGATCACGATGTCGACCGCGGCGAGCTTCGCGTAGTCGGTCGACGTCGTGATGCGCGCGAGCGCGGCGTCGCGTGCGCCGGCGTCGAGCTTGTCCTTCGACACGAGCCGCTCGAGACTGCCCTTCAGGGCGGCGACGCCCTTGTCGAGCGCCGCGTCGCTGACGTCGATCATCACGACGTTGAGTCCTGCAACGGCCGCGGTTTGCGCAATGCCGTTGCCCATGGTTCCGGCGCCCACGACGCCGACGGTTTCGATTGCCATGACGATTCCTGTGTATTCGGGTGCTGAGCGGTCGATTATCAGATGTTCTCGAAGATCGCCGCAATCCCCTGGCCGCCGCCGATACACATCGTCACGAGCGCGTAACGCCCGCCGATGCGCTTCAGCTCGTACAGCGCCTTGACCGTGATCAATGCGCCGGTCGCGCCGATCGGGTGACCGAGCGAAATGCCCGAGCCGTTCGGGTTGACCTTGGCCGGATCGAGACCAAGCTCCTGCGTGACCGCGCACGCCTGCGCGGCGAACGCCTCGTTCGCCTCGATCACGTCGAGATCGGTGATCTTCAGGCCCGCGCGCTCGAGCGCCTTCTGCGTGGCCGGCACCGGGCCGATGCCCATGTACGCCGGATCCACACCCGCATGCGCGTACGCGACGAGACGCGCGAGCGGCTTCACGCCCTGCGCGCGCGCGGCATCCGCGCTCATCATCAGCACCGCGGCGGCCGCATCGTTGATCCCCGACGCATTGCCGGCGGTCACCGTGCCGTCCTCCTTCACGAACACCGGCTTCAGCTTCGTGAAGTCGTCCGGGCCGGCGTCGTGACGCACGTGCTCGTCGGTGTCGAACGCGACCTCGCCCTTCTTCGTGCGGATCGAGATCGGCAGGATCTGATCCTTGAAGCGGCCTTCGGCGATCGCGCGCGCCGCGCGACGATGCGATTCGAGCGCGAGCGCATCCTGCGCATCACGCGAAATGCCGTACTTTTTGGCGACGTTCTCTGCGGTCACGCCCATGTGGATCGTCTGGAACGGGTCGTGCAGCGCGCCGAGCATCATGTCGACGAGCTTTGCGTCGCCCATGCGCTGGCCGAAGCGCGCGGCCGGCACCGTGTACGGCGCGCGGCTCATGTTCTCCGAGCCGCCGCCGATCGCGACGTCGGCGTCGCCGAGCATGATCGTCTGCGCGGCCGACACGATCGCCTGCAGGCCGGAGCCGCACAGGCGGTTCACGGTGAGCGCCGGCGTGTGCTGCGCGACGCCGCCGTTGATCGCCGCGACGCGCGCGAGATACATGTCCTTCGGTTCGGTATTCACGACGTGGCCGAACACGACATGCCCGACCGCATCGCCCGGCACGTTCGCGCGCGACAGCACTTCGCTCACGACCTTCGCGCCGAGATCGGTCGGCGAGAAATCCTTCAGGCTCCCGCCGAAATCGCCGATCGCGGTACGGACACCGCTCACCACCACGACTTCCTTCGCTGCATTGCTCATCGTCTCACTCCGGTTCGTTCGCGCCCGCGGGCGCGGGGATGCGTTGCGTTACATGTTCGGGTAATTCGGCCCGCCGCCGCCTTCCGGCGTGACCCACACGATGTTCTGCGTCGGGTCCTTGATGTCGCAGGTCTTGCAGTGCACGCAGTTCTGCGCGTTGAT